>JANMBJ010000165.1:0-26822 GCA_031360335.1 Candidatus Nanopelagicales bacterium
CTGGGACCTACGCTGGTGGTTGACCTTCCCGGGTTGCTCTGCTGGCAGGGGCGACCGCACTTTGAATGCGGGTACGACGCAGGTTCGATTCCTGCCCCGGGAGCTGTGTTTGTGCGCCTTCAAGCGGCTGTGCTTCTGTCGCCGGGCGGCTCCGCGCCGTCGCGGCTCGGGCCCCCTGAAGGGGGCCGTCGCCGCTCCTGTGTCGGCCTGTGGCCTCCACACCCGGCCTTCGACCGGGGCTTTGCCGCACACCGCCGCTTCTGCCGGAGGCTTCGCCGCACCTCGTGTCCGGCCCCTAGGCTCACGTCCTCTTCCGTGGACCTGGAGCACTCATGTCGATCGCGGACTTTCCTCGGTATCCGTTGACGTTCGGGCCGAGTCCGGTGCATCCGCTGGAGCGGCTGTCGGACCACCTCGGGGGAGCGCGGGTGTGGGCCAAGCGCGAGGACGTCGCCAGCGGACTTGCGTACGGTGGCAACAAGACGCGCAAGCTGGAGTACTTCGTCCCCGACGTGCTCGCCGAGGGGGCCGACACGCTCGTGTCGATCGGTGGCTACCAGTCCAACCACACCCGGCAGGTCGCCGCTGTCGCGGCGAAGCTCGGCCTGAAAGCTGTGCTGGTGCACGAGAAGTGGGTCGACTGGCCCGACTCGGTCAACGACCGGGTCGGCAACATCATGCTGTCGCGCATCATGGGCGCCGAGGTGCGACTGGACCCAGCGGGCTTCGACATCGGCTTCCGCGACAGCTGGACCCGGGCGCTCGACGACGTACGCGCTCGGGGCGGGAAGCCCTACGGCATTCCCGCCGGTGCATCCGACCACCGGCTCGGCGGTCTCGGCTTCGCCAACTGGGCGTACGAGGTCGAGCAGCAGGAGCACGACCTCGGCCTCTTCTTCGACACGATCGTGGTCTGCTCGGTCACCGGCAGCACGCAGGCCGGGATGATCGCCGGCTTCGCGGCGCTCGAGGAAGCCGGCGGACGCCGGCGCCGGGTGCTCGGGATCGACGCCTCCGCCACGCTGGAGAAGACCCGCGACCAGGTCGGGCGCATCGCCCGCAACACCGCCGCCCTGATCGGGGTGGAGCGCGACCTGCGCGCCGACGAGATCACCGTGCTCGGGGGCTGGGCCGGTGACCTCTACGGCGTCCCGGTGCAGTCGACCCTCGACGCGATCCGGCTCACCGGCAGCCTCGAGGGAATGATCATCGACCCCGTCTACGAGGGGAAGTCGATGGCCGGCCTCATCAACCTGGTGAGCACGAGCGAGATCCCGAAGGGCAGCACCGTCCTCTACGCCCACCTCGGCGGCCAGCCCGCCCTCAACGCCTACAGCGCCCTCTTCACCACCTGACCCACCTGAGAGGACTCGAGTTACTGCCCGAATCCCCGGTTGTGAGCGGTCAAACGAGCGATTCAGGATGTAGCTCGCGGCCCGTGGTCGGGGCGGGGATCGTCCGCTGATCAGGGAGGGCGGGACACGAGCGGGTGAACGGGCGGTATCGTGAGCGCGCCTCGCCCGCCGCACCCGGAGAGCAGACCGCCAGCGTGAGCAGCCCGCGCCCGTCCGCCGTCGTCGTCCTCGCCGCTGGCGCAGGAACCCGCATGCGTTCGACGACCCCTAAGGTCCTCCACGAGGTGGCGGGTCGCACCCTCCTCGGGCACGTCCTGGCAGCTGTCACCACGCTCGACCCGGACCACCTTGTGGTCGTCGTCGGCCACGGTCGCGACCAGGTGAGTGCCTACCTGGCCGAGGCCGCTCCCGGTGCAATCGTTGCGGTCCAGGAGCAGCAGAACGGCACCGGCCACGCTGTACGTGTCGCGCTCGACTGCCTCGACGCCGCCGGTGTGACTCTCGATGCCACCGGGCCGTTGCTCGTCGTCGCCGGCGACACCCCGTTGCTCACCGGCGAGACCCTGCACCGCGTCGTCGAGGTGCACGCCGCCGAGAAGGCAGCATCGACCGTACTCACCGCGGTGCTCGACGACCCCCATGGCTACGGCCGTATCCTGCGCGACCCGTCGACGGGCCTCGTGACCGCGATCGTCGAGCAGAAGGACGCCGACGACGCGCAGCGTGTGGTGTGCGAGATCAACAGCGGGGTCTTCGCCTTCGACCTTGCTGCGCTGCGTGACGCGCTAGGTCGCGTCACGACCGCCAACTCACAGGGCGAGGAATACCTCACCGACGTGCTGGGGCTGCACGTCGATCAGGGCCACGCGGTCGCTGCCGTCATCGCGGCCGACCCCGACGAGATCCTCGGCATCAACGACCGTGCTCAGCTCGCCAAGGCGCGAGCGGTGCTGCGTGACCGCATCAACACCCGCTGGATGCGCGAAGGCGTGACGATCGTCGATCCCGCGACCACCTGGATCGACGCCGACGTCTCGCTCGAGCCCGATGCGGTGATCGAGCGCAACACCGGTCTGCACGGGCGGACGAGCGTCTCGGCCGGCGCGACGGTCGGACCCGACACGTCACTCACCGACGTTGTGGTCCTCGAGGGCGCCACCGTGGTCCGCACCCAGGGATCGAGCGCCGAGATCGGACCCGGCGCGACCGTCGGCCCCTTCACCTACATCCGCCCGGGCACCCGGCTCGGCCCGAAGGCCAAGCTCGGCGCGTACGTCGAGGCGAAGAACGCGGTCGTCGGCGCCGGGTCGAAGGTGCCGCACCTGTCCTATGTCGGCGACGTCGAGATCGGCGAGGGCTCCAACGTCGGCGCGGCCACGATCGTCGTGAACTACGACGGCGTCGCCAAGCACCGCACCGTGATCGGCGACCACGTGCGCATCGGCAGCGACACCATGCTCGTGGCCCCGGTCACGATCGGGGACGGTGCCTACACCGCTGCCGGATCCGTGATCGTCGACGACGTACCCCCCGGCGCGATGGCCGTCGGCCGCGCGCGCCAGCGCAATGTCGAGGGGTGGGTCGAGCGCAAGCGCCCCGGCACGTCCTCCGCCGATGCCGCCCGTGCGGCGTCCCCCACACCATCCGGTCCGGCAGCCGCCGACCGTGAGACGGCCACGCCCGAGGAGACCCAGCAGTGACCGGCATCGTCCAGACCAGCCAGAAGCGGCTCGTGCTCATCGCGGGTCGTTCGCACCCCGAGCTGGCCCAGCACGTGGCCAAGGAGCTGGGTGTCGACATGGTCGACACCCAGGCCTACGACTTCGCGAACGGCGAGATCTTCGTGCGGTTCGAGGAGTCGGTGCGTGGGTGCGACGCCTTCGTCCTGCAGAGCCACTGCGAGCCGATCAACAAGTGGATCATGGAGCAGCTGCTCATGGTCGACGCGCTCAAGCGGGCGTCGGCCAAGCGGATCACGGTGGTCATGCCGTTCTACGGCTATGCCCGGCAGGACAAGAAGCACCGCGGTCGCGAGCCCATCTCGGCGCGCCTCATCGCCGACCTGTTCCGTACCGCCGGCGCCGACCGACTGATGGCCGTCGACCTGCACACCGCGCAGATCCAGGGCTTCTTCGACGGCCCGGTCGACCACCTCTTCGCCCTGCCGCTGCTGGTGAAGTACGTCGCTGCCACGGTCGAGGACCGCAACCTCATCACCGTCGTGTCGCCGGACGCCGGCCGGGTCCGCGTCGCTGAGCGCTGGACCGACCTGCTCGGTGCCCCGCTGGCGATCATCCACAAGCGTCGCGACCCCGACGTGCCCAACGAGGCCAAGGTGCAGGAGGTCGTCGGCGCGGTCGAGGGCCGCATCTGCGTGCTCATCGACGACATGATCGACACCGGCGGCACGATCGTGAAGGCGGCCGAGGCGCTGTTCGACAACGGCGCCAAGGATGTCGTCGTCGCTGCGACCCACGCGATCCTGTCGGGCCCCGCGGTCGAGCGGTTCAGCGGCAGCCGGGTGAGCGAGGTCATCGTCACCGACACCCTGCCGATCCCCGACGACCGCCGCTTCCCCAAGCTGACCGTCCTCCCGGTCGCCCCCCTCATCGCCCGTGCCATCCAAGAAGTCTTCACCGACGGCTCAGTCACCTCCATGTTCGAGGGCGACCGCGTCTGACGCATCCCGCCCACCTGGCGTGATCTTGGTCCAGCGGCTGTCTCCCGCCCCGGGTAGCGACCACACGACCAAGATCACGCGAGCTCGGGGGTCCCTGGTGGTTGGGGATGGGTCGCTGGGTGGCCTAGACTCTGGGGGCTCCCCGGCGAGGGTGCGCGGATCGGGTCGACCTGTTTCGGCAGGACGTTGTAGCCCGTGAGGCGGACCGTGATCGACTCGGAACGCGCGGTGACGCGTGCCCGCAGTCTGATCTGCCGAGGCGCCGACCGCCCCCGCCGCGAGGCGCGGCACCCGTCCGTACGGCCCCGCTGCGAGGCGTGGCACCCAGACCAGACCGACCGGGCGACCTCACGCGCACCGGCGGACGAAAGACGTAGGAGTAGTTGTGGCTCAGGTCAGCATCACCGCGGTGTCCCGCTCGGACTTCGGCAAGGGCGCGGCCCGTCGGACCCGCCGCGAGGGACGCGTCCCCGCGGTCGTCTACGGGCAGGGCAAGGAGCCCCAGCACGTCTCGCTCCCCACGCACGAGCTCACCCTCGCGCTGCGCCACCCGGGCCTCGTGCTCGAGGTCACCATCGAGGGCAAGACGCTCCTGGTCGCCCCGCGCGACGTCCAGCGCGATCCGGTCCGTCGCATCCTCGAGCACATCGACCTCGTCCTCATCACGGCCGCTGAGGCCACCGAGCGCGTCGAGGCCGGTATCGCAGCCGAGGCTGCTGCGGAGGCCGCGCACGAGGCCGAGCTCGTCGCCGCGCTGGATGCGCCCGACATGGACCTCGAGCTGCACAACGAGGCCGACGGCATCGAGGTCAGCCCCGAGCCCGCCGAGGCCGATGCCTGACCGCTCGTTGCCTCACGGCCGACGACCAGCTCGACCGGCGGCCGGCTCGACGGACCACCAGCTCGACCGGCAACCGGTCACCGCGCACCGCGTATGCGGTGGCCAGACGCGAACACCACGACGGAGCCCGTTCCCCCGAGGAATGGGCTCCGTCGTTCGTTCATCTCACCGGCCGCGCCTGTCCGGAGCAGGGGGTGTAGGAGCCGGGTGCTGACAGCGCTGCTCTCCCACGGCGGGTTCGTGGCGGACCACGCCCTGCGCCGTGATCAGAGGAACAGCAGCTGCGCGCCTGCGGTCAGCTCGATGAAGTCGGAGGCGTTGATGATGGCCTCGACGCCGTCGTAGAGGTCGTCCGTCGTCACGTGGTTCATGTCGGCGCTCATCTTGCAGGCCCAGAGCTTGCCGCCGCTGGCGACGATGTGCTCGAGGAAGTCGGGCACGTCGGGCACACCGAGGTCGGCAATCTGCTTCTTGAGCATGTGGGTGGCCATCGGCTGCATGCCCGGCAGCGGCGCCAGGGCCTGCGGGATGCGTACGTCGCCGATCGGCATGTGCATCGCGGTGCTGCCTCTCGGGCTGAACTTCAGGTCGTTCATCCGCGACTTGATGATCATGTTGAAGCCCCAGAACGTGAAGAACAGATGCACCGTCACGCCTTCACCGAGGGCGGCGTTGGCGAGGATGAGCCCGGGGTAGGCCATGTCGATATTGCCCTTGGAGCAGATGATGGCGAGCGTGCGACCGGTCTCCTCCTCGTCGTCGAACCGAGGGACGATGGCGTCCTGCGTTGTGGTCATGGAAACACGTCCTTGCCGAGTGGGGAGATGTGGGAAGGCATACGGCGACAGCGGGTCGCGGCTCAGACGCAACCGGCCGGCTTGGGCAGCCCGGCGATGTAGGCCATCTTCTTGGCGGGCTTCTTCGGGAAGAGCGCGAAGAGGCCCTTCGTGTCGAATCCCCCGACCGTCGCGACGCGCCGCAGGGTCGGGATGTGTCCCTCGGACGTGAAGTCAGCGCGCATGAAGCGGATCGGGCCCCACGAGTCGTCGGTCAGCTCGATGCCGATGGCGGCGGCGAGAGACGTAGCGAGGGTCTCGTCCCACTCGTCGTAGACGGTGAGGAAGCCCTCGTCGTCGACGTGGATCTCGTTGCCGTCGATGGTGGTGACAGGCATGGCGTGCTCTCCTCGAGGTGCAGGGGCTGGGGTGCGGATCAGGACACGGACGACGTCGCGACCGGCCGGTGCTTGCCGACCATCGACATCTCCGAGCCGATGGGCATCGGTCGTCCTGGCATGAGGACGTTCCAGTAGGCCCAACGGAACGCCAGCTTTCCCAGGTGGTTGAGCCTGGTCTCCTTGAGCAGGCTCATCGGTCCGACGCCCGGCACCGGGAACTTGCCCGGCAGCGGCTCGGTGTCGTAGTTGAAGTCGATGAGCATGGCCTTGCCGTAGCCGGTCTCGATGAAGCAGTTGGCGTGCCCGTCGAACGACCCGGTCAGGGGGGAGCCGGCGATGTGCTCGAGGAAGTTCTCCGCGAACACCTCGATCTCGAAGTGCGCCACCGAGCCGGCCTTCGACGCCGGGATGTCGTTGGAGTCGCCGAGGGCGAAGATCGTGTCGTACTTCTTCGACATCAGGGTGTGCTTGTCGACGGGTACGAGGTTGAGCTCGTTGCCGAGCCCGGAACGTGGGAAGTAGTCGGCACCCATGTTGAGCGGCACGGTGACGAGCAGGTCGTAGGGGATCTCCCGCTCGTCGAACGACACGATCGCCTTCGCGTCGGTATCGACGCGCTCGAGCATGAAGTCGGGCTCGAGCGCGATGCCCCGGTCGGAGAGCAGGTGCCCGAATCGTTCGGAGCAGATCGGCTTGGTGAACGCCGACGACAGGGGGGTGACGTAGGTGATCTCGACCTTGTCGCGCATGCCGTGCTCGGTGAACCACGCCTCCGCGAGGAAGGCGAACTCCAGAGGCGCCACCGGGCACTTGATGGGCATCTCGACGACCTCGACGACGAGGCGCCCGCCCTTCCAGTCCCTGAGCTTGGCGGCGAGCGCGGTCGCGCCTTCATGGGTGTAGAAGTCGAAGACGTCGGTGTACCAGGAGCCCTCGTCGCCCATGCCCGGGGTCTGGTCCGGTCGCGGCGTGACGCCCGGCGTTTGCGCAGCTTGTTGGCGGTGCTGGTCCCTGCGGTCCCGCCGCCCAGGATGACCAGGTTGCGCATCGCAACTCCTCGGCCGGGCATCCGACCGCGGGCTCGGGGCGGGACTGCCCCAGGGTCGTCGACCGGGAGCTGTGGGCCGTTGGCTCCTACAGCACCAGATCCTGCTCGTGCCCACGGCGGCGTTGCTCGCCGATCCGGCTGATGTGACAGGAGAGATAATAACCCTGGGGGGTATGCGACGGGGCGCTCGTCAGGTCCGGCACATGCACCGTGCAGGCACCCACGGCGCGGGTGGGGGATGATCACCCTCGTGAGCACCGACACCGCCCCCTGGCTCGTCGTGGGCCTGGGCAACCCGGGGTCGGAGTACTCCGACACCCGCCACAACGTCGGCTACCTCGTGGTCGAGGAGCTCGCGACGCGAGCACGCGGGAAGTTCGCGACGCACAAGCGCACGCGGGCGCACGTGGCCGAGGAGCGCGTGCAGGGCCAGCGAGCGGTGCTCGCCAAGCCGACGACGTACATGAACGAGTCCGGTGGTCCGGTCACGGGGCTGCTCGCCTTCTACAAAGTCCCGCTCGCGCACCTCGTCGTGATCCACGACGAGCTCGACATCCCGTTCGCCAGCCTGCGGCTCAAGCTCGGTGGCGGCGACAACGGCCACAACGGGCTCAAGTCGATCCGGCGCTCGGCCGGCTCCGGTGACTACTTCCGCGTACGTGTCGGGATCGGTCGCCCACCCGGGCGGCAGGACCCGGCCGAGTTCGTCCTCAAGCCGTGGTCGTCGGTCGAGCGCAAGGAGCTCGAGCTGCTCATCTCCGACGCGGCAGACTCCGTGGAGCTGCTCGTCGCCGAGGGTCTCGAGCGCGCACAGAACCGCTACAACACATGAGCGCCGTGGGTGACCGTGCCGACGCTGAGCTGTCGCGTGACGTCGCGCGCGAGGCGGGGGCGCTGCTCCTCGACGTACGCCGCTCCTTCGGTGACCTCGACCCAGCGGATCGCGATCGCGCGAAGTCCCTGCGCGACACGGCCGATCGCGAGGCGCACCTGCTGATCCTGCGTCGGCTCACCGACGAGCGTCCCGACGACGTCGTGCTCTCGGAAGAGGGCGTCGACGACATCGCGCGGATGACGGCGCGGCGCGTGTGGATCGTCGACCCGCTCGACGGCACGTGGGAGTACGGCCAGGGCCGCGACGACTTCGCCGTGCACATCGCGCTCTGGCACGACGACGGCCGGCTCACCGCGGGCACCGTCGACCTCCCGGCGTCGGGCCGCACCTACTCCGTGCTCGACGAGGTCCCGTCCTACTCCGGTCTGCCGCTGGACCGCGGCGTACGCATCGTCGTCTCGCGATCGCGGCGTCCGGCCGACCTCGACGAGGTCATCGCGCACCTCACGTCGCTGATCGCCGAGGAAGGTCACGTCGGCGTGACGGTCGAGGCGATCGCGGTGGGGTCGGTGGGCGCCAAGGCTGCGGAGCTCTTCGCCGGCCGCGCGGAGATCTATCTGCACGACACGGGATTTCGCGACTGGGACCTCGCTGCGCCGCTCGCCGTCGCCGAGCACCGTGGCCTGTGGTGCTCGTCGCCTGACGGATCGCCGCTGCCTCTCAACCTGCGTCCGCCGGTGCAGCCAGGAGTCGTCATGGCCGTCCCCGCCCTCGCCACCGCCGTGCGCACAGCCCTCCACCTCCCCTGACCCCCCAGACCCCAGACCTCGCGTGATCTTGGTCGTGCGGTGGTTTCCGGGGTTGTTTAACAGCCATACGACCAAGATCACGCGAGTGTTGGTGGGTTGGGATCGGGCGTAGGATCGCAGGTGGTGCTGGACGCCGACCCCGCCCTCTCACGAGGTGCGGGGCTCTCGTCGTGCTGCCGCCCTCGCAGATCGTCCCCACGAGTCACCGCCCACCGGAAGGCATGTGCATGGCGCCCACGCTGCACGGACTCCTCGACGCGGTCGTAGCCGAGCCTGCTGTCGCCGAGGCCGTCCGCCGGGCCCGCCTGACCGGCACCGTGCACGCCACCGAGGCGCTTGACCTCACGACCTCGTCCGCGCTCTACCCGCTCGTCGTCGGTGCCGTCGCAGCCGAGCAGGCCACCGGGCGGGTCGTGCTCGCCGTCACCGCCACGGCTCGCGACGCCGAGGATCTGGCCGCAGCACACGAGAGCCTGCTGCCGACCGACGTCGTCGCGGAGTTCCCCGCCTGGGAGACGCTGCCGCACGAGCGGCTCAGCCCGTCGAGCGACACGGTCGGTCGCCGCCTCGGAGTGCTGCGACGCCTGGCCCATCCCGACGACGCCGAGCCCGGCCCGGTGCGCGTGCTCGTGGCGCCGATCCGCGCGGTGCTCCAGCCGCTGGTGAAGGGCCTCGGCGACCTCGAGCCGGTGCAGGTGCACCAGGGCGACGACGTGTCGATGGAGGACCTCGTACGCCGCCTCGCCGGAGCGGCCTACACGCGCACCGACCTCGTCGACAAGCGCGGGCAGTTCGCCGTACGCGGCGGCATCCTCGATGTCTTCCCGCCCACGGAGGAGCACCCCGTGCGCCTCGAGTTCTGGGGCGACACGGTCGAGGAGATCCGCTATTTCAAGGTTGTCGACCAGCGCTCCCTCGAGGTGGCAGAGCGCGGGCTGTGGGCACCGGCGTGTCGTGAGCTGCTGCTCACCGACGAGGTGCGGGCACGCGCCAAGGCGCTGATCACCGACCACCCCGAGCTCATCGACATCCTCGACAAGCTCGCCGACGGCACTGGCGTGGAAGGCATGGAGGCGCTCGCCCCGGTTCTCGCCGACGGCATGGAGCTGCTCGTCGACCTGCTTCCCGAGGGCTCGCTCGTCGTGGTGTGCGATCCCGAGCGGGTGCGTACGCGAGCCCACGACCTGGTCGCGACGAGCCAGGAGTTCCTCGAGGCGTCGTGGCACAACGCGGCCGCCGGCAACGTCACGCCGATCGACCTGCAGGCAGCGGCCTACCGCTCTGTGGGTGACGTGCGCCAGGCGGCGCTCGAGCGGCTCATCCCGTGGTGGGGGCTGTCGCCGTTCGGAGGCGACATGTCCGACGGCCTCGTCTCGCTCGACCCCGACGCGATCGACCGGCTGTCGCCGGAGGTGCGCGCCGCCGAGACCTATCGCGGCGAGACATCGCGCGCGTTCGCGCAGATGTCGCAGTGGCTGCGCGAACGGTGGTCGGTCGTGCTCGTCACGGCTGGGCACGGCACCGCCGAGCGCGTAGCCGAGTCGGCGCGGTCCGAAGGCCTGGCCGTGCGACTCGTCGGGACCCTCGACAGCCCGCCGGAGCCGGGTGTCGTCTCGGTCGTCACTGGTGGACTCGAGCACGGTTTCGTCGCACCCGGCCTGCGGCTCGCCGTGCTCACCGAGACCGACCTGATCGGCCAGAAGTCGACCACGCGCGACAACCGCCGCATGCCGACGCGGCGTCGCCAGACCATCGACCCGCTGCAGCTCAAGACCGGTGACTACGTCGTCCACGAACAGCACGGAGTGGGCAAGTACGTCGAGATGGTGAAGCGCACCGTCGCCGGTGCGACCCGTGAATACCTCGTCGTGGAGTACGCCCCCGCCAAGCGCGGGCAACCCGGTGACCGGCTCTACGTTCCCACCGACCAGCTCGACCAGGTCACGCGCTATGTCGGTGGCGAGTCGCCGTCGCTGCACCGGCTCGGCGGCTCGGACTGGACCAAGACGAAGGCCAAGGCGCGCAAAGCGGTTCGGCAGATCGCCGGCGAGCTGATCCGGCTCTATGCCGCGCGGATGTCGAGCAAGGGATTCGCGTTCTCCGCTGACACCGTGTGGCAGCGCGAGCTCGAGAATGCGTTCCCCTACAACGAGACGCCCGACCAGCTCTCGTGCATCGACGAGGTCAAGACCGATATGGAGAACCTCGTCCCCATGGACCGCCTCATCTGCGGCGACGTGGGCTACGGCAAGACCGAGATCGCCGTACGCGCTGCGTTCAAGGCGGTGCAGGACGGCAAGCAGGTCGCTATCCTCGTGCCCACAACCCTCCTTGTGCAGCAGCACATGTCGACGTTCTCGGAGAGATACGCCGCCTTTCCCGTCAAGGTCGCCGCCCTGTCACGCTTCCAGACCGACAAGGAGGCCAAGGCGGTCATCGAGGGCATCGTCGCGGGCTCCATAGACGTCGTCATCGGCACCCACCGGCTCTTCAGCAGCGAGGTGCGCTTCAAGGACCTCGGCCTCGTCATCGTCGACGAGGAGCAGCGTTTCGGCGTGGAGCACAAGGAGCATCTCAAGGCATTGCGCACCAACGTCGACTTCCTCACCATGTCGGCGACGCCGATCCCGCGCACGCTCGAGATGGCAGTCACCGGGATCCGCGAGATGTCGACGATCCAGACGCCGCCCGAGGAGCGGCACCCGGTGCTCACGTTCGTCGGTCCGTACGAGGAGCGCCAGGTCGCCGCCGCGATCCGCCGCGAGCTGCTCCGTGACGGCCAGGTCTTCTTCGTGCACAACCGGGTCGAGTCGATCGACCGGGTCGCGCACAAGATCCGCGAGCTCGTGCCCGAAGCCCGGGTGCAGACAGCGCACGGTCAGATGAACGAGCACGCACTCGAGCAGGTCATCGTCGACTTCTGGGAGAAGGAGTTCGACGTCCTCGTCTCGACGACCATCGTCGAGAGCGGTCTCGACATCCCGAATGCCAACACCCTCATCCTCGACCGCGCGGACATGTTCGGGCTCTCCCAGCTGCACCAGCTGCGCGGTCGCGTCGGGCGCAGTCGTGAGCGTGGCTATGCATATTTCCTCTATCCGCCCGAGAAGCCGCTGACCGAGACCGCGCACGACCGGCTCGCGACGATCGCCGCCAACACCGATCTCGGTTCCGGCATGGCGGTCGCGATGAAGGACCTCGAGATCCGTGGTGCCGGCAACCTGCTCGGCGGCGAGCAGAGCGGTCACATCGCCGACGTCGGCTTCGACCTCTACGTCCGTCTGGTCGGGGAAGCCGTGGCCGAATACCGCCAGGGGGGGTCGGGTGAGGCGGAGGAGCTCGGTGACATCAAGGTCGAGATCCCGATCGACGCCCACATACCGCACGACTACGTCGCGGAGGAGCGGCTACGGCTCGAGGCCTACAAGCGCCTCGCCGCGTCCGTCACCGCCGAGGACGTGATCGGGGTGGAGGAGGAGCTGCTCGACCGCTACGGCCAGCTCCCGGAGCCGGTCGCCAACCTGCTGGCCGTCGCACGCTTCCGGATCCACGCCCGCCGGGTCGGCGTGTCCGAGGTGGTCGCACAGGGCAGCTTCATCCGGCTCACGCCGGTCGAGCTCCCGGATTCCCGTGCGATGCGCCTTGCGCGGCTCTACCCGGGAAGCCTCATCAAGCCGGCGACCCGTACGATCCTCGTGCCACGTCCGATGACCGCCCGCGTGGGCGGACAGCCGGTCCGCGACACCGCTCTGCTCGACTGGTTGCGCGACCTCGCGGACGCCGTGCTCGTCGAGCCGGTGACCGCCCGATGACCCGAGAGGCCCGCCCGTGAAGCCCACCCGCCGGATCGCATGTGCCGCAACGGCTGCTGTCGTGGTCCTCGCCCTCAGTGGCTGCGGCAACCAGGCAGGGGCTGCCTCCGTCATCGGTGGCACGAGCATCCGGGACTCCGAGGTGGTGACCGCCGTCGATGGCGTCCGCACCGCGGCCGGCCCGGACAACGCCGCAGCACTCGACCAGTCCGCAGTCACCCGGGCGACCGTCAACCGGCTCACCCGGCACATCCTGCTCGACGAGGCGGCAGCCCGTCAGGGCATCGTGGTCACGCAGGCACAGGTCGACGACCTCATCGCGTCGACCATCAAGGACGGGTTCGCCGGTGACCCGGTGAAGTTCCAGCAGGCGCTGGCCACCAAGTCCTATGTCCCCACGAGCGACATCAGCCAGTTCGCCCACGACGTCCTCGTGACGCAGGAGCTCACCAAGAAGCTTGCCCCCGGTGGCGACGCAGTGGTGCAGTCGGAGAAGCTCAACGCCTACCTCGGCCCGCTGGGCCAGCAGATGGGCGTCGAGATCGCACCTCGCTTCGGCACCTGGTCGTTCAAGGCAAGCACCATCGGTGACCTGCCCAACGACCTCACCCTGTCCCCGTCGCAGGCCGCGACGGCCGCGGCCACCACGCCGTAGCCGTCGTCGAGGTCATCCCAGTGCTGGGTCGTCTCGTGCTGCTCGCGACGACGCCGCGCGTCGCACCGGGACTGCTCACGGGTGCAGCCTGGGCGCTGCTGCGCTCGGCCGACGAGGTGCTGTGTGCCGACGCTGAGCATCCCCTGCTGCCCGAGCTCGCGGCGAACGACGTACGCGCTCGTGCTGTCCCAGGGTCATTCTCGGATGTGGCTGTCGCAGAGGGTCTCTCGGTCTGGCTCCTCGAGCCTGGAGAGGTGCCCGCCGACGCCGACGCCGACGTGGTGCACGGGTCGAGCGACCTCCCGGGAGCGCACCTGCTCGACCTCGTGGCGGTCATGGACCGGCTGCGCTCACCGGGTGGGTGTCCGTGGGACGCGAAGCAGACGCACGAGTCGCTCGTGGAGTACCTCGTCGAGGAGGCCTACGAGGCGGTCGAGGCGATCGAGACCGCCCATGACGACGAGCTGCGCGAGGAGCTCGGTGACGTACTCCTGCAGGTGATGTTCCACGCCCGCATCGCGCAGGAGCATGACGCGCCCTGGGACATCGACGACGTGGCAGACGGCATCACGCGCAAGCTGATCAGCCGGCACCCGCACGTGTTCGCCGACGGCGACGCATCGACCGCGGAGCAGGTCGAGGTCACGTGGAAGGCGCTCAAGGCCGCTGAGAAGGGCCGCGAGTCGGTCACCGACGGCATCCCGACCTCGCTGCCCGCACTCGTGCTGGCCGCGAAGCTGCTCCGTCGTACGGCGGACGTCGACAGGATCGAGACGGTGGCAGCCGAGGTCGACGCTGCGGCCGAGCGCGCCCTGGAAGCGGTCGACGGCGACGTGGGCGACCTCCTCCTGGCACTCGTCGACCGTCTGGGTGCCACTGATCTCGACGCCGAGCAGCAGCTGCGAGCCTCGATCCGCACCTTCCGAGCGGCAGTCCGCCGCGCCGAAGGCCTCACCCCCTGACTCGAGTTGCTGCCCGAATCCTGTGTTGTGGGCGCTGGAACCCGCGATTCGGGCAGTAACTCGAGGACTGGCGGCTGGGTGCTGGGGGCGCGTGCTCGCGGTAGCGTCACGGGGTGACGCAGGAGTGGGACTTCGACGACAGCAGCGGTGAGGCCGAGCAGACCTTTGCCGCGCTCACCGACCACATCCTCGACGGTCTGCTGGCGCGCGATCCGGTCGCTGCGACCTGGCTGGGTGACCATCGATTCGACGACCGGCTGCCCGACCTCAGCGACGAGGGCGTCGAGGAGTCGCTGAGCACCGTCGACCACGCGCTCTCCTCAGTCGACCAGATCGACGACCTGGCGCTCGGAACCGCCTCGGCGGTCGATCTCGAGATCCTCAGGGCCCGCCTCGCGAGCGACCGGTTCGCGCTCGAGACCTTGCGCGAACGCACCTGGGATCCGCTCGTCGCCAACCCGGGGACCGCGATCGACCTGCTCCTCGCGCGTGACTTCGCGCCGCTCGAGGAGCGACTCGGCTCGGTGGCGGGTCGGCTGCGCGCGATCCCCGAATCCCTCGCGGTGGCGCGCGAGACCCTCGGCGACATGCCGCGGGTGCACGTGGAGACGGCGATCGGGCAGTTCCGGGGGGCGGCCACGATGATCACCACGCAGATCGAGGGCGAGCTCGATCGCGCGCCGACGATGCGACGCGCTGTCGACGCCGTACGAGGTGAGGCGCTCGGGGCGCTCGAGGCGCACATCGGGTGGCTGCAGGACCGGCTCGACTCCGACCTCGCGACGCGAGACCCCCGTCTCGGCGAGGAGAAGTACGCCGCGAAGCTCTGGTCGACGCTCGACGGCAACCTCACGCCTGACGACGTCCTGCACCGCGCCGAGGGTGACCTCGCACGCATCGAGGGCGACATCGCCCGTGCCGCCGCCGCCTACCTCGGCGAGGCGGTGCCGCCGCCTGACGATGCCGGCGTGCTCGTACGCCGTGCCCTCTCGGCCGTCGCGGCGGACGGTCACGTCGACGACTCGACCGTCCTGCCGCTCTGTCGCGAGGCCTACGACGCGACTCGCGCCTTCGTCATCGACCACGACCTCGTCACGGTCTATGACGACCCGGTCGAGATCATCGTGATGCCTGAGATCCATCGCGGCGTCGCTGTCGCCTACTGCGACGCGCCGGGGCCGCTCGAGACCGTCGACCTCCCGACCTTCTTCGCGGTATCGCCCACGCCACAGGACTGGACGCCCGAACGCGTCGCGTCGTTCTACCGCGAGTACAACGCGCACATGCTGCACAACCTCAGCGTGCACGAGGCAATGCCGGGTCACGTGCTGCAGCTCGGCCACAGCAACCGGATGCGCGCGACGACGCGGGTGCGCACCGCGTTGCGCAGCGGCGTTTTCGCCGAGGGTTGGGCTGTCTATGCCGAGGAGCTCATGGTCGAGCGCGGCTATGCGCCGCCCGGAGCACCGGACCCGGAGCGGGCCGCCCTCGCGATTCGACTGCAGCAGCTGAAGATGCAGCTGCGGATGACGATCAACGCCGTGCTCGACGTGCGCGTGCACTCACGCGGGATGACGGAGGAGGAAGGCATGCGCCTCATGCAGTCTCGCGGTCACCAGGAAGAGGGTGAGGCCGTGGGCAAGTGGCGCCGCGCGCTGTTGACCTCGACGCAGCTCGCGACCTACTACGTCGGCTATCTCGGGGTCCGTGACGTGATCGGCGACCTGCGTGCCGCGAACCCGTCGTGGACCGACCGTCAGGTGCACGATGCCATCCTCGCGCACGGGTCACCGCCGCCGCGGCACCTGCACGCGCTGCTGGGGGTGTGACGCATGTCTGACTCCTCGAGCGTACCGACCCGGATGACCTTCAGCGGTGCCGTCCTTCGCGCGCTGCAGCAGTTCACCGTGGTGACGGGCCGGGCGTCGTGGGCGGAGTACTGGTGGTTCGTGCTCTTCCAGGTGCTGGTCTGGGGTGCGCTCTATGCCTGTGCCGCAGTGGTCGGCATTGCGACTCCCAACGGCCAGGCGACGGCTCTTGGCGCGATCATGCTAGGCGTCTCGCTCGTGCTGCTCGTCGGTGATCTGGTGCTCCTCGTCCCGGCCGTCGCGGTCACCGTGCGACGGCTGCACGACACCGAGCGCAGCGGCTGGTGGGCGCTGCTGCTGCCCGTGCCACTGCTCGCCCTCATCGTCCTGGTGCTCTGTCTGCTCCCCGGCAACGCCGGCAAGAACAAGTACGGCGAACCCCCCGTCTGACTCCCGGAGGCTGGGGCAGACTCCACGCATGCTCCTCACCGACGTCCCCCATCCCGAGACCCTGGCCGCCGCGACCGCGCTCGAGGTGTGCATCGCCTACAGCTCTCCGGCGCTGGTCAACCACTGCCGTCGCTCGTTCGTCTGGGCGGCTGCGTACGCGATCGACAACGGCATCGCTTACGACGACGAGCTGCTCTACGTCTCCGCGATGCTGCACGACATCGGGCTCGTCCGGGAGTTCGACAACGTCACCGTGCCGTTCGAGGAGGCTGGCGGTCATGTCGCGTGGGTGTTCGGCGCCGGTGCCGGCTGGCCCATCGAGCGCCGTCAGCGCGCGGCGGAGATCGTCGTACGCCACATGTGGGACTCCGTCGACGTCACCGAGGATGCGGAGGGATTTCTCCTCGAGATCGCGACCGGTCTCGACATCTCCGGCGGCAACCCCGGCTGGTGGTCGCCCGAGCTGCGCACCGACGTCGTCGCGCAGATCCCGCGCCTGACTCTCCCCCAGGAGTTCACCGCGTGCTTCCGCGACCAGGCGGCCCGCAAGCCCGAGAGCACTGCAGGCTCCGCCATGCGCGGCGGCATCGTCGACCGCATCGCCGCCAACATCCTCGACATCACCACCCCCGGCGCCACGCCTGACCCAGCACCCCTGACGCGGCACCCCTGACCTGGCGTGATCTTGGTCGGATGGCTGTTTCTCACGCTGGGTAGCAGCCACACGACCAAGATCACGCGCCGGATGCTGCGCGGATGATGCCTGGCTGAGGCGGGACGCCCGGGTTAGGCGCTGAGGGCGGCGTCGGTGAGGTTGAGGCGGATCCGGGCGGCGGCGAGGTGGGGATTGGTACGGCGTGACTCGGGCAGCGCGCTGAGCGCGGTGCGGAGTCCCCGCGCGGTGAGGCTGGCCTGGAGGTCGGTGGTGGGGAGGCCGGGCATCGCGAACATCCGCCTCGCCCAGCGGGGGAGCAGCGCGACTCCGGTGACGGCGAGCAGCGTCCAGGCGGGCCGGGCTGGCGTCAGCCACTGCACCTTCGGCGCCATGGGCGGAAACAGCAGTCCCCGCACGGCTTCTCGGCCCTCGGGTGTGCACTCGAGCTCGGGTCGCACCAGCGCGAGATACGCCTCGAGCTCCGCGACCGAGGTGGGCACCATGTCGACGTCGCACGCCAGCAGACGTGCGGCGGTGACCTGCTCGGCGACGTAGCGGTCGGCGTCCTCGTCGGACACCGGTGCACCTGAACGACGGTTGGCGACGAGCCACGAGTCGACGGCGGTCGCGTGCACCCAGAGCAGCCACTCCGGACGGTCGAGCTTGAGGGAGGAGTGGATACGACGTACCCGCGCCGACGCGGCGTCGGCCTCGGCGGTGGTGCCAAAGGTGACGGCGTTGAGATAGCGACCGGTGCGCGAGAGGCGTCCCCACGAGTCGTCGCTCGACGTCGTCACGGCGGCGAAGGCCAGCATGACCTCAGGGTGCAGCGCCTCCAACGCGAGCGCCCGGATGCCACCGAGCACCGACGACGGGTCGTGGTGCAGGCGCCACGACACGGAGTCAGGACCGAAGTAGCCCGGGTCGGGGGTGCTGCGGTCGAGCGACTCCATCGGCGTGAAACCGCTCCGGATGCCGGTGCGCGGGAGGCTCGGCCCGGAGACTCTCGCGTGGGTGGGGGCGGCGTCGGTTGAGTGAGTGGGCAGCTGGTCCGCGGTCATAGTGCCTCCAGGGTGCGCCTCGAACCGCCCGCGCGCACGCCGGTGCGGCGACCCACCCATCCCGGCCGATAGGCTCGGACTCAAATCTCGACCGATCACGCACCCCCGGAGCTATCTGTGGCCAGCATCGACGCCGTCATCGCCCGCGAGATCCTCGACTCCCGTGGCAACCCGACCGTCGAGGTGGAGGTCGGTCTCGACGACGGTACCGTCGCGCGCGCCGCAGTGCCCTCGGGCGCCTCCACCGGTGCCTTCGAGGCCGTCGAGCTGCGCGACGGCGGCGACCGCTACGGCGGCAAGGGCGTCGAGCGCGCCGTGCTCGCGGTCGAGGACGAGATCGGCCCGGAGATCATGGGATTCGACGCCACCGAGCAGCGCCTCATCGACCAGGTGATGATCGACCTCGACGGCACGCCCAACAAGGAGCGCCTCGGCGCCAACGCGATCCTCGGCGTCTCGCTCGCCGTCGCCAAGGCCGCCGCGGACGCCTCGGGCCTCCCGCTGTTCCGTTACGTCGGCGGTCCCAACGCCCACGTGCTCCCGGTCCCGATGATGAACATCCTCAACGGCGGGTCGCACGCCGACTCCGACGTCGACATCCAGGAGTTCATGATCGCGCCGATCGGTGCCGAGAGCTTCCGTGAGGCACTGCGCTGGGGCGCGGAGGTCTACCACGCGCTCAAGGCGGTGCTGAAGAAGGAAGGCCTGTCCACCGGACTCGGCGACGAGGGTGGCTTCGCCCCCAACCTGCCCAGCAACCGCGCCGCGCTCGATCTCATCTCGAAGGCGATCGACGACGCCGGCTTCACCCTCGGCCGCGACTTCGGTCTCGCGCTCGACGTCGCGGCGAGCGAGTTCTTCCACGACGGCGTCTACACCTTCGAGAAGACCTCGAAGACCGCCGAGGAGATGTCGGCCTACTATGCCGCGCTCGTCGCCGACTATCCGCTCGTCTCGATCGAGGACCCGCTCAACGAGGACGACTGGGAGGGTTGGAAGACGCTCACCGACGCCATCGGCCACCAGGTGCAGATCGTCGGCGACGACCTCTTCGTCACCAACCCCGAGCGCCTGCAGCGCGGCATCGATGCGGCGACCGCCAACGCACTCCTGGTCAAGGTAAACCAGATCGGCTCGCTCACCGAGACGCTCGATGCTGTCGCGATGGCCCACCGTAACGGCTACCGCTGCATGATGAGCCACAGGTCGGGCGAGACCGAGGACGTCACCATCGCCGACCTCGCCGTCGCCACAGACTGCGGCCAGATCAAGACCGGAGCCCCCGCCCGCTCCGAGCGCGTCGCGAAGTACAACCAGCTGCTGCGCATCGAGGAAGAGCTCGACGACGCTGCTCGCTTCGCTGGTCGCGGCGCCTTCCCGCGCTTCCACGGCTGAGGCTCGGGACACCCGTGAGCGGACCGTCGCAGCGGGCCGGGGAGCGCCAGACGGCGCGCCGCGGTCCGTTGACGCGTCCGTCCTCGGGTTCGACGGCCTCGCGCACCACCGGGTCGTCACGTCGCTCGACCGGCCAAGGATCGGGCGGCTCCACGTCGACCCGTGCGACTGCCACCGCCCGCATGGCCGCACTGCGCGACCGTCCGAGCCTCACCGGTCGAGCCGTCGTGCTCGCGATCGTGCTGGCGTTGCTGGTGTTCACGCTCGCGGTGCCGGCACGCGCGGTGCTCAGGCAGCGGGCCGAGATCAACGCCCTGCGCGCCGACAACGCGGCGGCGCAGTCGCGCGTCGACGCGCTCGCCGTGCGCGAGGAACGTCTTCAGGACCCGGCCTATGTCACGTCCCTCGTCCGCGAGCGGCTGCACTATGTACTGCCGGGCGAGGTGGGCTACGTCGTGCTCGACCCGTCCGAGGCACCCGCGCCCGCCACCAAGCTCACGGTCGCTCCGGTCGTGTCGTGGTATGCCTCGCTGTGGGCCGCGGTGAGCACCACGGACTCGGCGGGTGCTCCCGCACGTTCTGGTGTCGCCGTGCGTCCCAACGCCCCCAAGTGATCTCGGCCGCATGACCCAGCACCCGGCGCCGACCCCGGACGACCTTGCTGTCGTACGCAGACAGCTCGGGCGCGAGCCGCGCGGGGTCCGTGGTGTCGCGCACCGGTGCGCCTGCGGCGATCCCGACGTCGTCCAGACCGAGCCGCGGCTGCCCGACGGCACGCCGTTCCCGACGATGTACTACCTCACCTGCCCTCGCCTCGCGGGTCTCATCGGCACTCTCGAAGCCGGCGGCACCATGCGCGAGATGCAGGACCGGCTCGCCGCCGACCCGGGCCTGGCAGCCGCTTACACCGCTGCCCACAAGGCCTACCTCGTGGAGCGCGAGTCGGTCGAGCACGTCGAGGAGATCTCAGGCATCACCGCCGGCGGCATGCCTTCACGGGTGAAGTGCCTGCACGTGCTCGTGGGTCACGCGTTGGCCGCCGGCCCCGGCGTCAACCCGTTCGGTGACGAAACGCTCGCCCTGCTTCCCGACTGGGCAGCAGCAGGTCCATGCACGCGTGAGGAGACCTCATGAGCATCCGTGTCGCCGCGATCGACTGTGGCACCAACTCGTTGCGCCTGCTTGTCGCCGACATCGATCTCGAGGCAGGCACGCTCGTCGACCTGCACCGGCAGATGGAGATCGTGCGGCTCGGTCAGGGTGTCGACAAGACCGGGCGCCTCGCACCCGAGGCGCTCGAGCGCACGTTCGCCGTGTGCGACCGCTATGCCGAGGTCATCCGCGAGCACAGCGTCGAGCGGATTCGGTTCGTCGCGACGTCGGCCTCGCGCGACGCGGAGAACCGCGACGAGTTCGTGTCCGGCGTGCTCGCGCGTATCGGTGTGGAGCCCGAGGTCGTCACGGGCGACGAGGAGGCGCGGCTCTCGTTCAGCGGAGCCACCCGCGGCCTCGTCGGGGCGGAGCCGCCGTATCTCGTCGTCGACATCGGTGGTGGCTCGACGGAGTTCGTGCTCGGGACCGCGGAGCCCGTCGCCGCCCGCAGCGTCGACATCGGCTGTGTACGTCTGACGGAGCGCCATTTCGCCGACGACCCGCCCACGCGCGCCCAGATCGACGCCCTCATCGAGGATGTCGATGCCGCGATAGCGGCTGCAGCAGAGGCGGTTCCGCTGAGTGAGGCGCACACGCTCGTCGGCCTCGCGGGCTCGGTGACCACCGTCACGGCGGTCGCCCTGGGGCTCGATGACTACGACGCCTCCCGCGTCCACGGCACGCGCCTGTCGGCCGCGACGGTCGCCGAGACCTCCGACCGGCTGCTCGGGATGACTCACGACGAGCGGGCCGGGATTCGCGTGATCCACCCGGGGCGGGTCGACGTCATCAACGCCGGAGTCCTCGTGCTCCGCCGGATCATGGACGCGACCGGATCACCCGAGGTCCTCGTCTCCGAGCACGACATCCTCGACGGCATCGCCTGGAGCCTCGCCCAACCACAGCACTGACCACAGCCCCGACCCCGCCTCCACCGCTGATCCCATCCCCGCCGGCCGTCGTGGGTGCTGCTGCGCGTGCGGCGTCCTGACGCACCGCAGCACCCAGGGGTGGGTGGGGTGGCGTTCGCGGATGGTGTGCAGTCGTGTGAGGGTGAGGTATGACCTCTGTTGCCTCAGTCCCACTCACCATGCTCGACGGGCGCGCGACCTCGTTCGAGGAGTACGCCGGACGCGCGGTGCTCGTCGTCAACGTCGCGAGCAAGTGCGGCCTCACGCCGCAGTACGCCGCGCTCGAGCAGCTCGCCGAGACCTACGCCGACCGCGGACTCACCGTGCTCGGCGCGCCCTGCAACCAGTTCATGGGGCAGGAGCCGGGCAGCAACGAGGAGATCGCCGAGTTCTGCTCGACGACCTACGGCGTGACCTTCCCGCTCACCGACAAGGTCGAGGTCAACGGCGAGGGCCGTCACCCGCTGTTCGACGCTCTCACCACCACGGCTGATGTCGAGGGCCACTCCGGCGACGTGCGCTGGAACTTCGAGAAGTGGCTCGTCTCGCCCGAGGGCGAGGTCGTCGCCCGCTTCTCCCCGAAGACCCTCCCCGACGACCCCGCCGTCATCGCCGCCCTCGAAGCAACCCTCCCCGAGTAACAGGTCGAACGGTCGCTGACGAGAGCCAGTGAGCAACCACTCGACCTGTTACTCGCGGACGGGGGCCGACGTGGCCTGAGGGGTGGGTCACGTTGGCCCGTTCGGAGCGGCGGGATTGCTCAGGCATGCCTAACCTGGAGGTATGAGCACCTCGGGGAACTCCGGCACGCCTGGTACGGCCAGCTCCACCCATGCGCACGTCGAGGCCCCGCTGCCGCCGCGGATCCTCGTGGTCGGCGGGGGCTACGTCGGGATGTACACCGCGCTGCGGCTCGGGCAACGCCTGCAGCGCGACGAGGCGCGTGTCACGGTCGTCGACCCCCGCTCGTACATGACCTATCAGCCGTTCCTTCCGGAGGCGGGCGCCGGCTCGATCCAGCCGCGCCACACCGTGGTGCCCCTGCGGCAGACGCTGCGTGACGCTGAGATCGTCGCCGGCTCCGTCGTGAGGGTCGACCACGAGCGCAAGGTCGCGGTCGTGCAGCCGCTCGAGGGCAAGCCCTATGACCTGCCCTACGACACTCTCGTCATGGCGGTCGGGTCGGTGCCCCGCACGCTTCCGATCCCGGGCCTCGCCGACTGGGCGATGGGGTTCAAGAACGTCGAGGAGGCCATCGCGCTGCGCAACCACGTGCTCGAGTGCCTCGACATCGCGGAGAGCGCGACCGACCCTGAGATCCGAGAGCGCAACCTGACCTTCGTGTTCGTCGGAGGTGGCTACGCCGGCACCGAAGCGCTCGCGGAGTCCGAGGACCTCGCCCGCTATGCCACCCGCTACCTGCGCAACGTCACACCCGACGACCTGCGCTTCGTCATGGTCGAGGCCTCGCCCCGGATCCTCCCCGAGGTGGGCGAGGACATGGGCCGCTGGACCGTCGAGCAGCTGCGCGAGCGAGGGATCGACATCAAGCTCGAGACGCGCCTCGAGTCGACCGTCAACGGAGTGGTCGTGCTCTCCGACGGTACGACGATGCTCTCCGACACGGTCGTCTGGACGGCCGGCGTGAAGCCGCACCCGCTCCTCGAGGCCACGGATCTCCCGCTCGACGAGCGCGGGCGCCTGGTGTGCCGCACCGACCTTCAGGTCGAGGGTGTTGCCGACGCCTGGGGCGCGGGCGACTGCACCGCCGTGCCGGACCTCACCAACCCCGGCACCTTCTGCTCACCCTCGGCGCAGCATGCCGTGCGCCAGGCCAAGGTGCTCGCCGACAACATCGTGGCGTCGATGCGCGGGTTCGAGACGCGCGACTACAAGCACCACCACAACGGCTCGGTCGCGTCGCTCGGTCTCTACAAGGGCGTCGCGCAGGTCTACGGCATCAAGATCAAGGGATTCCCGGCGTGGTTCCTGCACCGCACCTATCACATGAGCAAGGTGCCGACGACACGGCGCAAGGTGCAGGTGATCACCGACTGGACCATCGCATTCCTCTTCCAACGCGACGTGACCAGCCTCTGGAGCATGCACGAGCCGCGTACCGCGTTCGCCGAGGTTGCGCACGCGAGCGACGCTGCTCAGATCGCCGCAGCGGAGGACCGTCAGGCGCAGGGGTGATCCTCGAGCTGTGACCGCTGCGTCGCGTCGGTCGACGACGCCCTAGGCTCGATCCATGACGCACAGCCTCGCTGTCACCGTGCTCGGCCATGACCGGCCCGGGATCATCGCTGATGTCACCGGTGTGCTCGCCGGCCTCGGTGGCAACCTCGAGGACTCCTCGATGACGTTGCTGCGCGGCCACTTCGCCTGGACCCTCGTGGTCGCGGTCGCCGCCGACGCGAGCGTGGTGTCGGACCGGCTCGCGCACCTGACCGCAGCAGGGCTCGTCGTCTCCGTGCTGCCGATGCCCGACGACGACGCAACCGCGCTCGAGGGCTCGGCGTGGCTGCTGTCGGTCCATGGAGCCGACCGTCCGGGCATCGTCTCGGGGCTGACCCGGGTGGTGGCTGAGGTGGGCGGCACGATCACCGACCTCACCACGCGGCTCGGCACCGGGATCTATCTGCTCGTGGCCGAGGTCGCCCTGCCCCGCGACACCGACGTCGAGGCCTTGAGCGCGCGCATCGCCGCGGCTGCGGAGGGGCTCGGGGTGCGCGCCACCCTGACCCCGGCCGAGTCCGACGTCTTCTAGGCCGGTCGTGCCACTCCTCGACGGGCGGATCGTCATGCCGCCGCTGCCCGAAGGCCGTGTCCTTCCGGTCGTCACCGCCCCTGCGGACGTCCTCTCCACTGCGTGCGTCGACGTCGATCCCGCCGATCCCGCCGTAGTGCAGCTCGCCGCCGATCTTCTTGTCACGCAACGAGACTCGCCCGGCTGTGTGGGGCTCGCGGCCAACCAGGTGGGCATCGGGTGGCGGGTGTTCTCCCTCGACGTGACCCAGCACCCGAAGGCACGCACCACCCACGGTGCGTACGTCCTCGTCAACGCACGCATCGAGTCGTCGTCGCGCAACGAGAAGTCGCGCGAGGGATGCATGTCGGTGCCCGACTTCACCGGTGACGTGAAGCGGGCGTCGCGCATCGTCGTACGCGGATTCCTCCCGGTCACGGGCGAGGAGGTCGTGCTCGAGACGGATGCCTTCGAGGCGCGAGCGCTGCAGCACGAGCTCGATCATCTCGACGGCTTCGTCTTTCTCGACCGGGTCGCTGGCGCCCACGCCGTCTATCCCCGCCAGACCTATCTGTAGATACTCGTCGTACGGCGTCCGCGCCGGATCGCCCTCGTAGCCCAACCGGCAGAGGCACGCTGCTTAAACCAGCGACAGTGCAGGTTCGAACCCTGCCGGGGGCACCGCCGGGGGACCAGCCCTCCGTGATCTTGGTCGTGTGGTCGCTTCCGACGTCGGGAAACAGCCGTACGACCAAGATCACGTGGGCTGGGGTGCGGTTCGTGGTGCTGGGAGCTGTGCTGAGTCGCCGTCGTGGATCTCGAGGATCTCGCATACCCACTCTCCGGACGGGCCGTTGACGACAACCACGTCGCCGACGCGTGCGCCCAGGATCGCCTGGGACACAGGCGATGTCATCGAGATTCGCTCGTCGTCGAGGGCTGCCTCGACGGGGTGCACCGGCCGCACCCAGGTGTGCTCCCCGTCGGGCGTCGCCAGCTGTACGCGCGCCCCGATGCCGACCGCGTCGAACTCCTGCGCAGGCAGGGCGGTCGCACGACCGAGCACCGACTCGAGCCACTGTGCCTCGGCGAGGAACCGCTCGAAGGCGGCGACATCTCGCTCGTCGCGCTCACGCGCCGTGAGCAGCGGGCGCAGCTCGGGCAGCGCGACGTCCTGCAGGAAGACGAGGCGCTCCGCCAGCCGTGCGAGACCGTCGTCGGTCAACGGGATCCCGATGGTCGCAGTTCGTCGCGACGCGGGGGCTGAGGCTCGCGCAGATTCGGTGGTGCTCATGACGTACCTCCGGTGGTGGTGGGTGCGGGCGATGTCGTGGCCTCGACGTCGTCGGTGGCATCGAGGGTCGGGGAAGGGCGGGTAGCGCGAAGGCTGGCGACGATCGACACGGTGATGATCGCGATCACGACGCCGAGCGAGAGCACCGTCGGCACGTGCCAGATCTCGGCGAGCAGCATCTTGGCCCCGACCCAGACGAGCACGATCGCGAGCCCGAGCTTGAGGTGCACGAAGCGGTCGACGAGGTCGGCGAGCAGGAAGTAGAGCGCACGCAGACCGAGGATCGCGAAGGCGTTGCTGGTGAAGACGAGGAAGGGCTCCTGCGTCACGGCAAAGATCGCGGGGATCGAGTCGACCGCGAAGATGATGTCGCTGACCTCGATGAGCACGAGCACCGTGAGCAGCGGCGTCGCGAGTCGGCGCCCGTTCTCGCGGATCCAGAACTTCGACCCGTGGTAGTCCGGCGTCGTGGGCACGAGACGCTGGAAGATCCGGACCGTACGGCTGCGCGACGGGTCCGGGTGCTCGTGCCGGCTGCGCGCCATGCGCCATCCGGTGAACACCAGGAAGGCACCGAAGACGTACAGCACCCAGCCGGCGCTCGCGATGAGCGCTGAGCCGCCCGCGATGAAGATCGCGCGGAACACCAGCGCGCCGAGGACCCCGAAGAAGAGCACCCGGTGCTGGTGCTCCCGGGGTACGGCGAAGTAGCTGAAGATGATCGCGAAGACGAACACGTTGTCGACCGCGAGGGTCTTCTCGATGACGTAGCCCGCGAAGTACTGCGACGCGTACTCCGCGCCGAACAGCCACCAGACGACGACGCCGAACGCGACGCCGAGGCTCACCCAGACGGCGCTCCATGAGGCGGCCTCGCGCATCGACACCACGTGCGCGTTGCGGTGCGCGACAAGGTCGACAGCCAGCATGACGAGGATGACGCCGAGGACGGCGACCCAGCCCCAGAGGGGGACGGACATAGACAAGACCTCCGACTCATGGACGCGATGTGTCCGATGTCGAAGGTCTCCCACCGCCGCACCCGAAGGTGCGACCCACCGTGCCGGACACCGACCCGAGGGGCGGTGTCGTGATGACGACACGACAGCGAGGGGGTACTCCCCTTGCGATAACAGTTCCCACTCTGAGCGAGCGCCGCCCCCCTGTCAAACC
>JANMBJ010000174.1:0-4812 GCA_031360335.1 Candidatus Nanopelagicales bacterium
TCGGTGATGAGCCGGATCGACGCCGCTGGCGGATAGATGTACGTGCCGCGCGCGATGTACTCCTTGAGCACGTCGTTCTGGATGGTGCCGGTGAGCGCCGACGCCGGCACGCCCTGCTCCTCCGCGACGAGCTGGTAGAGCAGGAGCAGCACGGCGGCGGGTGCGTTGATCGTCATCGACGTGGAGACCGTGTCGAGCGGGATGCCGCCGAAGAGGATCCGCATGTCGTCGATGGAGTCGATCGCGACGCCGACCTTGCCGACCTCACCGTGCGCGAGCGGGTGGTCGGAGTCGTAGCCCATCTGGGTCGGCAGGTCGAACGCGACGGAGAGCCCCATGGTGCCCGCGGCGATGAGCTGCTTGTAGCGCTCGTTGGACTCCGCAGCCGTGCCGAACCCGGCGTACTGCCGCATCGTCCAGGGCCGTCCGGTGTACATCGAGGGATAGACACCTCGGGTGTAGGGGTAGGCGCCCGGCTCACCGAGCTGCGTGGACGCGTCCCACCCGTCGAGGTCGTCGGGGCCATAGACCGGCTTAATGGGCAGGCCGGACTCGGTGTGACGTGCCATGGGGCGTCCTTCCGTCGTCGTGACCCTCGTCGTGACCGTCCTCACGCTAGACCGCGAGACTCCCCTGATGGTGTCCGGGCGACCCTGTGTGAGCGCTCGCACACCGGGCATCTGGCTTCGGTCCTGCCCCCGGCGGGGTTACCCTCTCGGCGTGCTGACGCTTCCACGCGCGGCCGCAGCGGGGGCTCTGGCCTGCGCCGCAGCCCTCCTCCCGAGCTCAGGTGCGGCGGCGTACGCGTCGCAGGCACCGGTGTCGGCACGGGTGTCGGTCGTCGGCGCCGACACCGTCGGCGGACCGATGCTCCAGTCTCCTGGGATCACCGTGCGCGGTCTTCCCGGTTCCACGAAGCTCCCCGCGGTGCAGGCGGATGCGTGGCTGCTCGCCGACCTGACGACCGGCGAGGTCCTCGCCGCGAAGGACGCTCACCACCGGGCGATGCCGGCCAGCATGCTCAAGACCCTGACGGCCGTGACCCTCATGCCGACCCTCGACAGGTCGTCGGTCATCACCGCGACCTACGACGAGGCACGCGCCGACGGCGGCCACGTGGGCATCGTGCCCGGCGCGACCTACTCGATCTGGGACCTCTGGCACGGTCTGCTGCTGCCCAGCGCCAACGACGCGGCGGCCGCGCTCGCCGACGCCAACGGCGGCATGGCGCTGACGGTCGCGCAGATGCAGGCGAAGGCGACCTACCTCCACGCCGATGACACCACCGTGCGCAACAACAGCGGTCTCGACAACCCCGCGCAGCTGAGCAGCCCCTATGACATGGCGCTGTTCGCCCGCGCCGCCATGGAGATCCCCGACTTCCGCACAGTGACAGCAACCATCAGCTACAGCTTCCCGGGTCGCCCGGTGAAGGCCGGCGAGACGCGTCACAACTACCAGATCTATTCGCAGAACCGCCTGCTGCTGCACGGATATCGAGGCACGGTCGGCGGCAAGACCGGCTTCACCTCGCTCGCCCGCCGCACGTTCTGGGGCGCGGCGACCCGCGGTGGGCACACGCTCGTGGTCACGCTGTTCCAGATCAAGGACCCCACCGAGAAGGCTGCGCGCGCACTGCTCGACTGGGGCTTCGCCAACGTCGGCAAGGTCGCACCGGTCGGCACCCTCGTCGAGCCCGGCGCGACCGCGTCGACCTCGCCATCACCCACGCCGACCGTGAGTGAGCCCGCGACGAGCGACGGCACCTCCGCAGCGGGCACGGCCCCCGCCGGCTCCCGCTTCCAGATCTCGTGGCTGGCCGTCGGCTTCGCGGCGCTCGTGGTCCTCGTGCTGGCTGCGATCACCTTGTGGTGGCGCCGACGTTCGCCAGCCGAGCCGTGGGAGTCATTGCCCGCAGAGTCAGGTGCGGCCGCAGCTGCGGTGCCCCCTGCGGGTCGGCATACGCCCACGCCCCCGGCTGCGCAGCGCACGTCGTCCGTCATCGTGACCCGCACCGCGCCACGCGACGCACCCGTCCCCGTGCCTGACGTCCCGGACCCTGACGTCCCGGTCCCCGACGTCCCCGTGCCCATGCTCGCCGCCCCCGACGACACGACCGGCCCCGTACCCGTGGTCGCGGCAGTCTCGGCACCGGTGACGCCCGCGGCGCCCCGGCCCGCGGCCCTTCCCCTGCCCGAGCCCGAAGACTCCGCGCCCGAGGCGGCACCACCTGTCGTGCCCCCAGCCGCCGCGGCCTCAGCCGGGGGCAACGTCCGGGTCATCCGACCGCCCGCACGACCCTCCTGAACCCGCACGAGCTCGTCGAGACGGGTCAGCCGCGAAGGTGGAAGGACGAGCGCGGCGTCCAGGCGCCGTCGACGTGGACGTAGAGCACGAAATCCTCGACGGCGAACGTCGCCTCGAATGCCGCGAGCGCCTCGAAGGCGCCGTCGAGCACCGGGTCGGGCAGGTCGTGGGCCACCGTGACGTGCGGGTGGTAGGGAAACTCGAGCTCGCGGGCGAGCGGCCCTGAGCGCACCCGTTGCTCCAGCGCCTCGCAGCCCGCGATCCCGCTCGCGAGCGAGACGAACACCACCGGGGAGACCGGACGAAACGTGCCGGTCCCGCGCAGCAGCACCGGGAACGGCGCCACGTCGGCGGCCGCACCGGCCAGATGTGTCTGCACGCCGGCGATCTCGTCGTCGGGCACCCTCGTCGGCGGGAGCAGGGTGACGTGAGCGGGGATGGCCGAAGCCTGAGGGTCGCCGAACGACGCGCGCCAGCCCTCGAGCTCAGCACCCCACGGCTCGGGGATCGCGATCGCGACCCCGATGAGGCTGGAGAAGCTCACCCGCCGGCCGGGATGAGACCGAGACGGTCGTAGGCCGTCGCGAGGGTCTGCGACGCGACCTCACGGGCCTTCGCCGATCCCTCGGCCATGAGTCGGTGCAGCTCGGCGGGGTCCGACACGAGCTCTCGCACTCGGGCGGCGAACGGCTCGGCGAATGCCACGACGGCATCGGCGGTGTCGGCCTTGAGCGCGCCGTAGCCCATCCCGTCGTAGTCCTTGACGACCGTGTGGACGTCGCGGTCGGTGAGCGTCGCCAGGATCGTGAGCAGGTTGGACACACCCGGCTTGCTCTCCGGGTCGAAGCGGACCTCGGTCTCGCTGTCGGTGACCGCCGACTTGATCCGCTTGGTGATGAGCTTCGGGTCGTCGAGCAGGAACACCGCACCGTGCGGCATCGACTTGCTCATCTTCGCGGTCGGGTCCTGCAGGTCGAAGATCTTCGCCGTCTCCTTGACGATCAGAGCCTTCGGCACGGTGAACGTCGGGCCGTAGCGGTTGTTGAAACGCTGCGCCAGGTCACGGGTGAGCTCGACGTGCTGGCGCTGGTCCTCACCGACCGGGACCCCGTCGGCCTGATAGACCAGGATGTCGGCCACCTGCAGGATCGGATAGGTGAAGAGCCCGACCGACGCGTGGTCGGAGCCGTTGCGCGCGGACTTGTCCTTGAACTGCGTCATCCGCGACGCCTCGCCGAATCCGGTGATGCACTGCATGACCCAGCCGAGCTGGGCGTGCTCGGGCACGTGGCTCTGCACGAACAGCGTGGAGGTCGAGGGGTCGACGCCCGCGGCGATGATCTGGGCATAGGCCAGGCGGATGTTGTCGCGGAGCTCGGCTGGGTCCTGCTCGACGGTGATGGCGTGCAGGTCGACGACCATGTAGTAGGCGTCGTTGCCCTCCTGGAGCGCCACCCAGTTGCGCACAGCCCCGAGATAGTTGCCGAGCTGGAAGGACCCAGCGGTCGGCTGGATCCCGGACAGGACGCGGGGCGGGGTGCTCATGCCGGCGATTCTCCCACCGCGACGTCGCTGTCCGTCGACCCGGTTGTCGACACCGTCGTGAGCCGGATGCGCGAGGCCCGCCGCCCATCGAGCTCGATGACCGTGAGCACATGGCCGTCGTGCTCCACTGACTCACCCACCACGGGCAGTCGACCGAGAACGGCGACGACGTAGCCGGCCACCGTCTCGTACGGCCCTTCCGGCAGCTCGACCCCCGCCTCCTCCTCGAAGTCGTCGAGGTTCATCAGGCCATCGACCTCGAGATCGGCACCGGTCGGACGTGGTGCGGGCTGCGCCGCGTCGTATTCGTCGCGGATGTCTCCGACCAGCTCCTCGACGAGGTCCTCGAGGGTCACGATCCCGGCCGTGCCGCCGTACTCGTCGACCACGATCGCGAGATGCGCTCCCGCGGAACGCATCTCGAACATCGCAGGGAGCACTCGCTTGCTGCCCGGGAGGGCGAGCACCTCACGGCAGAGGTCCTCGATCCGGATCCCTCGGTCGGCGACGGCGGGGTCGAGGATGTCGCGGATGTGCACGAAGCCCACGATGTCGTCCTGCGAGCCGCGATAGACGGGATAGCGCGAGTGCGGCATGTCCGACACGGTGCGCGCGGCCTTGTACGCCGGCAGAGTCGCGTCGAGGAAGTCGACCTCGGTGCGCGGCACCATCACCTCGCGCAGCTCGCGCTCACCCGCGTTGAACACGTCGTCGATGAGCTCTCGCTCCTGCGGAGTGAGGCTCTCCTGCGAGGCCAGGATCCCTCGGAGCTCGTCCTCGCTGATCAGCTCCTTGTTGGCGTTGGGGTCACCGCCCGCTGCCCGGACGAGGAGGTCGGTTGACTTCGAGAGCAGCCAGATGAAGGGCCGCGTGATGCCTGCCAGCCAGTCGATGAGACCGGCGGTGGCCACGGCGATCGCCTCGGCCCGTTGCAGGCCGATGCGCTTGGGGGTGAGCTCG
>JANMBJ010000181.1:0-3193 GCA_031360335.1 Candidatus Nanopelagicales bacterium
GAGCTGCCGGCGTTGGGGTTGTCGATGGTGAAGCCCTGCTTCTCGATCGTGTCGACGAAGTCGATCGTGGCGCCGCCGAGGTAGGGGGCGCTCATCCGGTCGGTGACGACCTTGACGGTGCCGAACGCCTGGACGACGTCGCCGTCGAGCGAGCGGTCGTCGAAGAAGAGCTGGTAGCGAAGACCGGAGCATCCACCGGGCTGCACGGCGACGCGCAGCGCGAGGTCGTCGCGACCCTCCTGGGACAGGAGCGCGGCCACCTTGGAGGATGCCTCCTCGGTGAGCTGGATGCCGTCGGTGACGGGCGTCGCGGTCTCGATGGTGACGTCGGCAGTCATGCGGGTCCTCCCGGAGCGGGTCGGTCGTGAACAACGGTCGTGCAGTGAGGTGCGTGATCGGTGGCGATGTCGTGCGTGGTACTCGTGCAGAAGTCTGTGGAGCGGGTCCGCCGTCGGACCTGAGCCGTAGGTGACAACCCGAGGAGCGGAGGAGTTGTTCCCGGAGGAACACGTTCTCCCGACCCCGAGGGGTCAGGCAGCCCATGGTGCCACGTCCCTCCCACAACAGCAGCACGCCGTGCCCGACATCACTCCGCGTGACACCCGCCCTGAGTTACTGACGCAGTCCCCGTTGTGGGCGCTGGAAGCAAGGATTCGAGCAGTAACTCGCGGTCGCCCGCGTCAGCGCGACCAGGTGCGGGCGGCCCTCGCGGCGACGTCGGAGAGGTGCAGGGCGGGGTCGGTGAAGGCGAGGGACGGCGGGAGGCCTCGGTCGCGCAGGTCGTCGATGACGGAGTACGCGCCGCTGACCCCGCTCGCGGCGTACTCCCGCCGACCGACCTCGACGCGGCCGGCGAGCACGACGCACCCGCGTCCCTGGTCCAGTGCCGCCTCGGCCACTCCCGACACGACCTTGCCGCGCAGGCTCTGCCAGTCGAAAGCACCCTCGCCAGTGACCACGAGGTCACACTCCCCCACCCGACGCGCGAGCTCCACGGTCTCGAGCACGGTCGCGATCCCCGGCACCCGCGAGGCCCCGAGGTGCAGCAACGCGTAGCCGAGCCCTCCCGCCGCCCCCGCGCCGAGCGCGACGGCCGGGTCCCTCCCGTCGGTACGCCGCCCCACCGCAGCGACGAACGACTCGAGGGAGCCCTCGAGCCACATGAGCTTCGCATCGTCGGCACCCTTCTGCGGCCCGAAACCGTTGGTGGCGCCGCGAAGTCCGAGCAGCGGGTTGTCGACGTCGGATGCCGCGACGAGCTCCACTCCCGCCACGGCAGCGAGTGCGGCGGAGAGATCGACGCGTGTCACGTCACGGAGCCCGCCGCCGCCGGCGGCGAGCAGACGCGTCGCGTCAGCGCCCGTGGCGTCGACCGCAGTCGCGCCGAGTGCGGCGAGCAGACCCGCGCCCGCGTCGTTGCTCGCCGAGCCGCCGAGGCCGAGCACCACCTTCGTCGCACCCGCGTCGATCGCGGCTTGCACCAGCTCGCCCACGCCGTACGTCGTCGACACCTGCGGGTCGCGCGGCTCCGGCACGAGGTGCAGGCCGCACGCCTGGGCGCTCTCGACGTAGGCCGTCGTCGCGACGAGGAGCACCTGCGCCGCGACCCGCTCACGGAGCGGACCGCTCACGGTGCGCTCGAGCAGGTCACCGCCGAGAGCAGCGTGCACGACGTCGAGGAAGCCCGGCCCCCCGTCAGCGAGCGGCACCTCGACAAGCTCGTCGTCAGGAGCTGTGCGCCGCCAACCCGCGGCGATCGCAGCCGCCGCCTCGACCGCGGACAGAGTGCCGGCGAACTTGTCGGGCGCGACGAGGACCTTCACGCGAGCGAGGCTAACGAGGCGGAAGCAGGACGTCGTCAGCGGTGTTGCACCACACGCCGGTTCCGCGTATCGCGGTCTCGAGCCCGGTGAGAGGATGCCGTTGTGAGCACTGAGAGCTTCGTCGAGCCCAGCCCCACTCCCCTTGCCCTGCTGCTGCTCGGTCGCGGAGCGGATCCTGAGTCGGAGCGCGGCGTCGAGTGCCCGGGCGATCTGCCCGCGGCGAGCGATCCCGACCTCGTCGCGCGCGCGCAGGCAGCGAAGGCCGCGCTCGGCGATCGCGTGTTCGTGCTCGGTCACCACTATCAGCGCGACGAGGTCATCGCCTTCGCCGACGTGACCGGCGACAGCTTCAAGCTCGCACGTGACGCCGCCGCGCGACCCGAGGCGGAGTTCATCGTCTTCGCGGGCGTGCACTTCATGGCCGAGAGCGCCGACATCCTCACCGGTCCTGGCCAGGCGGTCCTCCTCCCCGACCTTGCGGCCGGCTGCTCGATGGCCGACATGGCTGCGATCAGCCAGGTCGAGGACGCGTGGGACGTGCTGGCCGATGCCGGGATCACCGATGTCACGATCCCGATCACGTACATGAACTCCACTGCCGCCATCAAGGCGTTCACCGGCCGCAACCGCGGAGCGGTGTGCACGTCGTCGAACGCCAAGCCGGCTCTCGAGTGGGCCTTCGAGCAGGGCGAGAAGGTCTTCTTCCTTCCCGACCAGCACCTCGGTCGCAACACTGCGGTGCTCGAGCTCGGGCTCTCTCTCGAGGACTGCGTCGTCTACGACCCGTTCAGGCCCCAGGGCGGTCTCAGCGTCGAGCAGCTGCGCGCCGCCAAGGTGATCCTCTGGAAGGGTCACTGCTCGGTGCACGGGCGCTTCACCGCATCGGCCGTCGCCGACGTACGCGAGCGCGTGCCCGGCGTCAACGTGCTGGTGCACCCCGAGTGCCAGCACGAGGTGGTGCTCGCAGCCGACTACGTCGGTTCGACGGAGTTCATCATCAAGACCCTCGACGCTGCGCCCGCCGGCAGCGCCTGGGCGATCGGCACCGAGCTCAACCTGGTCAAGCGGCTTGCCCTCGCGCACCCCGACAAGCAGGTCGTCTTCTTGGAGAAGACCGTGTGCTTCTGCGCGACGATGAACCGCATCGACCTCCCCCATCTGGTGTGGACGTTGGAGAACCTGGTCGCGGGCACTGTCGTCAACCGCATCGAGGTCGACCCCGACGTCGCCCGCTGGGCCCGCATCGCCCTCGACCGCATGCTCGCTCTGCCCGGAGTCGGCGCAATCCCCCAGGACTAGCCCCCGAACCTCCCGTACGCCTCAGAGGGTGTGTCCCTATTCAGTCATCCTGCACCCGGGCGATAGCGGCA
>JANMBJ010000022.1:0-14905 GCA_031360335.1 Candidatus Nanopelagicales bacterium
CGACGCGCGGCACCGGCTGCTCACGGCCCTGCTCGTGCCGTTCACGTCGTGCAGCGCTCGACTCACCGTCTACGTCCTGGTGGCGACGACGTTCTTCGGCGACCGAGCCGGCACCGTCGTGTTCGGCATGTATGTCCTCTCGATCGTGCTGGTGGTACTCGTCGGCCTGCTCCTGCGGGCAACACTGCTCCGCACCCTCGGCAACGATCCACTCGTACTCGACCTGCCGCCCTACCAGCTGCCGATACCGCGACTCGTCGCCACAGCGACCTGGCGACGGGTGCGCGGCTTCCTGCGCACAGCGAGCGGAATCATCGTCGCGACCGTGGTCGTCGTGTGGGCGCTGTCGGCGACCCCGGCACCCGGTGCCGCCGGGAACTTCAACGACGTGCCCGTGCAGGACAGCGTCTACGCCAGCGTCGCGGGCACCATGGCACCCGTGTTCGAGCCCGCCGGCTTCGGTGACTGGGAGGCGACCAGCGCCCTCATGGTCGGCTTCATCGCGAAGGAGGCCGTGATCTCGTCGTGGGCGCAGACCTACGCGATCGCGGAGCCCGACGCCCCCGACCAGCCGGGGTCGCTCGGCAACGCGCTGCGAGCAAGCTTCGAGCGCTCGTCCGGCGGTCACACGACGCCTGCCGTGCTCGCGTTCCTGGTCTTCCTGCTGGCCTACACGCCCTGCGTGGCGACGCTCGCGGCGCAACGTCGCGAGATCGGAATGCGCTGGACCCTTGTCGGCGTCGGCATCCAGCTCGTCGTGTCCTGGAGCCTCGCCGTGCTCGTCTTCCAGGTCGGAAGGCTGCTCACGTGACCGCAGGACCCGCCGGTGCACGACCAGAGACCCCCTCGCGCCCCGGAGCTCTCGCGGCTGTGCTCGAGGCGTTCACCACCGGTGCGCACACGACCGACGACATCGGTCGGGCGACCGGGCTCGACCGGGAGCTGGTCTCGCTCGCCCTCGACACGCTGACCTCGCTCGGGATGGTGGACCGGACTTCGACGTCGAGCGGCTGCCCTGACGGAGGTTGCCGCGGGTGCGCTGCGCCGACGGGTCACGGCTGCTCGTCACCCGGCACACCAGCCCATGGCCTGGTGACGCTGACCCTGTCGCGACGCCCTCCCGACGCCTCGTCCTGACGGCGGGCGCACGCGTGCGCTGGGCTGCATCGCTCAGGCCCTGCCGGGGCGCCACATGATGAGTGCGGCAGCGGCCGCAGCGGCGAGCAGGGCGAGTGCTCCGACGATCATCGACCCGATCGGCGACCCGGTGTCGCTCGACTCGGCGGCCAGTGAGCTGGAGACCGCCGGTGCCGGTGCAGAGGCCGACGTGGTGCCGGACAGGTCGAAACCCAGGGTGCCCGTGACCGGATGACCATCGTCGGCGACGACGCGAAAGACCACGGTGTAGTGGCCCGGCTCCACGAGCGCGAGCAGCTGCTGGGTCACCAACGCACCCGTGACCACCGGCTGCCCCGACTCGACATGTGCTCCCGAAGGAGCCGTGACGACGACACCCTCGCCGACCTGCTCTACGGCCTCGTCGAACGTCAGCACGACCTGGGTCGGTGCACTGGGTACGGCCGAGCCGTTGGCCGGGGCCATCGCGACGAGCGACGTGTGCGCGGACGCCGGCGCTGCCGAGACGACCGCGCTCATCGAGAACAGGCTGACCATGCCCACGACGAGGAGGGCGCCGCTGCCGCGGCGGAACACGAGGCAGTACGACACCTCGGAACACTAACCCGCCAGCCGGAGCCGGCCGAATCCAGCGAGCTGACCGGTCGTGACGCCCGAACCTGAGAGCGCAGAGACAGGTGGGCGCAGAGGGACTCGAACCCCCGACCCCCTCCTTGTAAGGGAGGTGCTCTAACCAGCTGAGCTATGCGCCCGTGTACGGCGATGCCGCCGAGCGGCGAGGGTACCCCGTGCGCCCGCGGCCTCACCAACCCGGCCAGGCATGAGTCAGCCACGTCGTCGAGGTCTCGGGCCATCGACGACGTGGCTGTTGGTTGAGTCTCTGGCCGGATCACCCACCCCGCATCTTGATCTTGGTCGGAGGAGGTCGACCCGCGAGTCAGTCGCGGCCGAGGACGCGGTCGAGGGCGTCGGCGACGTCGCGCGCCAGAGCCTCGCGCACCTGCGGCTGCGCCATGGCTCCGGCTCGGTCCGTGCTGCCGGGCGCGACGAGCCCACAGCCACGGCACACCACGTCACCGAGCCGCTTCACGAGGGACGTGGATCCGCACGCCGAGCAGCCGTCCAGCACAGCGGTCCAGTCACCCACCTGGCAGGCGGGGCAGACGAGCACCTGCTCCCCCGACACGACGGCCCGCCGCCATGCCGACGGCCCCGAGTCAGGGTCGACCTGGCGGCGTCCACAGCCATGGCAGCCCATGTCGTCATGATGCCGTGTCGCGCGCGGTGCCGACTACAGCGCGGCCAGCGCCTCGCGGTAGTCCGACGTACGACGCGCGTCGGCCGGGCTGTTCACGACCGACCAGCGCACGATGCCCGCCTTGTCGATGATGAACGTCGCGCGCAGCGGGAATCCGCCCTTGTCGAAGAAGACACCGTAGGACTGCGTCACGGCGCCGTGCGGCCAGAAGTCGCTGAGCAAGGCGAACTCGTACTTCTCCTGCTCCGCAAAGACCTTGAGCGTCGCGGTCGTGTCGCACGAGATGCCGAAGACCACCGTGTCGTTGTTCTCGAAGACGGTGTTCTCGTCGCGGATCGCGCACAGCTCACCGGTGCAGGTGGCGGTGAATGCCTTGGGGAAGAACACGAGCACGACGTTCTTCTCACCACGCAGCGACGAGAGCCGCACGGGTGTGCCGAACTGGTTCTGGAGCTCGAAGTCCGGGCCCTCCTGGCCGACCTCGATCGTCATGGGTACTGCCTCTCGTCGGGGTGCATCGGGGGTCCAACACCGTCCCACGCGCGGGTCACGGCAGGATGCGATCGTGACACAGCCCCCGCCCTCCCTCGACCCGAGCCCGGGCGAACGCGGCCTGGCCTCGGCACCCGATGATCGCCTCGCCCGGTCGGTGGCGCGGTCGTGGGAGCTGTTCGTCGCGATGGTCGACGACGTCGACCTCGACGCCGTCACCCGCGCGAAGGGCCTCACCGCCCGAGAGGTCGTGATCCCGCTCGGCGCCTGGCACGACAACCGGCCGCTCGCCGACCTGGTCGCCGACGCGCGACGCGGGACCGGTGGCGACCACGACCAGAGCGCCCTCGTCGACGCCGTCCGTGCCGCGCACCTCGGTGACAGCGACGACGAGGTGCGCGAGGCGCTGCGCCGGCAGGGCCGTGAGCTGTCGTCGTACCTCGCGGCACCCGATCCCGAAGGACTGCGCGACGCGCCGGTCGCGTCGATGCTCGGGACGCTGCCCCTCGTGACGTTCCTCCACGCCGCGACCTATCCGCTCGCCACCTCGGCGCTCGACCTCGAGCGTGCGGGTGCGGTGGTGCCCGACGAGCTGCTCGACCTCGGCCTGCTCGGCCTCGTCGACACCATCGGTGCCCTCGCCGCGCGCCTGGGGCTCACCGCCTCGATCGCCGCCGTGACACCGACATACGCCGTCGGCACCGGCAGCCACAAGGGCTCATGGCACACCCGCGTGCTCTGGCCCGAGACTCCTGGCCCGACGTTCGACCCGCCAGCCGACTCAGCGAGCTATGGCCCGTCCGTGCGGGGCACCGCGCGGATCCTGCTCGACGTGACCGCCGGGCGCGCGGACGTACCCGGAGCGGTGGCACGCAAGGAGCTCGCGGTGCACGACATCAGCGGCCTCATGGCCTTGGCGCCGATCGTCGAGGCCGTGCCCGGCATCCCCGGGCGCACGGCACTCGTCGCGGCCATCAGGGCCACCCAGGCCCTCGGCGCCGCCTGGCGCCTCCTCCCCTGGACCCGCGGCAGCTAGACCCCGTGTGTCGCCCGGCCAGCGCCGTCAGCGGCGGACGGCCTTCGGGGCTACGAGGCGGGTGCCCTGCCAGTCGCGGCTCGCGCTGACCGTGCTCGTCGCCTGGAGACCGGCGGTCGGCGCGGCGTCGGAGATGTCGCTGGACTCGACGTGCCCGTCGCGCCCGGGCTTCGGGGTGAGGAGCCACACGACGCCCTGGTCGGCGAGGATTCCGATGGCATCGACGAGTGCATCGACGAGGTCACCGTCGTCGTCGCGCCACCACAGCAGGACCACGTCGACGACATCGTCGTAGCCGTCATCGACGAGCTCGCTGCCGGCGAGCGCCGCCACCCCGCTGCGGAGGTCCGCGTCGACGTCGTCGTCGTAGCCGATCTCCTGAACGACCTGTCCGGCACTGATGCCGAGCTTGGCCGCCAGGGCACGCTGGACCTCCGCATGGTCCGCGGTCGCGGTCACGACGTCCTCCGTCGGTCGATCCTGACGGGTTCGGCGGTCGCCGACCCGGCGCCTCGGGGGGCACTCTCCCGGAGGAGAGCCCCGGGGGGATGGGCGTAGTCCACCGGAGCGCGTGCACCGGATGCAAGCATCGAGGCCGAACCGGTGCTGGCGAGTCGCGCCCGAGCCCTGCGCCGACGCCCGTCCGGCGTACCCCGAAACACCGTGCCCGGGGCCACCCGACGACGTGACTGACGGGTAACAGGCAGGATGGACCCGACGTACCGAGGTCGCGACCCGGCCTCGGTGCCCGAGCACCCTTGCGACCCGAGGAGTTGGATCTACCCGTGGCACCAGGACGTGAACGAGAGCCCCTGCTGGCAGGCGGACTGCCGACGCAGTACGTCGACGTCGATCCGGACGAGACCGGCGAGTGGCTCGACTCCTTCGACGCGCTGGTCGCCAATGCCGGCCCCTACCGCGCCCGCTACATCATGCTGTCGCTGCTGCGACGAGCGGCGGAGCAGAACGTCGGGGTCCCGAGCCTGCGCAGCACCGACTACATCAACACGATCCCGCCCGAGCGCGAGCCGTGGTTCCCCGGTGACGAGGAGATCGAGCACCGCATCCGGCAGTACGCCCGGTGGAACGCCGCGATCATGGTGCACCGCGCCCAGCGCCCCGGCGTCGGCGTCGGCGGCCACATCTCGACCTACGCCTCGACCGCGTCGCTCTACGAGGTCGGCTACAACCACTTCTTCCGCGGCAAGGACCACCCCGGCGGCGGCGACCAGATCTACTTCCAGGGTCACGGCTCGCCGGGCATGTACGCCCGCGCCTTCCTCGAGGGGCGCCTGAGCGCCGACCAGATGGACGGCTTCCGCCAGGAGCTCTCACACCCGGGCGGCGGCCTGTCGTCGTATCCGCACCCGCGGCTCATGCCGGAGTTCTGGGAGTTCCCCCCCGTCTCGATGGGCCTCGGTCCGCTCAACGCGATCTACCAGGCGCGGTTCAACCGCTATCTGCAGGGCCGCGGGATCAAGGACACCAGCGACCAGCGGGTGTGGGCGTTCCTCGGCGACGGCGAGATGGACGAGGTCGACAGCCGGGGTGCGCTGCAGATCGCGGCCCAGGAGGAGCTCGACAACCTCACGTTCGTCATCAACTGCAACCTGCAGCGGCTCGACGGACCGGTGCGCGGCAACGGAAAGATCATCCAGGAGCTCGAGTCGTTCTTCCGCGGTGCCGGCTGGAACGTCATCAAGGTCGTCTGGGGCCGAAAGTGGGACGAGCTCCTCGCGCAGGACAACGACGGCGCGCTCGTCAACCTCATGAACCGCACGCCCGACGGCGACTTCCAGACCTTCAAGGCCGAGAACGGCGCCTTCGTGCGCGAGCACTTCTTCGGCCGCGACCCGCGCACCCGCAAGATGGTCGAGGACTGGACCGACGAGGAGGTCTGGTCGCTGCGCCGCGGCGGTCACGACTACAAGAAGCTCTACGCCGCCTACCGGGCCGCGACCGAGCACAAGGGTCAGCCAACGGTCATCCTCGCGAAGACCATCAAGGGCTGGACCCTCGGCAGCCACTTCGAGGGCCGCAACGCCACGCACCAGATGAAGAAGCTGACCCTCGAGGACCTCCAGGCCTTTCGCGACACCCTGCAGATCCCGATCTCCGACGCCGACCTCGACGCGAAGCTCCCGCCCTACTACCACCCGGGCATGCACCACGAGCACATCGAGTACATGCTCGAGCGCCGTCGTGCGCTCGGCGGCGGGATCCCCCAGCGCCGCAACGTGTCCAAGCCGCTGCGGATGCCGCCGGACTCCGCCTTCGACGCCGTACGCCGTGGCTCGGGCAAGCAGGCGATCGCCACCACGATGGCGTTCGTCCGGATGCTCAAGGACCTCATGCGCGACCCCGAGATCGGTCCGCGAATCGTGCCGATCATCCCGGACGAGGCTCGCACGTTCGGGATGGACTCGATGTTCCCGACGGCGAAGATCTACTCTCCGCACGGCCAGACCTACACCTCGGTCGACCGCGACCTGGTGCTGGCCTACACGGAGTCGACGTCCGGGCAGATCCTGCACGAGGGCATCAACGAGGCCGGCTCGGTCGCGTCGTTCACCGCCGTCGGGTCGTCGTACGCGACGCACGGCGAGCCGATGATCCCGCTCTACATCTTCTACTCGATGTTCGGCTTCCAGCGCACCGGTGACGGCTTCTGGGCCGCGATGGACCAGATGGCACGCGGCTTCGTCCTCGGCGCCACCGCCGGGCGCACGACGCTCAACGGCGAGGGCCTGCAGCACGAGGACGGCCACTCGCCGATCCTCGCGATGACCAACCCCGCCGTCGTGGCCTACGACGCGGCCTATGGCTACGAGCTCGGTCACATCGTCAAGGACGGCCTGCGCCGGATGTACGGCGAGAACGCCGAAGACGTCTTCTACTACCTGACGATCTACAACGAGCCCTACGTCCAGCCGGCTGAGCCCGAGGGCGTCGATGTCAACGGCATCCTGCACGGGCTGCACCTCATCGCGCCCGCGGGCGACGGCGACGGGCCGCGGGCGCAGGTCATGGCCTCCGGCGTCGCGGTGCCGTGGGCACTCGCAGCCCAGGGACTCCTGCGCGACGACTGGGGCGTGCCTGCCGACGTCTGGTCGGTGACGTCATGGACCGAGCTGCGACGCGACGGACTCGAGGTGGACCGGCACAACCTGCTCGAGCCGACGGCGACACCGCGTACGGCATACCTCACCGACAAGCTCGCGGGGCGTCACGGTCCGTTCATCGGGGTCTCGGACTACATGCGCGAGCTGCAGGACACGATCCGACCGTGGGTGCCCGGCGACTACGCCACGCTCGGCACGGACGGCTGGGGGATGTCCGACACCCGCGGGGCGCTGCGACGTCACTTCCTCGTCGACGCGGAGAGCATCACCGTGCGGACCCTGGCCTCGCTCGCGGAGCGCGGCGAGATCAGCCGAGAGAAGGTCGCCGAGGCGATCGAGCGCTACAAACTCACGGATCCCGCTGCCGCGGACGCCGGCAACACCGACGGCGCTGGGTGACCTCGAGCACGGTTGCCGACGGGCGCCCCCGCACGGCACTCGTCACGGGTGCGACGCGCGGCCTCGGCAGGGCCACTGCGGCGCGCCTCGTGGAGCTGGGCTATGAGGTCCTCGTGGCCGGCCGTGACCCCGACGAGCTCGTCGCGACAGCGGCGGAGCTGGGGTGCGGCGGCGTCGATCTCGACGTCGCCGACCCCTCGAGCATCGCCCGGCTCGTCGAGCACCTCGAGGCCGAGGGGGTCGAGCTCGACGTGCTCGTCAACAACGCCGGTGTCTCGCTGACCGAGGGTCCGCTGCGCATCGACGACGCCGACCTCGCCGTCGAGATGGCCACCAACCTCTACGGTCCCTGGCTGCTCATGCGGGCGTTCGTGCCGTGGATGGTCGACCGGGGCTACGGCCGCGTCGTGAACGTCTCCAGCGAGGCCGGCGCGTTCTCCGACGGACCGTCGCTCGGGACCTACGGCGTCAGCAAGGCCGCGCTCAACGCGCTCACCGTCACGGTGGCGGCCGAGGTACCCAGCGGCGTCGACGTACTCATCAACGCCGTCTGCCCCGGCTGGGTCGCCACCGAGATGGGCGGTCCCAGCGCCCCGCGCACGATCGAGGAGGGCGTCGCCGGCATCATCGCCGCCGCAACTCTCCCCACCGGAGGCCCCCACGGCCAGTTCCTCAAAGACGGCACCCCCATCCCCTGGTAGGTACACCCCCAGCCACCCATCGCGGGGGTTGGGGGTCAGCGGAGCTGGGCATGCATCTCCCAGACGAGGATCTCGGCGGGGCCGTGGGCCGCGGTGACCGTACGGCCCTCCGAGCCGGTGATCCTGGCCGCGTCGCCCGTCGCCAGCGGGCCAGTGCCCGCGAGCTCGACGGCTCCGCGCGCGACGAAGAGGTGTACATAGGGGGCGTCGGGCAGCGCAACGGTCTCGCCCTGGGCCAGCCGCGCGGCGAGCAGCCCTGCGTGGGAGCTCTGGATCCGGATGGCGCGGTCCGCGCTGTGCTTGGCCAGGCCGGAGGCGACCGTGACCAGGCCCCCCGCCTCGAGCTCGGTCGTGATGTCGAGCTGCTCATAGCCGGGTGCGATGCCGGCGAGATCGGGTACGACCCACATCTGGACGAAGTGCACGGGGTCCCGGTGCTCGGCGCCGCCGGTGAGCCGCCAGGAGTCGTTCTTCTCCGAGTGCAGGATCCCGGCGCCGGCCGACATGCGCTGGGCCAGGCCGGGGTGGATCACCCCGGAGTTGCCCTGTGAGTCCTGGTGCACGAGGCCACCGTCGAGCACCCACGTCACGATCTCCATGTCACGGTGCGGGTGGGTCTCGAAGCCGGCGCCCGGTGCCACGACGTCGTCGTTGTTGACGAGCAGCAGCCCGAAGTGGGTGTTGCGCGGGTCGTAGTGCTGGCCGAAGGAGAAGCTGTGGGCGCTCTCGAGCCATCCCGCGTCGGTGCGGCGTCGGTCAGCAGCCCGGCACAGGTCGACGGCGGGGCGCGGGGCGGTGTCCATGGAATTCCCTTCGATCGCTGCGTCCAGTGTAGTTCAAGATTCAATCAGGACCCTCAACCGCGGCGTGACTTGTCGCATTCCGCCAACGCCGACCCCTCGTCGGCACTGTCGACTCCCCTAGGCTGCCAGACGTGACACCCCGCCAGCGCGCCGCGACGGTACGCCGCCTCGAGCGTGCGACCGGCCGCCTGGCCACCGCCGCGGCCGCGCGGATGGAGTCCGAGCTGCCGTGGTACGCCGCCATGTCGGCCGAGGACCGCTCGTGGGTCAACCTCGTCGCCCAGGCCGGCATCGCGGCCTTCGTGCAGTGGTTCCGCGAGCCCGAGGGCACCCAGGCCATCACCGCCGACGTGTTCGGGACGGCGCCGCGCGAGCTCGTCCGCGCGGTCTCGCTGCAGCAGACGGTCGACCTCGTGCGTACGACGATCAAGGTGGCCGAGGAGCACGTGGAGGAGCTCGCCGGACCCGATGACAGCGCCTGGCTGCGCGAGGGCCTCCTGCTTTACTCCCGCGAGATCGCGTTCGCGGCCGCCGAGGTCTACGCCCGCGCAGCCGAGGCCCGCGGCGCCTGGGACGCCCGCCTCGAGTCCCTCGTGCTCGACGCCCTGCTCCGCGACGACGTCGACGACGACGTCGTGTCTCGGGGCACCGCCCTGGGCTGGGGCGCGGTGACCGGCGTGTGCGTGGTGACCGGCAACGCACCCAGCGGGGACCCCGAGACGATCGCCGAGGCGGTGAAGCGCGCTGCGCGCCATCATCGCCTCGACGCGCTCACCGGGGTCCAGGGCCAGCGGCTCGTCGTCGTGCTCGGGAAGGCCACGGATGCGGAGAACGCGGCGCGCGCGGTGATCAGCCAGTTCGCACCCGGCCCGGTCGTCGTCGGCCCCCTGGTGCCCGGTCTGGCCGAGGCCACCCGCAGCTCACGTGAGTCCCTCGCGGGCTACCGGGCCGCGGTCGCCTGGCCCGACGCACCGCGCCCGGTTGCCGCCGGCGACCTGCTGCCGGAGCGGGCGCTCGACGGTGACGGCGAGGCCATCGCACGCCTCGTCGACGACGTGCATGCGCGCCTCGTCGCCGAGGACTCCTCCCTCGTCGAGACCCTGGCCGCCTATCTCGAGCGCAGCGGCTCGCTCGAGGGCGCTGCCCGCGAGCTGTTCGTGCACCCCAACACCGTGCGCTATCGGCTGCGGCGTGTCGCCGACATCACCGGCCTCACGCCCACGGTGCCTCGCGACGCCTGGAGCCTGCGCCTGGCGCTGGCCTACGGGCGACTGGCCGCCGACCCCGTTCCGTGACGTCGTTGTAGGAAACCTCCAAAGTTCGACCCTCGACGTTGGTCGGGTCGAACGCGCCGTCAGGTCACGGATTCGACACGCTGGACCTGTGCTCGTCGTCGTCGCGCCCGGTCAGGGCTCTCAGACCCCCGGATTCCTCCTCCCATGGCTGGAGGTGCCCGGGTTCGAGGACCGCCTCCGCTGGCTCTCGACCGTCGCCGGGATCGACCTCGTGCACCACGGCACGGTGAGCGACGCCGAGACCATCCGCGACACGGCCGTGGCCCAGCCGCTGCTGGTCGGCGCCGGGCTGGTCTCGCTGCTGAGCCTCTTCCCACACCCCACCGACGCCTACGACAAGATCGCCGCGGGCGCCGGCCACAGCGTCGGTGAGGTCACCGCCGCTGTCGGCGCGGGCGTCATCACCGCCGAGCAGGCGATGGTGTTCGTCCGCGAGCGCGGCACGGCGATGGCCGCTGCCGCAGCCGTCACCCCTACCGGCATGACCGCGGTGCTCGGGGGCGACCGCGACGACGTGGTCGCCAAGGCCGAGGCCCACGGCCTCACCGCCGCCAACGAGAACGGTGCCGGCCAGATCGTGGTCGCGGGCACGCTCGAGCAGCTCGCGGCCTTCGCCGCCGACCCGCCGGAGAAGTCGCGTCTGCGTCCGCTGCAGGTGGCCGGCGCCTTTCACACCCAGCACATGGCTCCCGCAGTCGCCGTCCTCGGCCGCCTCGCGCGCTCCATCTACATGCACAGCGCCCGGCTCCCGGTGATCAGCAACGCCGACGGCCAGGTCATGCACAGCGGACGTGAGGTGCTCACCCGCCTCGTCACCCAGGTGAGCAACCCGGTGCGCTGGGACCTCTGCATGCAGACGATGGCCGAGATGGGGGTCACCGCTGTGCTCGAGCTGCCCCCGGCCGGCACCCTCACGGGGCTGGCCAAGCGCGCCCTGCCCGGCGTCGAGACCCTCGCGCTCACCACTCCTGACGACCTGCCTGCCGCCTGGGACCTCATCGAGCGCCACGCCACTGAGACCGTGATGTCGCAGGCGCCGACCTGGCGTCTGCTCGTCGCGCCGGCCAAGGGCATCTTCAAGCTCGGCGTGAGCTCGGGTGTCGGCGACTCCCTCGTCGCCGGCGCACCGGTCGGCAGCATCGTCAACCTGCGTGACGAGCAGCCGGTCGTGGCCGCGCACGGCGGCACCGTGGTCGAGTGGCTCGTAGAGGACGGTGACCCCGTCTCCCCCGGCCAGCCGATCGTACGGCTGCACCCGGTGGCGGTGTCGTCGTGACGAAGGCCCTGCAGCTGCCCCCCACCCGCGCGGGCAGCAAGATCATGTCGGTCGGCTCCTACCGGCCGTCGCGCGTGGTCGACAACGTCGAGATCGCCGCGCGCATCGACTCCTCCGACGAGTGGATCCGCGATCGCTCCGGCATCATCGAGCGCCGCTGGGCCGCAGCCGACGAGAGCGTCGTCGACATGGCCCTCGCCGCCTCCGGCAAGGCCGTCGCGGGTGCCGGGCTCTCGCCCGAGCAGATCTCGATGGTCCTCGTGGCCACCGTCACGCACCCCTACCAGACCCCCTCAGCCGCAGCGGAGCTCGCCGCTCGTCTCGGGACCAACGGCGCGGGTGCGCTCGACGTCGCCGCCGCGTGCGCCGGCTTCTGCTACGCCCTGAGCATCGCCGACTCGCTGATCCGCACGGGCAGCAGCGAGTACGTCCTCGTCGTCGGTGTCGAGAAGCTCACCGACTTCCTCAACCTCGACGACCGCGGATCTGCGTTCATCTTCGCCGACGGTGCAGGTGCGGTCGTGGTCGGACCGGCCGACCACCCGGGGATCGGTCCGGTCGTCTGGGGCTCCGACGGAGACCAGAAGGACGCGATCACCATGACGCAGTCCTGGGCGGAATATCGCACCGAGCCGGGCGAGCAGTTCCCCGCGCTGACCATGCAGGGACAGCAGGTCTTCCGTTGGGCGATCGGCGAGATCTCGAAGGTCTGCGTCCAGGCGCTCGAGGCGGCTGGCGTGACCATCGACGACCTCGTCGCCTTCGTGCCGCACCAGGCCAACATGCGGATCACCGACGCCATGGTCAAGCAGCTCAAGCTGCCCGAGCACGTCGTCGTCGCTCGCGACATCGCGACCGCCGGCAACACCTCCGCCGCCTCCGTGCCCCTGGCGCTCGACCGGCTCGTCGAGAACGGCGACCTGCCCGGCGGTGGCCTCGCGCTGCTCGTGGGCTTCGGCGCCGGCCTGGCCTTCGCGGCGCAGGTCGTCGAGCTGCCGTAGCGGCAGCGCGCACCCAGACTCCCTGAGCCGCACGGCAACGGGCGCACGACCCGCACCACCCCGTCCAGCACCGCACCGAGCACGCAAGGAGAAACCGCTTCCATGGCTAACACAGAGATCCTCGAGGGCCTCGCCGCCATCGTGAACGAGGTCGCCGGGACCCCCGTCGCCGACATCACGCCGGACAAGGCGTTCATCGACGATCTCGACATCGACTCGCTGTCGATGGTCGAGGTCGTCATGGCGTGCGAGGACAAGTTCGGCGTGAGCATTCCCGACGGTGAGGTCAAGAACCTCAAGACCGTCGGCGATGCCGTGAGCTATATCGAGAAGGCCCAGGCCTGATCCAGGCCCCGACGTGATGGGTGGCGCCCCCGACCGGGGCGCCACCCGCACCTCCACCTCGACCGTGCAAGGAGCACCGCATGTCCACCTCGCAGACCCGCGTCGTCGTGACCGGCCTCGGCGCCACCACTCCCGTCGGTGGTGACGTCGCCACCACCTGGGACGGCCTGCTGTCCGGGCGGTCCGGCGTACGCCTGCTCGACCCCGAGCGCTATGCCGAGCTGCCCGTCCGCTTTGCCGGCCAGGTGGCCGTCGACCCGCTCGAGGTGCTCCCCAAGCCCGAGGCTCGCAAGCTCGACCGGTGCCAGCAGCTCGCCCTCATCGCCTCCCGCGAGGCATGGGCCGACGCCGGCGCACCCGAGCTCGATCCCGAACGCCTCGGAGTCGTCGTCGCCACCGGCATCGGCGGCATCGTGAGCCTGCTCGACAACTACGACATCCTCAACACCCGTGGCTGGACCCGGGTCTCGCCGATGTCGGTGCCCCAGCTGATGCCCAACGGCTCTGCTGCCTGGGTCGGCCTCGACCTCGGCGCCAAGGCCGGCATCCACACGCCCGTCAGTGCCTGCGCCTCCGGCGCCGAGGCTGTCGGCTATGCCCTCGAGATGATCCGCAGCGGACGTGCCGACGTCGTGGTCGCCGGCGGCACCGAGGCGTGCATCCACCCCATCACCGTCGCCGCCTTCGCCGCGATGCGTGCGCTCTCGACGCGCAACGACGAGCCCGAGCGCGCCAGCCGCCCCTATGACAAGGGCCGGGACGGCTTCGTCATGGGCGAGGGGGCCGGCTGCCTCGTCCTCGAGTCGGCCGAGCACGCCGCCGCGCGCGGTGCCCGGGTGTACGCCGAGGTCGCCGGTGTGGGCATGACCGCCGACGGTCATCACATCGCCCAGCCCGACCCCGAGGGTCGCGGTGCCACCCGCGCGATCCGCCTCGCGCTCGAGGCCTCCGGAGCCGCGCCGTCCGACGTCATCCACGTCAACGCGCACGCGACCTCGACGCCGCAGGGCGACATCGCCGAAGCCACCGCCATCCGGACGGTGCTCGGCTCGGCCACTGACGGCGTCGCGGTGAGCGGCACCAAGTCGATGACCGGGCACCTGCTCGGTGGGGCCGGTGCGGTCGAGTCGGTCGCGGCGATCCTCGCGCTCTACCACCGCGTCGCTCCGGTCACGGCCAACCTCGACGACCCCGACGACGAGATCGGCCTCGACGTGGTCCACGGCGAGCCGCGCACGCTGCGCGACGGTGACGCCGTGGTGCTCAACAACTCGTTCGGTTTCGGCGGCCACAACGTCGCCCTCGTCTTCCGGAGCGTGTGATGACAGCTGTGCTGAGTGCATCAGGCATCGAGGTCCCGGACCTCGACCCGCGCCACCCGCTCGTGCGCATGCCGGCGTTCCTCGACGCCGGGACGATGGAGCTCATCACCGAGGTCGACGACTGCGGTGTCATCGCAGCCGTCGGCACGGCGCAGGGCACCCCTGTCGTCGTGTTCTGCACCGACCCGACCGTGCAGGGCGGTGCCATGGGCATCGGCGGCTGCGCAGCGATCATGGTCGCCTACCACCGTGCGATCGCCGACGACGTCTCGATCGTGGGCCTGTGGCACTCCGGTGGGGCCCGCCTGCGCGAGGGTGTCGAGAGCCTCCATGCGGTCGGCGAGGTCTTCGCGATCATGACGCGCGTGTCGGGCAAGATCCCGCAGATCTCCGTCGTGCTCGGCCCGGCAGCAGGCGGTGCGGCCTACGGCCCCGCGCTGACTGACGTCGTCGTGCTCGGCCCCGAGGGCCGCATCTTCGTCACCGGACCGGACGTCGTGCGCTCGGTCACCGGCGAGGACGTCGACATGCTGCGCCTCGGCGGACCCGAGCCGCACGGCCGCCGGTCCGGCGTCGTCCACATCCTCACCGAGTCCGAGCGCGAGGCGCTCGACCGGGCACGCATCGTCGCCTCGCTCCTCGGAGCGCAGGGCAGCCTCGACGCCGGGTCGGTCGAGGACCGCGACCTCGGCGCGCTGCTGCCGGAGTCCAAGAAGCG
>JANMBJ010000256.1:0-9228 GCA_031360335.1 Candidatus Nanopelagicales bacterium
CTTCGTCCATCGGCTCATCAGCGCGGGGACGGTGGAGGAGCGCATCGACGAGATGATCACCCGCAAGCGTGCCCTCGCCCAGCGGGTGGTGGGCACGGGCGAGACGTGGCTGACCGAGCTGAGCACGGCTGATCTGCGCGATGCGGTCGCGCTGCGCCCCGACGCAGAGGAGGACTGATGGCTCGCACAGGCTGGGACGACCCCTGGCGCACCTTCCCGAAGTCAACGCCCCTCAGGGTCGAGGGTGGCCTCGCGACGCGACGGCAACGCGGCGCCATGTCGGAGTCGTGGTGGTCCCGACGCTTCGTCGAGGTCCTGGACTCCTACGGCCTCGGCAACCGCCTGGCTCGCGGCCGCAACTATGCACGCCAGGGGCAGGTCCTCTCGCTGGACATCTCCCCTGGGCTGCTGACCTCACAGGTCCAAGGGTCACGTCGGACGCCCTACGTCGTGACCATCACCATCAGCCGGCTCACGGACCGGCAGTGGCGCGTCGTCGACAACGCCCTGAGCAGCCGTATCGGGCTGACCGCCCACCTGCTCGCCGGCGAGGTCCCGGCCGAGCTCGAAGGGGTCTTCGTCGCCGCCAAGGCGCCGCTGTTCCCCGCGCGGTGGCGGGACCTGAGGGCGCGCTGCAGCTGCCCGGACAGCGCCAACCCTTGCAAGCACATCGCCGCCGCGCTGTACCTGTATGCCGACCAGCTCGACAGCGACCCGTGGCTGCTCATGCAGTGGCGCGGACGGACGCAGGACGAGGTGCTGGCCACTCTCGGCCTCGAAGACGCCGCTTCGTCCGACGACGCGGAGCTGCCACCGTGGTGGCCGCTGCTGCCGGGCGAAGCATTGCCCGACACCGCGCGACACGACCCGCACCCGGGCACAACGGTGACCGACCCGCCCGTCCCGGCCGACGCCGTTCTGCGGCGCATGGACGACCTGGACGTGCTCGCCTGGAAGGGGCCGGTCGGCGAGGCTCTGCGCGCTCTCTACGCCGCCGCGCTCGAGGACGACGCAGCTGAACCCGTGCGTCCGGCACGACGCCGATGAACCTCCGGCACCGGTCGATGTGGACTGCCTCCGTGATTTCGGATGGTGAGCCCTCTTGTCGTGAGGGTTCTACCGGAGAGTGAGATCGGCGAGTATGACTGCTTCACGGCGGCGGTTCAGCCGGGAGTTCAAGGACGAGTTGTGTCTGGAGGTGATCTCGACGTCACATCCGCTGTCCGAAATCGCCGCAGCAGCCCAGACCCCAACCACTGTCAACTGAACCTGCAGTAATCCCCTGCTATGAAAGAAATGTTGGACTGCGGCCGGGGTGGATCTTCAGGTGTCCCGTTTCGCCGGCTCTTTCGAGCAGGACGATCGTTGACGTGGTTGGTGTTGCCAGGACGGTGTTCAGGCGGTTGTGTCGGGCGAGACCCGCCGCGCGTTGGATGGTCTCGTGAGCGTGGACCAGGGCGTCGTGGAGTTGGCTCAGTCGTGCGATGCCAGTGCAGGCGCGGGCTGCTGTAGCAAGTTGTGCGGCCGCGAAGTCGAGGGCTAGGGCCGCTCTGTGCTGGGTGCGGCGGGCGGTCTTCGGTGACGCCGCTGAGGAAAGCTTGCCCCGTCCGGCTGGGCGTTGGACGTAGCGGCGAACGGCCCCGAGCGCGCGGTTGGTGAGGGTCTGGACCTGGTGGATGGTGGCTTTGAGCGTTGCCTTCCAGCGGGGGGTGACCGTGACCGGGGTGAGGTCGGGGGTCTTGCCAGGCCGCAGGGTGAGGTGGTCGGACTTGCTGGCGGCGCGCAGGGTCAGGGTCTGTTGGGTGGTGGCGTTGGCTGCAGCTGGGTCCAGGGTTCCTCCGTTTCGTAAGGCGTGGTCGATGTGGCTGAGTTGGGTTCGTAGCAGGAGCGTGGGTTGGCGTAGGTGGGTGGGGGCATCGGGCAGGGCGAGGTCCAGAGCGGTGATAGCGGCAGTGGTTGCGGCTGCGGCGCGGCCCAGGGTCTTCGATCCGGGACCGGTGTCGACTGTGACGGTGAATCGGCCGTTGGTATAGGGCTTGAGCAGGTATCTGTTGATCAGGCCGAGCGCCAGGTTGGTGTGGTCCGCGTAGAGCTTGTGGCTGTGGTCCCTGGTCGTCGGGTCAGACGAACTCGAGGCGCTGGCAGCGTCGATGGACAGCCGCGCATCGGCCGGGATGGCGTCCACCCCGGCCGGGATGGTCGCGCTCTCGTGCGCCGGCATCGGTGCGCCCAGCGATGGGGTTGCTGCGTTGCTGCATGCGGCAAGCGACCCGGTGAGCACCACGATGCACGCGAGCGAGCAGGTGCTGCGGCGGTTCATCGCGAGTCCTTGCAGCCGATGTTGGACAGACCTGCGGCTGGTCCGATCACTGCGTTGTTGCAGGCCACGGTGGTGTTTGCGGCGCCGGGTTGCACCCTGATTCCGTAGCCGTCGGGGCGGACTCGGAACGTGTTTGCGGTGAATGTCGTGCCGCGTCCCCACCCGGGGAGTCGCACATGGACCTGCGCGCCGTCGCGTGGGGAATGGACCCCGGTGTTGTCGTGGATGACCCAGTCGTTGCCTTTGACATCGACCCAGGAGTCCACCGCAGCGGCTCCGGTGCCGTCGAACGAATTCCCCGTCACCATGCCCCCCGTGGTGCCTTCTTTGATGTCGATGTTCTCGGCGGTGATGCCGGGACCGAACGCACAGTCGGTGATGGTGTTGCCATCCGAGCGGTCTGGATCACAGGAGGTGTATCGGCACCAGTTCTCCTTGGCGGAGCCGATATAGATTCCTTCGCCGAATCGTGGAGTTGCTCGGCCGGTGTGGTCGATGTGCAATGCCTTGAGGGTGTTGCGGCTGCTCGCGGCGCGCAGGTGTACTGCTTCCTGCGCGGTGCCGGAGATCCGCACAAGGGTGATGGTCGTGTCACTGGTGGCGTCGAGGACCAGGCCCTTCTCACCGCCGTGGATGGTGAGCCCTGAGATGTTCCACCAGTCGGCTTGGTCGAGGTGCAGGGTGTAACCGTTGGTTCCGCCCTCCAGCACACTGTCGGCGCTCCCGCACAACAGGATCGGGGCAGATTCGGTTCCAGTGGTGGTGGCGAGGAAGTGGCCGCGGTAGGTGCCGGGTGCGAGCACGACGGCCTCCCCCGGGACGGCTGTGTTCAGCGCCTGGGCGAGTGAGGCGGCGTCGCTGACGTGGGCGACCTGCTGGACCTGTGGGTGTCCGCACGCCGGTCCTCCTGGTAGCGCGGCCGTGCTCGCCGAGCAGGCGCTGGTGAGCACCAGTGCCGCGGAGGCGAGAACGACGGTGAGCACCGTTGTGGGCCGACTCATGGCAGCACCCGGGCTGGTGTCATGGGTGTTCCTGGACTTCGACGGCGTCGGGCCGGTATCCAGAACAGCAGGGGCAGCACGATGATCGGCACCCAGGCGAGCAGGTTGGTGTGTCTGGCGAGGTAGTGCGTGACCGAGACCGGGGGATGCCTGATCTCCCAGCCACTGTCGTCGATTCCCGAACGTAGCGTGTCGGGGATTGCGACGTCGCCCGCGTCAACGGCACGGCGCCCGGCTCCGGAGATGCGGACCCCGGAAACCACAAGCTCGGTGTGAGGCCCGCGCAGCCGCATCCCGGTCGTGGTGGCATCGGACACATCCACGTTGGACATCGCGGTCGCGGTGGCGTGGTCCACGACCACACCTACTGAGGCGCCGCTGATGTGCACGTCGGACATGTGGGTGGCCTGGGTGCCGTTGAAGAGCACGACAGCTGCGGCCTGGCTGCGGGTCACGCTGAGCGTGGTGAGGCGGGTCCCCGTCGCAGCGTTCTTCACCCACACCCCGTACCTGTTGTTCTCCACCTGGGATGCCTCGAGGGAGTTCTCGGCGCCTCCCTCGATGCTGACACCGACGATCCCGTTGTCGTGAGCTGAGATGTGGATGAGCGCGTTGCCATCGGAGGGGACCGCGACCGCGTGTCGGGGGTTGCCGTCCTGGGCGACATGGCCGTCGTCGATGACGAACCCCGCGACGCCGTTGTCGTAGGCCTCGTCGTTGCGCAGTGTGTTGTGGCGGCAGCCACGACTGAAGATGAATCCGTGACGCCCGTTGCGGGCGGCCACGGAGTCGCTGACCACGCTGTCGTTGGTGCCGTCATGGGGGTCGAAGCCGTAGATGTCGTTGTCCAGAAACGCGGAGTGGCTGATGACCAGACCCCGCGCAGCGAACGCGTAGGCACCGAAATGGTTGTTCTGGAAGGTGCTCCACGCGGCTCCCCCGGACGCGGGCGTGGTTCCCTGCCCGAGCCAGGCCACTCCGGAGCTACGCCCGATCGCGAACCCGAGGTGGTCAGCCTTGGTCGCGCGCAGCGTCAGTGTTCCGCCGCGGGTCTGGAGGTACGCACGCCCGTCAGACACGGTGAGATCCGGTCCCGAACTCGAGGAATCGAAGCTGCTCACCCGCAGCGGTCGAGCCGGGGTCCCACGTAGGTCCAGTGTTGAGGACAGGGCGGTCACGGAGGCGTAGCCGGTGGTGTCGCTGCGCAGCAGCACGGTCGGTGTCGTGCTCGCGTCGATGATCAGCGTCGCCCCGGGTGCGATCAGTAGGGGGAAGTGCACGAGAACCGCACCCGTCGAGGTGGTGGTGAATGCCTGCGGATAGCGGGGCACGAGGGTGTCGAGCCGGTAGGGCTTCTCACGGGCCACCAGCACGAAAGTGGGTAAGTCGTGACGCCCCGTGGCTGCGGCCGCGAGGAACGGGATCGAGTGGTGAACCACGAGGACGAGGGCGTGATGGTTGCGCTGGTCATCATCGACGACGAGGCGCAGCTGCGCAGCCGTGGCGTCCACGGTGGCGGCATCGAAGTGCGCTAGGTGAAGCGGCGGCGAGTATGTCGACGCAGACGCTGCAGGTCCGGGGTCGCCCTGACCAGACAGCGTGCGCGCCACCCCACCCAACGCAGCGACGATCACCACGGCACTGACCAGGGTGACGAGGATCGCCCGCCGGTGGTCGTTAGTCGGTGACCGCATGGGAACCCAACGAGGCCTGGTCCTGTCCTTCGCCGCCCACCTGGTTCGCGTGGCGGGTGAGCCACCCCTGCCGGTTCATCGTGACCAGCGCCGCCAACTTGACCGGCAGAGCAATCACCGCGGTCATGACCACCACGAGTGGAAGCAGGACCAGATCGCGGGGATGGTCACGTAAATGACTGAGACCACGAAGACCACGACCCGCGATGACCCAGAGCAGGTAGCCCGCGGCGACCCAGAGCGGTTTGGTCGCGAACGCCGAGACGAGGAACACCAAGGCTGCTGCCATCGTGATCGGGGTGAGGAGGATCTGGAGAACCGTGATCTGGGTGATCATCGGCTGCCGCCACAGCCAGCCCTTGTAGGCCGCGGTGAGGTAGCAGCGGTAGGAATTCCTGCTCCACCGCATCCGCTGCTTGAGGAACGCGCGCAGGGTGTCCGGGAACATCGACACCGCCCGGGCACTGTCCTGGTGCACCGTGAGGTGACCCGACCCCAGGACCAACCAGGTCAGACGACCATCATCACCCGCGACGCACTCCCGACCGAGGAAGACCTCGCGTTCGAGCTGTGGGAGCAGCGGGAGGATCACCGAGCGTCGGTATGCCGCCGTGCGTCCCGACAGGCACGCCACTCCACCGCGAGCACCCATCGCCGGGACGTAGTCGAGGTAGCGGATGTTCACCATCCACGACGCCACCCGACGCCACACCGAGCTCTCGCGGGCGGCCACACTCTGACGCGTGCCCACCCCACCCACCCTGGGGTCCGTGAAAGGCATCACGACATGGTCCAGCAAACCCGGGCGCCACGCGGTGTCGGAGTCGGCGAGCACCACCACCTCCATCCCAGCTAGGCGCAAGCCGACACCAAGGGCAGAGCGTTTCCCACGGTGGCGGAACGGCACCACCCTCACCAGCGCAGGAAGGTCCCGGGAAGCGAGCATCTCCAGGCAGGCACCATCATCGACGTCGACCACGAGGATCACTTCCGTCGGACCAGCAGCCAGCCACGTGTCCAGACAATCCGAGAGCACCCCCGGATCCTCCCGAAACGACGGAACCACGAGGCTCGTCGTCGTGGTGAAGTCGTTCACGACCGGGCGAGCCCGATGTGAGGACACCCGGCGGTACAACCACACCGACCACGACAGCAACCCGAGCAGGCCGAGTGGGAGGAGATGCAGCACCTCACCCGGTGAGAGCGCGTGCATGTCACCTCCTAGTTCACCCGAGCCTCACCAAACTGTCGGCCCCAAGGCTGGCCTACTTGAGACAGGAAGGGCCCGGAACGGCCGCGGAGGAGCCGACACCCGGGGTTCTGCCCGCTTGCCACGTTTCGATGCACCCCTATCGGGTCTCTGGCCGAGTCCGCACGTGGAATGGCATGGCCTTGTGTGAGGGCGGGCACGTCCGGGCGGGACGATCAGTCGTCGCTGCCGCTGCCGCCGTTGTTGTCGGAGTGGCCGCTGCCCGCCGAGTCGCCGCCGTCGTCCTGGCCAGACGTCGGCGCCGACGTTCCCTGGTGGTTTCCCTTGTCGTCGCCCTGGCCGATGTCGCCCTGGTCGCCGTCATCAGCTGTGCTGGGACGTGGCGGTCGGTGTGGGCTCCGCCGCACCCGTCCTGGACGGTTCGCTAGCAGGGGTGTCAGTGGCGGAGTCTTCGGTGTCGCTGGGCTCGGAGCTCGCGGAGCCTTGTGCGTCTCGGTCGCGTCCGGTGTCTCAGTAGCGCCGGGAGTCTCCGACGGCGGCACAGTCTGAGAAGCCGTCACTCCAGTCGGCGGGGCCGTGTCAGCGTGGGGAGACGCGAAGAAGCGAACGCGGCCGTCGATCCCTTCACGAAGCCGGCGATGGTGAGCGGAACGACGAGATTGAGCTTCATGGGAAATCGATTCAGAAGCAGTAGTCGGTAGAAGCAGTGGGACCTACGGCTGACGTTAGGCATGTCTTCGACATGAACGGACCCTGGTTGCTCTCAGCAACATCCAAGATCCGGTCCGGACACGGTCGGCACTAGCGCGATCGGGTGACGAGCCCATCAGTGAGGCGGATCCCAGCGTCCGGAGCCAACGCGTCGGCAGTCGGCTCGTGCGGCTCCTTGCCCTCAATGCATCGCCATGCGGAAGCACTAGGCGTCGCCGACTGTGACGACCGTCAGCGCCTCGATGCCGGCGAAGTCGCCCGGGTTGCGGGTGTAGAGACCGGAAACCACCGCGGCGGCGACCGACTGGGACGCGAGGACCAACCCGTACTCGGTGGCGCCGAGCACGCCGGTCAGGATCGCCTGGTCGGTGACTCGTCGTGGCATCAGGCCCCGGGCGAAGCTCGATCCCACGGTCGCGGTGGCCACGAGCACGGCGGTGCGCCCGGCGGCGTCTCCACCGGTGAGGGGCCTGACCGTGTCTCGACGGAGATGTCCCTTGTCCATCGCGACGTCGCCCTGGACCGGGGTCAGGGGAGATTCCAGGAGAAGACGGCGGGATTGCCGCCAGCGATCACGGTGAGGACGACAGGCCCCCGCGCCTGGCTCGACCCGGCGAAGGTGAGGGCGCCGGTGCGGTGGTGACCCCCCGGGGGGTCACCGGCCCATGCGGTGCCCACCCATACGCGGCCGTCGACGGACAGCGTGGCTGTCCCGGCCATGTCGTCGCTCAGGTCGATCGCGTGGTTGCTGAGCTCTACGGTGAAGGACGCCCCGGCCGGCGTGACGTTCGGGTTCCTCACCGCGACCTCCACCGGTCCGGCAGTCCCGTTCGCATCCGCCAGCACCGACCCGGTGCGGCTGGACACGGCGGCAGGCTGGGTCGTGGCCCCGCTCGCGCAACCGGACACCGCGAGCGCTGCGACTGCGGCGATGATCGCCATGTGGGTGACCGAACGGGTCACGGTACGCATTGGGGGCTCCGCTCCTGGTCACGGGCGGAGTCGTCCGCGACAGACGGAGGGATCGTGCGCAGAGTTCGGGCAAGGATGGCTATCGCGGCGATGCTGATAGCCAGTCCCACGAGCATCAGCGGCCGCTGGGCCGTCGTAACGACGGTTGCCACGCCGGCGGCGCCGACGAGCGGGAGCAGATCGGCGACGTGGTGGGCGCAACACGCCACCATCCCTACGGTCGAAACGCCCGTTCCGACGATCGCCGGGCCGGTCGTTCTGGCGGCTCCACGCCGTCGGCGGCGCAGCTCGATCAGGAGCGCGACTTGGAATGCGAACCCCGCGGCGAGCAATCCGAGAAGCCACCCGTCGCGGCCTACCTGGTCACGTAGGTGCGCCGGCCCAGCGAGCACGCCCACCGTCAGGGCGTAGACGACGATCCAACCGGTCGCCGCAATGACGCCGATACGCCAGCTTCGGGCTGTCAGCATGAGGACTCCTCACGACACTACTCACGGGTGGGACATCGTCGGGGCGCAAGAACGCCCTCGCGGGTCATGCTCAAGCAATCAGGACGCTAGGACGGACGAGACCTGGTCGAGGAGCGCATTCGGGTCCAACCACATGGACGGGTACTCGCCCGACCACCGTTGCGTGCCGCTCCCGTCGATCAGCACGAAGCTGTGCCCGGGGAGCCCCGCGTGCATGCCCTTCCCGAGGGTGCCGTACTCCTGGGACACGGTGCCGTCGTCGAGCAGGAAGGGGGTGGTGACCTTGTTGGCGGTCATGTCGGCGAGGATCTGGTCGCGGCTGTTCATCACGACGGGCAGCACGGTGACGTTCGCCTTGTCGAACGCGGCCTTGTCGGCCTCGATCTTGCTCATCTGGAGCAGGCACGCCTGACATCCGGCGCCCTCACTGAAGTACAGGATCACGTTGCGGCCCTTGTAGTCCGCGAGGGTGACCGTGTTGCCCGCGGTGTCGGTCAAGGAGAACGGCGGCGCGACCTTTGTGGCGGCGCCGACGCTCGGGCGGCTGTTCAGCATCGCGTACCCGAGCAGACCTGCAACGACGAGCAAGCCAACGCCCCAGACGACGAGACTGCGCAGCTTGCGCTTCCGCGCGGCTTTCGCCTGCTGTTCCTGCACCGCCTGGAGCTTGGCGCTGCGTGCCTTGGACGCGGTCACGTTCGTCATGATGCCGACTCCTTGTCGAGCGCTGAGCTGGTAGGGATATCGCCGCCGTGGCAGCCTGCGTGCGGGTCACTCGGGGCCACGTAAGATGGGGTCTCGGTGCGACGTCGCAGGGTGGCGACGACGAACACAGCCACGAGGCCTAGCA
>JANMBJ010000312.1:0-3411 GCA_031360335.1 Candidatus Nanopelagicales bacterium
CCCGCGGCCCCCCGCCCCGCTCATCCTCCCCCCCGCCCCCCCCCTTTTGTTGTTTAGTGCGTCCCGCATAGCCCGGGACCACACTACAAATCAACGGTCTGGGCGGAGTGGGTCAGGCGCGGTCGAGGTGCAGGACATGCTGGCGGCGGCCGTGTTCGGCGAGGATCTGCAGGCCGTTGACGAGTCCGCCGACCAGGTCACCTGCGGCGAACGATGAGGTCATGGCGAGCGCCGCGAGCGCGCAGGTGCGGTCACTGACCTGACCCGTCGCCCGGGTGCCTGTCACGATCTCGAGGCCTCGGGCCGCGGGGTCGACGGCGACGAGGACCGTGTCAGGCGCGGTCGCACCGCTCGCGGCGAGCAGCGACTCGGCACCCGTGCGCCCGCCCTCGAGACGGCCCACGTGCAGGCGGAACCGGAGACCGGTCGACTCCTCCGCCGTCGCGACGGATCGGGCGAGGCGCGACCGCTGCGTCTCTGAGAGCGCGTCACCAGGAGGCACTCGTACCCCCGGTCTGGCGGGAGGTGGCGTCGAGCGCGGGCTCGGCCGAGGCGAGCGCAGCACGGTCCGCCGGTCCGTCGCCGCCCAGCACGAAGGGGTCCGACATCAGCCCATCGCCGACATCGGTGCGCCCCGTGCGGGTCCAGCTCGGTGCCAGCACGAGCAGATAGATGACCGCGGCGATCGAGACCGGGATGCCGACGAAGACCAGGATCGCCTGACCCGTCGACATCACGTCGCTCTGCGCAGCAGGCATCGAGGACTCGACCGCCGAGGCCGGCCCAGCGGCGGCCATGCTCGCGATGGCGACAACACCCACCGCGACGAGAACACGGGACCGCGCACGCGCGCGCCGAAGACCTCGCAGAATCGCTGCCATGTCATCGATCCTACGGGCCACGGCTCGCGGAGGTCGCCGCAGCGGCGAGGCTGCCGACGGGCCCGTCCCCGGCTGCCCGCGGTGGCTCTGGCCTCGGCTCATCGCGGTCAGCCGGTGATCGTGTGGACGAGCCGGCGCAGGAGTGGGACGTCGGGCAGGTCGTCGAGCAGCACGGGTGCCCCGGTCGCATCGGTGAGGGGCACGCGCCAGTTGGGGTATTCCTGGTCCGTCCCCGGCTGGTTCTGCGCCGCGCGGTCACCGACGGCATCGGCGAGGGAGATGGCCAGGAGCCGTGAGGGAGTACGCGCGAGATAGCGGTGCAGCGCTTCGACGACGTCCTCGCTGCCGGCTCCCTCGCGGAGAAGTCCCGCGGTGCGCAACGCATCCATCCAGCGACCCAGGTCGCGCTCGTGGGCCGCGAGCTCGTCGGCATAGGACGTCGTCAGCAGACCGAGCTCGTGGCGGAGGCGGACGTGCTCCCCGTCGAGGAAGCCAGCAGTCGGCGGGAGGTCGTGCGTCGTGACGCTCGCGAGGGTCAGGTCACGCCAGCGCTCGGGCGCGAGCGGTCCGCCGTCGGAGTCTGCCTCGAACCACAAGATCGAGGTGCCGAGGATGCCGCGGTCGCGCAGCGTGTCCTGCACCCAGGCCTCGACGGTGCCGAGGTCCTCGCCGATGACGACAGCGCCGGCGCGCTGCGCCTCGAGCGCCAGGATGCCGACGAGCGCGTCGTGGTCGTAGCGGACATACGTGCCGGCGTTGGCAGGCATGCCGCGAGGGATCCACCACAGCCGGAAAAGCCCGAGCACGTGGTCGATCCGGATGCCACCGGCATGGCGCAGCACGGTGCGCAGCATGTCGCGGTAAGGCAGGAAAGCCTGCTCTGCCAAGGCATCCGGGCGCCAGGGCGGCTGTGACCAGTCCTGTCCCATCTGGTTGTACATGTCCGGCGGTGCGCCGACCGCGACATCCTTCGCGAGCACGTCGCGCAGTGCCCACGCGTCAGCCCCTTCGGGGTGCACCCCGACGGCAAGATCGTGCATCACGCCGATCGCCATGCCCGACTCGCGGGCGACCTCCTGGGCTGCGGCGAGCTGCTCGTCGAGAACCCACTGCAGCCACTCGTGGAACTCCACGCGCTCGGCGAGCGACGTGCGCGCCGCGTCGGCGGCCGCACCGTGCGGGTCCGCGAGCTCCTCGGGCCAGTCCGCGGGGTCGCCGTACTCATCGCCGAGCGCGCACCACAGCGCGAAGTCGGCGAGCCCCTGACCCTCGCGGGCCCGGAAGTCGGAGTAGTCCGCCTGACGCCCTGGCAGCCGCGGCACGAGCCGGATGAGCTCGAGCGCCGCTCGTTTCGCAGCCCACACCGGGTCACGCTCGAGCAGTGCGGCGGAGTTGTTGGCGGCGTGCGTCGACGCGGCCAGCTCGGCGACCCGGGCGCGGCCGACCTCGGGGAGGTAGGCGTACTCCGGAACCTCCTCGACGCGCAGATAGATCGGGTTGGCGAAACGTCGGGTGACCGGGAGGTAGGGCGACGGAGCCATCGGCGGCACCGGCGAGGCCGCGTGCAGCGGGTTGACGAGGACGAAGTCGGCACCGAGCTCGCGCGCGCTCCAGGAGCAGAGCTCGGAGAGGTCGGCGACGTCACCGAGGCCCCACGAACGACTCGAGCGCACCGAGTACAGCTGCGCGGCAAAGCCCCACCCGCGGCGCCCGCGCAAGGGCAGGGGCAGCTCGAGCTTGCGGGGCGTGACGACCAGTGTCGTGGTGACGGTCGTGGAGGATCCGTCGAGCGTGATCAGCTCCGCGTGCAAGCGGTGCCAGCCGGTGGGGAGGTCCGTCGGGAGGGCGAAGGTGGCCTCTCCCACGAGGCCGCCGTCGACCTCGACCGGCTCGATCCAGCGGTCGACCTGCGTCACGTCAGATCTGCTGCCGCCGTCCTCGAGCTCGACCACGAGCCGGGCGGTGTCGCCGTGCGGGAGATGCACCCAGCAGGTGGCCGCATCGCCCTCACGGGCGACGAAGACAGGGGGAAGGTTCCTTCGCCAGTCGCGCATCCGGCGCTCGTCGAGCGCCGCCGCGATCGACGACGCGGAGGTGGCATGGACCCCGAGCGCGGCCAGCACCGCCACGACCGTCTCCTCGGAGACGGACTGGTGGGCACCTGCCTGGTCCCAGAACTCGGTGGCCACCCCGTACGCAGCCGCCAGAGCGGCGAGATCACTGTTCACCCTGCCATCTTGGCCGCACCCGCGCCCCGATGACCACCCTGGGCTCACCCGCCATGTAACCGTTCTCAGCCCACCCATCCCCTCCCCCGGATATGTGTGCTGCGGACTCCGCTGGGCGCGCGCGATCTGCCCCTGTCACGGTGGGCAGCCAGCTGTCCGATAGATGGAGGGCACCTGACGCGCGCCTAGCGCACGTCAGGACACATTCATCCGGGTAGGGGGGCGGGATGGGGACGCTGCAGGGCGGGGGCGCTCACCTAGGGTGAGCGGGTGCCTACGTATCCCGATGCCCCTCGTGTTGA
>JANMBJ010000318.1:0-10604 GCA_031360335.1 Candidatus Nanopelagicales bacterium
CGTGCGTCGAGCGCACGATCCGGTCGTGAGACCACCGGTCGCGGTAGAACACGTCCGCGTCGCGGCCGCCTTCGTGGGTGATCGTGCGGAGGTCCTCGGACACCGCGTTCTTCTGCAGGAGCCTGCGCGCCTTGAGGATCAGCTCGACGACGTCGCCATCGGTTCCGGTGCGCGGTGTCTGGGTCGTCACGTGGTCCTCCTGCGTGCGGGGTCAGGTCGTGCGGGGCGTCGTGCGGGGTCGTCGTGACGTTGTGCCCGGGGTGGAGACGGGCGGCGCACCCAGCAAGGGCAGGGGGTACGCCGATGAGGGCGTCCCCGGGTCGACGGTGGTGAAGGTGATCCGGCACAGGAGCGGGTCGTCCTCGACGAAGGGCTCCAACCGGGTCGCCCGCAGCGGACTGTCGAGTCGGTCGAGTGCACGACGCACCATGCCCAGATGCACCCCGCACACGACGGCCGCGTTCTCCCGTGCGATGCCGGCGAACGGGCAACGACGCAGCAGCATCGTGCGGTGCTCGAGATCGAGCTCAGGGTCGAACCCGAGCTCGTCGAGCAGCGACTCGAGCTCGGCGGCGGCGATCTCGGTCGTGGTCGGACGTGCGGGCCAGTCGTGCTCCGCCATCGCCTCGACCCAGCCCTCACCCGCAGCCAGCGCAGCACCGGCGGGGTCGTCGGTCGCGGCGAGCCCCGCAGCGAGCACGGTGGCCAGCGCCCTGTAGTCCGCGGCATCGCCGTCGGAGCGCTCGTCGTGAGCCGTTCGATCAGTCGCGCGGTAGAGCGTGCGTGGCCGGCCGGGGTCGGTGCGCTTCTCCTGTGTGGCCTCGACAAGTCCGACCTCCACGAGCTGGTCGAGGTGGATCCGCGCGGTGTTGGGATGCAGACCCAACGCCTCGGCGGCCTGCATGACGGTCATCGGGCGGTCCGTCGAGCGCAGGTGCTCGAGGAGCTCGACGCGGCGGGGGGACGCGAGCACCTGTCGGGTGCGCAGCATCGACTCGTCGGTGGGCATGGTTGCAATATTCCCTATCGTGGGTGTAAAAACAACTCTGTCAGGGAAAACCTAGCCGCTGAGAGCCGGTCCCACGATGGTGTCCTCGCACGAACTCCCGACCGTCCCCCGAGCCGCGGCGGCGCCCAGGCCCGCGGGCGCCCCCCGTGGAGCGGGCCTGCAGCTGCTGCTGGCCACGGTCGGCTTCGGGGTCAACTTTTGGGCCTGGGCGTTGATGGGGCCGCTGGGTCCGGCGTACAAGACGCTGCTCGGGCTGAGCCCGTTCCAGCAGTCCTTAGTGGTCGCAGTCCCGGTCGTCGTGGGATCGCTCGGCCGCATCCCGATCGGTGGCCTGACGGACAAGCTCGGCGCGCGGGTGATGTTCCCCGCCGTCAGCGTCCTGACGATCCTGCCGGTCCTCTACGTCGGCCACCTCGCGACCAGCTTCGCGACCCTGCTCATCGGCGGGTTCTTCCTCGGTCTCGGTGGCACCGCGTTCGCCGTCGGCGTGCCGTTCGTCAATGCCTGGTTCCCGCCGGCGCGGCGCGGATTCGCGCTCGGCATCTTCGGGGTCGGGATGGGCGGCACCGCGATCTCGGCGTTCACCACCGTCAAGCTCGCGACCTCGCACTCGCCCGCGTTCCCGTTCGACGTCGTCGCGGTCGTGCTGGCCGTCTACGGGCTGCTCGCTCTTGCGCTGCTGCATGACGCACCGGGACGCGTCGCGAGCCCGGGGTCGTTCTGGGCGCGCATCGTGACAGCGATGAAGCTCCGGGTCACCATCCAGCTCTCGCTGCTCTACGCCGTCGGCTTCGGCGGCTTCGTCGCCTTCAGTGTCTATCTGCCGACCTACCTCAAGAACGCCTACGGGCTCTCTGCCGACGACGCCTCGTCACGCACAGCCGGGTTCGTAGTCCTTGCGGTCATCGCGCGCCCGATCGGTGGGTGGCTCTCGGACCGGTTCCACCCGGTCCCCGTGCTGACCGTGTCCTTCACCGTCGTGTTCGCGCTCGCCGCCGTCGCCGCTCTGCAGCTCACCCTCGTTCCGGGCGCCACGATCGCGTTCCTCGGTATGGCCGCCGCGCTCGGCGCCGCAGCCGGTGGTGTGTTCGCCCTCGTGGCCCGGGTCGCCCCGACGGACAAGGTCGGTTCCGTGACGGGTGTCGTGGGTGCTGCGGGCGGGCTCGGCGGGTTCATCCCTCCTCTGATCATGGGCTACTTCTACGGTCTCAACGGCAGCTACACCATCGGCTTCGTCCTGCTCGCGCTCCTGGCCGGCGCAGCAGCCGCCTACACGTGGACGGCGATGCGCCGGGCCGACGCCTGACCCGCGCACTCCCCCGACCCCGGTCGACCACGTGGATCGTCGGGACGAACCACCACCTCACCGCATGTCACAACGCAGGAGCCTTCGTGGATATCAGCATCACCGCCCCGGACGAGATCGCGACCGAGACACCCAGCGACGGGTGCGGTGGACACTGCAGCTGTGGCGCAGCGATGGACGAGACGCCAGTTCTTGACGTCCGGACGATCCCTCACTCGATCCGTCACGCCGCCGTTCTGGGGGCCCTGGACGGCGTGGGCGCCGGCACCTCCCTCGTCCTCATCGCTCCGCACGACCCGCTCCCCCTGCTTCGCGAGATCGCCGAGCGCGCGCCAGGCGCGTTCGACGTCACCTACGACGAGCGCGGACCCGAGGCGTGGCACGTGCGCCTGACCCGCGTCGGCTGACCGTGTGCTCCTACTGCGGATGTCTGGCGTTCGCCTCGATCTCGCAGCTCACCGCTGAGCACGAGCAGATCATCACCCTCATGGGCGATGTTCGACGCGCGGTCGCGGGCGCCCCCCCGAGGGCACTCGACGTGGCGACCAGCGCACTGGCTGCCGCTCTCGGACGACATACGGCCGGGGAGGAACGATCGCTGTTCGCCGAGCTGCGCAACGACCCGCAGCTCGCCGATCATGTCGCCGCTCTGTGCGCCGAGCACGCTGAACTCGACACCCGCCTCGATGAGCTTCAGCGTGGCGGCAGCGACGCCGCACACGAGCTCGAGGACCTTCTGCGCCGCCACATCGACAAGGAGGAGAACGGCCTGTTCCCCGCCGCGGCAATCAGCCTCGACGGCGCCGCCTGGGACAAGGTCGACAGCCTCCTGGCCCGCGAGCCCCACCCGCACCTCTCGGCAACGGACTCACGATGACTCCACCGATCGCGTCCGCACCGACCCGGACCACCACCTGCCTGGTCGCACCGGACTTCGACGAGGCTCGGGCAGCCGCACACGCGTCGGGCGAGCCACTGGGCACCGAGCGCGTCCCGGTGGGACGGGCACACCGGCGAGTCCTGGCCAACGACGTGCACGCCTCCACCGATCTTCCCCCGTTCGCATCCTCAGCCATGGACGGATGGGCCGTGAGCGGCGCTGGCCCCTGGGTCGTCACCGGGACCGTCCTCGCCGGCGTCCTGCCGGGCACCACCCTGCTTGCCGGCCAGGCGACCGCGATCGCTACCGGCGCCGTCATCCCCGCCGGGACGACCGCCGTGGTCCGACGCGAGGACGGCACGACCGCCAGGGCAGTGCTCACCGCAGACGCCACGACTGGACGCCACATCCGGCCCGCCGGAGAGGAAGCCGGGCGCGGCACTCTGCTCCTGACCGCAGGAACAGTCCTGGGCCCGGCACATCTCGGCGTCGCCGCGGCAGCCGGCGCCGACGTCCTGAACGTCGTACGCCGACCGGTGGCCCGAGTGCTCGTGCTCGGCGACGAGCTGCTCGACCACGGCATCCCCCACGACGGACGCATCCGCGACTCCCTCGGGCCGCAGCTGCCCGCATGGCTCCAGCGGATCGGCGTCGACTGCGTCGGCGTCGATCACGTCACCGACACCCTCGATGCCCACCTCAAGGCCATCGAGGCCAGCACGGACGCCGAGCTCGTCGTCACCACGGGAGGCACCGCGGCCGGGCCGGCCGACCACCTGCACCGGGCCATCATCGAGCTCGGCGGCACGCTCGTCGTCGACTCCGTCTCCATCCGACCAGGGCACCCGATGCTGCTGGCGCGCCTCCCCGGGCGACGCTGGCTGCTCGGCCTGCCAGGCAACCCCCAGTCCGCCGTAGCGGCCCTCCTCACTCTCGGTGCTCCGCTTGTGGCGTCACTGCTTGGTGAGCCGCTGCACGAGCTCGGCCCGACGACGAGCGACGTCGCACTGATGGCACCGCCAAGGGCGACGAGGCTTGTGCTCGCGACCCTGGAATCGGATCGGGCCGTGCCCACAGACCATCACGGGTCCGGGATGCTTCGCGGTCTGGCTGTCGCCGACGGATACGCCGTCGTCCCACCGGGCGGAGCGCTGCCGGGCGACGCGCTCCGCTGGCTCCCCCTCCCGATATGACCGAGCCGGCGGACGACACGGCCCTCGAGGAGCTCCGACGGTGGGAGGGGGCCGGCGGTCTCTGGAGCGTCGTGGTGCCAGGGGCGGACTTCGTCGATATCGCTCTTCTCACCTGCTCGGCGGGTGAGGAGATGGGACGCCTGCACACGAACGATCCCGCGGTGCTCGCACTCGTCCGCGATCCCGTTCCCCCTGTCGACGAGTAGACGACGATGACCAGGTCGACGTGGCACATGTGTGTCGGTGCCATCGGCGCGGGCTGGCTCGTGGCACTCACGATCGTCAGCGTCCGCGCGCTGACCGTCGGCGTGGACGCGTGGCTCCCGATCCACCTTCTCCTGCTCGGAGCGGTGAGTAACGCGATCCTGATCTGGAGCACGTACTTCACCGAGGCGCTCCTGCGGCTGCGCGCGACCAGAAGCCACACGACCGAGGCGATCCGCCTCGGACTGTTCGATCTGGGTGCGGTCACCGTGGTGTGGGGCATGACCACAGACGGCTGGGTGATCGTGACCGTCGGGGCCACGTTCGCGGTCGCCGCGGTCTCGTGGCACACACTTGTTCTGCTGCAACGAATGCGGCGCGCCCTACCCTCGCGCTTCGGTCTTACCGTCCGCTACTACGTGAGCGCGGGAGCGCTCCTTCCGCTCGGCATCAGCCTTGGCGTGATCATGGCACCGGACACCCTCACCGACACCATGCACGCCCGGGTAGCGCTGGCCCACGTCATGCTCAACGTCGTGGGCTGGATGGGACTCACTGTGATGGGAACCCTCATCACGCTGTGGCCGACCATGCTCCACACCCGCATCCCCGACGGAGCCGAACGCATCGGGCGCCGAGCGCTGCCGGTCCTGCTCCTCAGCCTCCTCATCGCGGCCGGCTCGGCCTTGGCCGGGTACCGCGCCCTGACCGTGATCGGGCTTCTCGGCTACGCCGCGGGTCTCGTCCTCGCCGGCCTACCTCTGCTCCAGGAGGCGCGAGCGCGGCCACCCCACACCTACGCAACCTGGTCAGTCGCGTCAGGCGCGCTCTGGCTCCTCACCACCGTGGTCGCGCTCAGCCTGGTGATCGCCACCGCCCCGAGCTGGACGGACGCCGCCGCAACCGCCGACCGCCTAGCCGCACCGCTGCTCGTCGGTTTCGGGGCCCAGACGCTGCTCGGCGCCCTCAGCTACCTCGTCCCCGTCGTCCTCGGCGGCGGACCCGCGGTTGCCCGCGCCACCCACTCCACCCTCGACACGGGCGCGCGCACCAGACTCGTCATCATCAACCTCGGAACCCTCGCCACCGCCGTCACCACGGCGACCGACGCTCACCCCTGGCTACTACTCCTACCACTCGGGGCGCTCGCGACGTTCCTTCCGCTGACCGGCGTAGCGGTACTCGCCAAGTACCGGTCACCTGCTCCGAGTCAATGACCAGTTCAGGTGCAGCGGCAGCGTCACCATGGCCCACGCACGCAGCACCGGCAGCCGCCACAGGCGGTCCGGCACCCATAGACCGGGTCGCGTGCTGTCGCGTGGTGACGGAACTCGACGCGAGGCACGGCTTCGAGATCATGGCCGGCGGCCTCGAGCAACCGTCGAGCAGTCGCCGACGTGGGTGACTTGCGACCGTGCTCGCAGGCCGACAGCGTCGTACGCGACGCCTGGTGCGCGGACGAGATCCACGGCTGTCCCTGTGTCGGAGCGTGGGGAAGCAGGGCGTCCTATCCGGGGCTGTCGAAGCCCTCCCCTGCACTCGGACGGTCGCGACAACCAGCAGTGGTCTGTCGCTGGACCCAGGGTCCGGTCCGAACACGGGTGGAAGTGGCGGAATCCGTCGTTGCGGGGCGAGGTCGTCAGGCTGCGACGCTTCGCGCCGCCGGGTAACCACGTTTCTTCGGTCCGCCCTCGGCGTCGACATTGGACGGCACCCCGATTCGCATCGAGCGCCCTGCGACGGCACATCGGCGCTGTGTCACGGTCGTGTCGAAACGGCGTCGCCCTTGTGTCCGAGCGCGACGGGCATGTCTCCGCTCGCGGGTTCCGTCCAGCGCACCGGCTCGGGTATCTCGGTGGGCGCGGAGTGCCTTGCCGAGAACGTCGAAGATGACCGGTGTGCCTGTTCTGCGAGCGGTCATCATGGGGGACTCTGGTTCCGGGACGGGCTCAGGGAGAGGTCCCGGGTGTGGCTGTGGGATCGGACCCGGGACCGGTCCGGGAATCGGTCCGGGTAGGGGCCAGGGGGTCGGTTCTGGCGGCGGCTCGGACATGGTTCCTGCGCCTGGGTCGGTCAACGCCGGGACCCTTGGCCCAGAAGGGGAAGGGCCTGTCTGTGTCTGATGTTCAGTCATGCCACGCTGCTTTCCGCATCAGATTCGGAGGATTGGTCGGCTCGGGGTCTGAGCCCCTTGTGGTGGTTGCGCCGCAGTGACACCTGCTGGAAAGCCTGGGTGTCGTGCTCGCCACTGGTTGCTATGCGGCGGTGGGGGTTCGATTGAGGGTATTGGCCGAGGTGGATGGTGAGGCTTGGTCTGCTGCGTGGGTTTCGCGCTGCAGGAACGCAGTGAGTTCCTCGATGGTCGTCATGATCGGCGCTGGGAAGACAACGGTGGTGTTCTTGTCCACGCCGATCTCGACCAAACTCTGAAGGTTGCGGAGCTGAAGGGCTAGCGGGTGGACCATCATGATGTCCGAGGCGTCGCCGAGTGCGGCTGCGGCGAGGGCTTCGCCCTCGGCGTTGATGATCTTCGCCCTCTTCTCCCGCTCGGCCTCGGCTTGGCGTGCCATCGCCCGCTTCATGGTCTCGGGCAGCTGGATGTCTTTCAACTCGACCAGCGTGACCTCCACGCCCCACGCGATGGTGGTCACGTCGAGGATCTCGCGGATGTCGAGGTTGATCCGGTCGGTCTCGGAGAGGGTCTCGTCGAGGCTGTGCTTGCCGACGACCTTGCGCAGTGTGGTCTGGGCGATCTGGTTTATCGCTGCGTTCACATTCTCGATCGCCACGACCGACTTCTCTGCGTCCACGACCTTGAAGTAGGCGACCGCGGAGATGTCCACGCTCACGTTGTCGCGGGTGATGATGCCCTGGGACTGGATCGGCATCGTGACCACGCGCAGCGACACCCGATGCAGGACATCGACGAACGGGATGATGAACCGCAGCCCCGGCTGGCGGACACCGATCACCCTGCCGAGCCTGAACAACACCCCCTGTTCGTACTGCTGGACGACCTTGACCGACATCCACAGCAGGAGCAGAACGACGAGAAGAACGACGATGAGAACAATGATCTGAGCGCTCATGACGGGCTCGATTCTCGATCACCTGACATACCCCGACAGGGACACAGGCTCAACTCCAAGGTAACCCCGCAGGATGGGTGTGGCCTGGTGAGCAGGTCGTCAGGGATCGGATCGACCATCCCGACGAAACGACCCGTGGACAGCACGCCAACCAGGAACCATTCGACGCCCCTGGACCGCACCCAGCCCTCACTACCGATGGTCAAGGGTCGCGCCGGCACGATGCCCACGACTACTAGCGCAACGGGGACCACGGCCCTGTTAGCCGCCCTCGACGTCGCGACCGGCAAGGTCCTCGTCAGTGCCTGCCCAAGCACCGTCGCGAGAAGTTCCTCGTCTTCCTGCGCACCGTCGACCGCAACGTCCCCCAATGCCTTGCGGTGCATCTCGTCCTGGACAACTACCAGACCCACGAGCACCCCGAGACGGTGAAGTGGCCGGCCAAGCACAAGTGATCCCACCTGAACGTCACCCCGACCTCTTCACGCGAGTTCCGAGCTTGGCTTTGACCGGACGCGCGACGCGTGTGCGACTTGATGCCGTCCTGAGGATTGTTGCGTCGGCGACTATCGCCAGTGATCCGGTCGTGGCCACCGACCATGCGCGGTGGCTCCAATCGACTCTCCGGGTACGTTTTCAGCCGGTCCGAGGGGCCGACACGTCCCCGCTCACCGCACTCTGGCGCGGACTACCTCAGTCCCGGTAGACGACCGACGGTTGGTTGCAGGGTCACGATGTACCGGCCGAGGGCCACGCGCGGGTGCGCTGGCTAGACCATCTGCAAGGCGTAGACCCCGGTGAGCACGAGCGCGTAGAGGATGACGGCGTAGAACCATGCCCCGCCGAGCTTGGGGGTCTGGATCGGCGCCACGTTGAGGGCCGCGAGCGCGAGCAGTACGACGTAGAGGACGATGGCGAAGGTTGTGAGTCCGACTGTGGGCTCGACGATGAACAGCAGCCCCAGGACAAGGACGTTGTTGTCCAGGGCCAGCCCCCGGTAGGTCGAGGCGTCGAGGAGGCCGAAGACGTTGAAGTAGCTGAGCCGAAGGACCCCGGCGGCGAGTACCACGAATGCGCCGGGGACGTACCAGGGGCTGAACTGTCCGACGCTGAGGAGCAGCAGCGCTGGTGCGACGCTGAAGCTGACGATGTCGATCAGTGAGTCGAGCTGAGCACCGAACGCCGCCTGGCTCGCGCTTCGCCCAGGCATCCGGCGCGCGATGAGTCCGTCGGCCCAGTCGAACACGACCGCCCAGACCAGCGCGGTCAGCGCCAGCGGGTAGGTGCCGCGGATCGCGAAGAAGAGCCCGAGCGTCGTCGCGAACAGACCAGTCAGCGAGCAGATGTTGGGCAGATCCCGGGCGAACCAGAGGATCGTGTCGGGTTCGGTGTGTGGCCGCGTGGCGTCCCGCTTCACCGCTGCGCCCCATCGGTGCGGCCGCGGACGTCCAGGACTTCGCGGGGGTTCGGCCCCTGGGGGAAGACCAGTTCGGCGGCGTGGAGATCAGCAACGCTGTCGATCTCGTACCAGCGTTCGGCGGGGAAGATGACGGCCTCGGCCGTCATGGACCCGTCGGCGGTCATCTCGGCGAACACGACCTCGTAGAAGTCGCCAGTCTGCCCCTCCGTCACGTGCTGGTCGAGCCGTTGGCGGATCTCGACCCAGGTCTCGTGCGACAGGCTGCAGATGTTGACGGCCATGAAGTGGTCACTGTCGGTGCAGTGCTGCCCATAGACGCCCGGGTGTGCCGGGTAGAAGGCGTTCACGATGCCGGTATCGTCAAGGGTGACGGTGGTGCCGCTCATCCAGGGCAACTGCCGGGACACCGCGATCCGGTCGGGCACCAGCAGCGGCTCCACCAGTTCATAGTCGAACACGAGGTCGCTCTCGACTAGCAGGAACGCCTCATCGATCAGGCCCCGAGCCAGCCACAACGAGTAGATGTTGTTCGTCGTCTCGAAGACCGGGCTGACCACGTAGTCGATCGAGATACCGCCGAAGGTCCCGCCGAGGTAGTCACGGATCACGTCGGACTTGTAGCCCATGACCACGACCAGGCGCTCAAACCCCAGCCGGTCCAGGCAGCGGACCAACCGACCCAGGATCGGCACACCGGTGACCGGCACCATGCACTTGGGGACCGCATCGGTGAACGGTGCCAACCGGCTCCCCAGGCCAGCAGCGAGCAGCACCGCAGTCCGCACCCGGGCAGTCCCCGTAGAAGGGTCGTCGTAGTCCATGCGCGTTCCTCGGCTCACCGAACAAGGAGATCCCCTCCCAGGTTAGCGAGCAAACCATTTCGTCACTCGGCGGCGAAACCGGAACCGGCAGCAGGTCCGGTCCTGCTCTCCCCACTGAGCGCATGCGTCGACCGACGCCATCGGAGACCGCAGCGGCGTGCTCTCCCGACTCTGGAGTGGGACAGCGCGACGGCCTGTTGGCCGGAGTCGCAAGAGGGAATGCACCAAGGTGCACGAGCTGGCAGTCCGACGTGAGGAGCGCCATCATGGCCCAGACGACCGAGAAGGCAGCGAAGGCCCCGGCCAGCCGTACCCGTGCGCTGACCAGGAAGGCAGCGAAGGCACCGACCGGTCGGCCCGGTGTGACGTCGAAGAAGGGCACGACGAGCCGGCGCACGGTCACGCGGCGGAGGGCTGCGGTAGATCAGACCACGGATATGTCCGCCGAAGTCTTGAACGCTGTCGAGGACGGACAGCGGACAGCGATCGCGGGCCGCGAGCTTGCCGACCGCGCTGCGGAGCCAGCTAGGGCGACGCGGAGGAGTACGCGGAACCGCGGGAGGAGTCGGCGTGGAGTCGGTCTCTCTCGTCGAGCACGGCGGTCGCGATCGGCTGGAGGCGCGCCTCGAACTCCTGGTAGTGGTGGGCGCAGAAGAGGAGCTGCCCGGTGGTCAGGCGGACC
>JANMBJ010000034.1:0-3012 GCA_031360335.1 Candidatus Nanopelagicales bacterium
CGAGACCCTGAGGTCCGCCACGCCGAGCTCCTCGACGGAGCGCCACTGGTCGTGCGCGAGCGCCTTCGTCGGCGCGAGGTAGAGCACGGTGGCGCCGCGCCCGTTGGGGGCTCGGGTGCCGTCGACCACGGCGGTGAGCGCCGGCATGAGGTAGGCCAGCGACTTGCCCGACGCGGTGCCGGTCGACACCACGACGTGCCGGCCCTCGTGCGCGATCTCGGCGGCCTCGACCTGGTGGGCCCACGGCACGGCGATGCCGCTGCGTGCCCACGCATCGCGCAGCACGGGGTCGACCCAGCCGGGCCAGCCGACTGCCGTGCCGGCACGCGCCGGCACCTCTTCGACATGGAGCAGCCGGTCGACACGACCCGCGGTCAGGCGCGCGAGCAGCGACTGCGGATCCGGTGTGGGCACGCGCCCGATCCTGCCGCCCTGCACCCACCACCCGCTGACCTACCCCGCACCTCCCGGCCCACGCACCACCCGGCACCGCTCAGCTCGACCACCCGCTTCCCGAACGCCCGCTACCCCACTGCCCACCGCCCGAGCGGGGAACCGCGGCGTCTTTGTCCCCGGGGTGGGGCGCGTGTGCCAGAGTGACGGACGTGGATCTCGATGTCAGCACCCGCGAAGAGGGCCAGCACGTCGTGGTGGTCGCCATCGGCGAGGTCGACGTGTTCACCGCACCCACCCTCGACGCCGAGCTCGGTCGACTCATCGCTGATGGACGCACCGACCTCGTCGTCGACCTGTCGCGCGTCGACTTCCTCGACTCGACCGGCCTGTCGGTGATCGTCAAGGCACTCGCGCGGGTGCGAGCCGTCGACGGCTCGATCTCCGTGGTGATCACCGCCGACCGGGTGGCGAAGGTCTTCCGGATCACCGGTCTCGACGCCCTCATCCCGCTCTACGCCTCGGTCGCCGAGGCCGTCGCCACCTCGGACTAGTCGTGCCCGCCGCGACGCTGTCCATCCCCCCGCACGCCGAGCACGTCCGCACCGCGCGCCTCGTGGCGGTCGCCGCAGCGCGGCGCGCTGGCCTGGCAGAGGACGTGATCGACGACGTACGTCTTGCGGTCGGCGAGGTCGTCGCCCGGGCAGTGCTCCGGCACGCTGCGCTGGGCATCGAGCGGGATGTCGATCTGGTGATCCGTGACGATGGCCACGCGTTCATGGTCGAGGTGAGCAGTGAACCCGCGTCGCCCGAGACGTCGATCGACGGCGACGCTGACGACGGGGTCGCGCTGGCTCTCGTCCAGGCGCTGGTCCCCGAGGTGGGCGTCACTCCCGGCACGGTGGCCCTCGCCTGGCCGCTCGCCGTCATACCTGCCTGACCGCGTCAGCCTGGCGGCAGTGCCCGTCGGACCGGCCCGCGTCCCTCCCGCTCGCTGAGCCCGGTCGCCACCATCCAGAGATCCGAGCCGGACCGACGCCCGCGGCCCCGCGGTGCCGGGCAGCGGGCGTGCAGCCGCCGCGGGAATGACAACGGTTTCACCGCAGAAGGGCCGGGTGGCATCTGGCCGTTGTGATCCATACCGCACGACGAGTGTGGGGTGCGACGGGTGGTCTGGGTCACATCCCTGCGTAGACTCCGGCGAACTCGAGGGTCCGACTCCGCGATGCGCGGCTCGGACCCCCTCACGCACGCAAGGAGCATTGATGTCGGGGTCGTTGATCACTGCCGTGGGCGAGGTGACCGTCGAAGGCGGTAACTACACCCTCGTCGCCATCGTGGGTCTGGTCGCCGTGGCCGCCCTGGGCGTCGCCTGGGTCCTGGCCCGAGAGGTCCTCGCCGCGAGCGAGGGCACAGAGAGCATGAAGGAGATCGCCGGAGCGGTGCAGGAAGGTGCAGCGGCGTATCTCTCGCGCCAGTTCCGCACCCTTTCCGTCTTCGCGGTGATCGTCGTCATCGTCCTGTACTTCCTGCCCGTCCCTGAGTCCACGCAGTTCAGCGACACCGTGCTCAAGCTCGGGCGCTCAGGATTCTTCATCGTCGGCGCCGTGTTCTCCGGCATCACCGGCTACATGGGCATGTGGCTCGCCGTACGCGGCAACGTGCGCGTGGCAGCCGCGGCCAACGAGGAGAACGGCGAGATGTCGGCGATGAAGATCGCCTTCCGCACCGGTGGTGTGGCGGGCATGTTCACGGTCGGTCTCGGCCTTCTCGGTGCCGTGCTTGTCGTGCTCATCTTCAAGTCAGCCGCGCCCACGGTGCTCGAGGGCTTCGGTTTCGGCGCTGCTCTTCTCGCCATGTTCATGCGCGTCGGTGGTGGCATCTTCACCAAGGCCGCTGACGTCGGCGCCGACCTTGTCGGCAAGGTCGAGCAGGGCATCCCTGAGGATGACCCGCGCAACGCCGCGACCATCGCCGACAACGTCGGCGACAACGTCGGTGACTGCGCCGGCATGGCTGCCGACCTCTTCGAGTCCTATGCAGTCACGCTCGTCGCGGCCCTGATCCTGGGCAAGGCGACGTTCGGCAACGCCGGCCTGGTCTACCCGTTGCTCGTGCCCGCGATCGGTGTCATCACCGCGGTCATCGGCATCTTCACGGTGGCTCCGCGCAAGGGTGACCGTTCGGGCATGACCGCCATCAACCGCGGTTTCTTCATCTCGGCCGTCATCTCGGCGGTCCTCGTCGCGATCATGACCTGGCTCTACCTTCCCGACACGTTCGCCGGCTTCGCCGGAATCAACGTCGAGTCGCTCGGGTTCGCCTCTCTCACCCCAGGCGGCCCCGCCGGTCCCGGCCCCAACCCCCGCTGGGTTGCGATCGGTGCTGTGCTCATCGGCATCATCCTGGCGGCGGCCATCCAGCAGCTGACCGGCTACTTCACCGAGACCAACCGCAAGCCGGTCGACGACGTGGCGAAGAGCTCGCTCACCGGTCCGGCCACAGTCATCCTCGCCGGCATCTCCGTGGGCCTCGAGTCGGCGGTCTACTCCGCCATCCTCCTCGCTGATGTCGCCGGACATCTCCGCGATGCCCTGGGCGTTGTCCGACACCGGGCCG
>JANMBJ010000351.1:0-3518 GCA_031360335.1 Candidatus Nanopelagicales bacterium
TCGTTCAGCGTCAGGTCGAGGTCAGTCGCCAGATCGGCGAGGCACAGCTCGGTGATGCGTCGGGCCAGGTTCGTCACCTGTCCGCTCTCCTCGAGCATGTCGAGCCGTTCGGCGAACTCCGCCGTGATGCGCACCTGCACGTCACCCGACGCGCGTGAGAGATCAGTCATCGGTGCCTCCGCCCAGCGAGTCGCGGTAGGCGAGGATCTCGCTGATGATCAGCGGGATCGCCGCGGCGGTCTGCTCGTAGGCGAAACCGAAGGCGATGCGGCCCTCGCCGACCGCCGTCCGCACGCGGTCCTCCGTGACAACCATCCCAGGGGTGCCGACGATCCCGACCCGATTGGCACCCAGGATCGCGGTGGCAGCCGCCAGAGCACCACCGCCACCGGACCAGCAGGTGCCGAGGTAGTAGTCGGCCTGCCCCTTCTTCACCAGGCGAGCTCCTTGCATGTCGCCGAGCGCGGCGGCCTCCACCCGGCCTCCACCGGCATTGATAGCGAGCTGCGCCATGGAGGGGGCGTCGACGCCTGCGACGACGACGCGGATGAGCCGCTCCTTGACCATCTGCCTTCCTTCCTCTGGGGCTAGACGTGCGAAACGCCGCACTGCGGGGGCGGCCAGGCAGACGACAGGACGTCATCACCTGATGTTACGTTCTACCCCGTGACCGACCTGGGGATCGACCTCGACGCTCGGCTGCCGTATTACGAGCAACTCAAACAGCTGATCGTGCGCGAGATCGCGCGGGACAACCTCGAGCCAGGACACCTCATGCCGTCCGAGGCCGAGATGTGCGCTCGCTACGGCGTCTCGCGCACGGTCGTGCGCCAGGCGGTCGGCGAGCTGGTCAATGAACGTGTCCTTCAGCGGATGCGCGGCAAGGGCACCTTCGTCGCGAAGCCGAAGCTCTCCGAGCAGTTCATGGAGAGCACGGTCGGCTTCTTCGAGGACATGACGAGTCACGGCCACTCGGTCACGAGCAACGTCCTGTCGATCGACAGCGTCGAGGTCGTGGGGCGGGCGCGCGAACTCATCGGCGCGGCCCCCGGCACGCACTGCATCGAGATCGTCCGCCTCCGCGCCGTCAACGACGAGGTCGTCGCTTTCACCAAGTCCTACATCGCCCGAGACGACGAGGCACTGCTCGAGCAGCTGCGCGCCGCCGACCTGTCGACGGTGTCGCTCTACCGGATCCTCAGTGAGCAGTTCGGGCTGCGCATCGACACCGGGCACCGCTCCATCGAGGCGGTCGCCGCGAGCGGCATGCTCACCAAGCTCCTGGAGGTCGGCCCGGGAGACCCGCTCCTCTACATCGAGTCGGTGGCGCGCAACGCTGCGGGCGAGATCGTCGAGTGCTTCCTCGCATGGCACCGCGCCGACCGGATGAAGATCGAGATGGACGTGGTCCGCGACAACCGGTCCTCGTCCGGTGGCGGATCGCTCAACCACGGCTGACGCCCGCACGCTTCTGCTGCGGACCCGACACCTCGGACGCGATGGACGCGAGCTGCGCGAACACGCTGGGGGACATGGTCACTCCGAAGACTTCAGCGATGACCTCGGTCCAGCCGTGGAGGAAGTAGCGCCACCCGTCGGCGACGACGAGACCGCGCGCGGCCTGCTGCGACGCCGCGATGTCCAGGAACGCGAGATCGCCGCGGTAGTTGAGGTCCCAGGCCACGGCACCGTGCGGAAAGGTCACCTCCGACCCGACCGGGGAGCCGGGCAGATCCTTGCCCATGCCCGTCGCGTTGACGATCAACGAGCCCTCGGCCGCGGCCGATACGAGAGCCGCGGCCTTCTCGGGGCTGGCGACCGGGACGAGCTCGAGGTCGGCGCGGACGGCGAGGTGGCCGAGCGCGTCGCGCGAGACGGCGAGGCGTCCCGGATCGCGATCGGCGAGGACGAACCGGCGCGGCTGGTGATCGCCGCCGAGGATCGCCACGGCCAGAGCCAGCCCGGCGCCGCCGGCTCCCAGGCACACCACATCGGTCTCGCGGTTCCTCCAAGGATTCTCGCCCAGCAGGTGCGTGTAGGCCTGGCGCGCGGTGACCGGGTCCTTGGCCCAGCCGGCCAGCCCGTCGTCGCGCGTCGCGATGCAGGAGACCTCGCGGCACAAGCGCGCCCAGGGATCGAGCACGGAGAACAGGTCCGACGCGGAGTCCCACACCGCTGCCTTGTGCGTGGTCACGAGTGCGCCGGCGGCGTAGGGATCGGCGGCCAGCGCTTCGACCACGCGTCGCACCTCGGCGGCGGGGGCGTGCACCGGCAGGTCGACGCCGTGCATCTCGGCGGCGAGCCCGAGGGTCTTGGCCCAAGCGGGGAAGATCGTCATGATGCCCGAGGCGGCAGTGGAGACCCCGACGAAGTAGAGCCGTCGCACCGCGCCTCCCTCCGAAGCCTTTGTCATCATCTTGTTACTACGTTATGATGAGTTACATGAGTGGTCAAGGTTTCGTGCGCACCGTCCTCGGTGACGTCTCGCCGACCGAGCTCGGTCTGACGCTCTGCCACGAGCACCTCGTGACCGCCCCGGCACCGAGGCTGCGCGACCACGACGACCTCCTGCTCAACGACGAGACGCGGGCGATCGAGGAGCTCGCCGTCTTCCGCCGGGCCGGTGGGGGCGCCCTCGTCGAGCTCACCGTCGCGGAGTTCGGTCGTGACGTGGCAGCGCTGGCCCGCATCTCCCACGCGTCAGGCGTCCACGTCATCGCTGCCACCGGTCACGTGTCGGTCGACTACTGGTCCGACGTGCTCGACATCGAGGCGCGCGACACGGAGCAGCTGGCCGAGGAGATGACTGCGGAGGTCTCCGAGGGCATCGGGACCACGGGGATCCGAGCCGGTGTCATCAAGGCGGGGAGCTCGCGCGACGTCGTGACTCCCGCGGAGGAGCGCGTGCTCACCGCCGCCGCCCGGGCGCAGCGCATCACCGGTGCTCCGATCACGACGCACACGACCGCGGGCACGATGGCCCTCGACCAGGCGCGGATCCTGACGCGGGCCGGGGCAGACCCGAACCACGTGACCCTCGGCCACCTCGACCGTCGGCTGGCCCACGCGGAGCACCGGGCACTGGCGCGCGACGGGTTTACGCTCGGCTACGACTGCGTGTCGAAGGACTGGTACGAACCCGACGCCAAGCGGATCGAGATGATCCTCCGCCTCGTCGACGACGGACTGGTGGACCGGATCACGCTCTCGGGCGACCTGGCGCGGCGCAGCTCGCTGGTCGCCTGGGGCGGAGGGCCCGGCTACAGCTACATCCCGTGGCGCCTGGTGCCGTGGCTCAGGCGCGAAGGGATCGGCGACGAGGCGATCCGTCGGATCACGGTCGACAACCCCGCGCGCCTCCTGACCTGGGGAAGCCGCGACGGCTGATGCCGCTCCTCGGCTCACTCCCCCGGGGTGGGTCGGTAGATCGGGCCGCGGGCCACGACGACGTCGAGGATGCCGTCCTCGAGATAGGCGTCCGCCTCGTCGGGAAGAGCCGGCTGACGCATCGGCACCGG
>JANMBJ010000370.1:0-3003 GCA_031360335.1 Candidatus Nanopelagicales bacterium
CGTAGTTTCAGCACAGCCCCGAAGCAGCCGTACGTGCACAGAACCAGCCCGGTTCTTGTGCACCTACGGCTGCTTCGTGCGTTGGCGAGCTGCCGCGCCCGCCCGGCCTGTGGATGACGCGGGACGCGACTCGGCGAGGCGCCCGAGCATGTGGCGATGGGCCAGCACGCGCGCACCTCGGACATGGTGGACCAGCTCGTCGACGTTCTGGGGAGTGGTCCGTGGCGGCGCGAGGTAATACTTGCTGCCGGTTGGACGCCGGGTCAGATCCGGCGCGCGGTGGAGGCGGGACGCCTTGCTCGCCCGTTCCGGGGCGTACTCGCGCCCGCCGCGCACCGAGGCGCGTCCAGCAGCGGTCCCCGCCTCAGCGAGCAGGTGCGTCAGGCACTCTGCAGCCGCATGGAGATCGCGAACGATCGGGCCGCTGTCAGCCACGCGAGCGCGGCGGAGTGGTCGCAGATGTGGGCGCCGACACGTCTCGACGACCTACATCACCTGACCATCGACGGCGCCCCTGACAGCTGCGACGCGAAGGTTCGGATCCACGGCTCGTCGCTGCCCGAGTCCCTCGTCCACGTCGTCAGGCGTCTGCGCACGGGAGCCGGGGTGGGTGGCGCGTCCGGGAAGTTCTACTTCGCGACTTCGTCTGGCGTGGGCGCCGGCTCATCGGGGAGGCCGACGGACTGGGCAAGTACGGAGGGGCGGAGCACGAGATCCGCGCCGCCCTTGCGGCCGAGCGCCATCGCCAGCGCGACCTCGAGGACGCGGGCTGGAAGGTCCACCGGTGGGACACGCGCGAGGCCCCGCAGACATGGCTCGCCCGGCTCCACCGTGCGCTGGGCGGTCCCTCGGACCCGTAGCTGCACAAGACGACGAGCCTTCTTGTGCATCGACGGCTGCCAGGCGGGGTGGGCGCTGGTGCGGGGGTGGTGGGGGTGGGGGAGGATCGGGCTGTGACTACTCCCATGGATCAGAACCTGTTCGGCGGACCGGCTGCGACCTTCCTTCCCGAGGACGTCGAGGCTCGTGCGGCGCTCGACGCCGGGACGGATCCTTACGCCGTGGCCGCGGACCACCCGACGAGCAGCCTCGCCTGGGCGGCGCTCGCCGACCGGGCGCACGCGGAGGGGCGCACGATCGAGGCTTACGCGTTCGCTCGCGTCGGCTACCACCGTGGCCTGGATCTCCTGCGCCGCAACGGATGGAAGGGACACGGGCCGGTGCCGTGGGAGCACGAGCCCAACCGCGGCTTCCTGCGTTGCCTGCACGCGCTGGCGCAGGCGGCCACCGCGATCGGCGAGGAGGACGAGGCCACCCGCTGCACGCTGTTCTTGCGCGAGTCCTCACCCGCGGCCGCTGACGCCCTCGAAGGTCGCTGACCGCTCTGATGCCTGACGCACTTCTCCCGACCTCGGGCACGCCTACCGCGCCCGACCCGGTCGCACCGCTCCCGACTTCGGGTGATGCGATCGCGCCTGACCCGGTCGCACGGCAGCTGCTCGCGGACCCCGCAGCGGGGGACACCGCCGCGGGGCGGCGCGTCGCCGTCATCGGCGGCGGAATCTCGGGCGTCGCTGCGGCGCGTGCCCTGCACGATCGCGGGATCGAGGTGGTGGTCCTCGATCGTGGTCACCGCATCGGTGGGCGGATGGCGGTGCGTACGTTGCGCGACACCGGGCTGCCCTACGACGGTCGCGTCGTCGACGTCGGCGCTGCCTATCTCACCGCGACGGGCGCAGTGTTCCGCACGGTGGTCGACAGCTGGCTCGACCAAGCGCTCCTGCGACCGTGGACCGACACGTTCGTGACCTCTGGACCCGATGGCCGGGTATCTGCGGCGACAGGTCCGTTGCGCTACGCCGCACCGCTCGGCCTCCGGTCGCTCGTGGAGGACCTCGCCGCGGATCTCCCGGTGCTGGTGCACCCCGACGCCGTCGAGGCCGTCGACCGGGCGGACGACGGCGTGGTCGTCGACGGCGTGCCGTTCGACGCAGCTGTGCTCGCGATGCCGGGTCCGCAGGCGCTCGACCTGGTGGCTGAGGACGACCCGGTCGTCGCGGTGCTCGCGTCGCAGGCCTACGACCCGACCCTGACGCTCGTCGCCGCCTACGCAGAGCCCTGCTGGGAGCCCTTCGACGCCATGTTCGTCAACGACTCGGCCCTCCTCACCGTGGTCGTCGACGACGGTCGGAGGCGCGGCGACCTAGCGCCGGTGCTGGTCGCTCACTCGACGTCGCTGCTCGCCGCTCGCAACCTCGACGACCCGAGATCGGCAGCGCCCCAGCTGCTCGCGGCGTTGCGCCCCGTCGTCGGGACCACGGCGGACCCTGCGTGGTTCGACGTACGCCGCTGGTCCTTGGCCAAGCCGCGACGCCCGCTGGGGGTCGATCACTGGTTCGACGGCGTCATCGGACTCTGTGGCGACGTCTGGGGCGAGACCTCGAAGATCGAGACTGCCTGGACCTCGGGTGACACCCTCGGCCGCGCGATGGCGGACCACCTCCAGTCCTAACGGTCCTGTGATGTCGTGGTCGGTCGTTGTACGGGGTTTTGGCGCTGCCGGAGGCGCAGACCGTAGTGCGGGGCGCGCCTCCGACGTCGCTGACTCGGCGGCAGTTGCTGAGTACTTGGGCGTGATGCGGGCTGCTCACGACGGTTTCGCTGGTGTCACCAGGTTAGTTGGGCGGGCGACGGGGTGCTCCGAATAGTGAACAGATGCTGACGTTCCCGGCTGAGGGGGAGACGTCGTGGGACCTGCGGGTTAGGTTCGACGGACGCGCGAGAGGTCGACGGCGATCGCTCGTACCGGGTCGAGGAGGTTCGTGCGATGACGAGCACCGGATGGACTGCCGAGGATCTGATCACGCGGTTCGACGACGTACGCCGCCACACCGAGGATCTGGCGGCGCCGCTGTCGCCTGAGGACCAGACGGTGCAGTCGATGCCCGACGTGTCGCCGACCAAGTGGCACCGGGCCCACGTGACCTGGTTCTTCGAGACGTT
>JANMBJ010000402.1:0-19626 GCA_031360335.1 Candidatus Nanopelagicales bacterium
TCAACAAGAACACGTTCCTCTACAACACCGGACCGATCACGTCGCTCTCGGACGCCACCTTCAACCGGCGCCAGTTCTACAAGGTCACGCGCCGCACCCGCGACGGTCACTCGACGGTGCTCGGCACCCACCTGTGCAGCCCGCCGTGCAACATCGGTCCGCGGTCGACGCCGAACTACGCAGCGCTGGCCGCGTCCGCCGTGCACGACCTCGGACACGGACGGCGGGTGTTCGCCGGGCAGCGCGCTGATGGCTTCTATGTGGACCTCGGCTCGATCTTCGACCTCGCCGACCTGCGCCCGTTCCAGAACCTGCACCTGATCCCGACCGCTGCAGCGCCGGGCGTCAACAACCTCGAGAACCTCAATGTCCACAGCATCGCGCTCCAGGTGCCGATCTCCGACCTCACGCACGGCACCCCGTCGGGCGTCACGGACCCCAAGGCCTCGATCGGTGTCTGGACGACGGCGAGCCGGCGCGGTGCGCGCGTCATCCACGGCGACCGCACCGAGGGCCACGGGTCCTACCGACAGGTCTCCCGCCTGGGCAACCCGCTGGTCAACGAGGCGCTGATCCCCATGGGGCGCAAGGACGAGTGGAACCACCGCGCGCCCTACACCGACAAAGACTATCTGTCCTACGTCGAGCACCCCGAGCTCGCGAAGCTGCTGCCGGTGCTCTACCCCGGCGTCTTCCCCCACCTCGCAGGGCTCACGGCCAAGCGCGCCGACCTCGTCGCCGTCCTGCTCACCGGGCTGCCCGGCGGGATCGTCCCGGGCTTCCAGAACTACACCGGCCCGGTGGTCTCGGACATGCTGCGTCTCAACGTCGCCATCCCTCCCGCGAAGAAGCCGCACCCGGCCGGCGTCGTCGGCGGCGACCTCGCGGGCTATCCCAACGGGCGTCGACCGATCGACGACGTCGTGACGATCGAGCTGCGCGCCATCGCAGGCGTGACCTATCCGCTCGTAGCCCCGACGTACACCCCCGACGGAGCGGCCAACCTCATCACCGACGGGCTCGCCGCCCCGACGTTCTCGGCGTCGTTCCCCTACCTCGCATCGCCGCACGGCGGCTTCGAGGCCGTGGCATGACCGTGCACCAGCACCCGCATGCTCAGGCAGTGACGTCCGGGACCTTCCGGCACACCGCAGACGGCGGCCCGGTCGTGCTGGACGTGGGGGGCGACGTCGGAGCGCTCGTGCTGCACACGGGCGCCGACAGCGTCGGGCACGAGATCGAGATCAGCCCGATCGAGGAGCCGACGCACCGCCAGCACGTCGCGGTGCACCCCCGCGACCTCGGCGGCGAGGTGGTCTATGCGGCGGTGTATCCGGAGCTCGTCTGGGGCACCTACCAGCTGTGGTCGCCCGCGGGCGACCCGGTGCTCGAAGTGAGCATCGCCGGCGGCCGCGTGGTCGAGGCCACCTGGCCGCTCTGACGGCCACCGTCCGCGCTCGCTCCCCAGGGGTTCCGCTGAGCTCCTGGGGTGCGGCGCTCTCGCCGTGACAGGGCGCGACGACGGGTCCGTACCCCCTCGGCGTCATGGGGTGCGGGCCCGTCGCACGCTCATCGGTGGTGGCGACTTCTGTGCTGCCCCGTAGCCGTGCCGTCCTAGAGTGCCTCGCGGAGCCGGTCCGCGTCGATGGGTCGGCGCCGGAGGATCAGGCGTCGACACTCTGGTGGGCTCGGAGCCGCGCGATGCTCTCGTCGGTCGCCGCGTCGAAGAACCCGCCGACGACGTCCTGCACCTCGCCCCAGGATGCGGCCGCGAACAGCAGCGGCTGATAGTGCGTGATGTCGTAGGTCTGCGCGCCCATCGCGGCGACGTCGAGGGCGCGCAGGTCGGCCTCGGCGAACTCCTCGATCTCGCCGTACGACGACAGCAGTCCCGCGCCGTAGGCCTTGGGGCCGTCGGCCTCCCGGACCACGCCGAACTCGAGGGAGAACCAGAACACCTTCGACACGAACTCGAGCGCCTCGGCCGACTCGACGCGACGAGCAGCACGACCTGCCGCGAGGTAGAGGTCGGCGAAGCTGTCGTCCGCCAGCGTGATGGCATGGCCGATGACCTCGTGGACGACGTCAGGCTCAGGCGTGTAGAGCGGCACCGAATGGTGGCGGATGTACTGCGTGGACCAGAAGCGACGGTCGGCGAGCGCGCCGTAGAACTCCCGCAGCGGCACGAGCCCGGCGGCCGGCAGGTAGGTGAAGCCGGTGAGCGGAGCGAGCGCCGCGGTGACGTCGGTCAGCTGCGGGATGTGGTCGGTAGGCAGGGCGATGCGCTCGCGGCCGGCACGCGCGGCCGCGCAGGCGAGGCGCTCGTGCTTCTTCGCGAGCTCGGCGCTCACCACACGCCAGACCTCGTGCTCCTCGTCGGTGTAGACCGCGACCGGCACCGGCTGGTCGTCGGTCCAGTCGAGGGCGAGGGCCGCGATCGTGTTGCGACGCTCGCGGTAGGCCGGGTCGCCGACGCCCGGATGGTCGGCCCCGAGCTCGACGACGACCTCACCGCCCTCGGTCGTGACGACGGGTGCGTAGAGCTGTCCTTCGGAGAACATGAGGCAAGGGCAGCATCACCTGACCAGATGCTCAACACCGTCCCGACACGGTGCACATCCTGACCAGTCCTTGCCCAAATCGTCAGACGTGTTGCCCAGCCCCGGCGACGCCAAGCGCTCCCCGGGTCAGCGGTCGGGAAGGGCGGCGGCTGCGTGCGACGCCAGGCACCACGGGGTGCACAGCGGGCCGCACGGGTCGGTCACGACCGGCTCACCGACGCGACCCGGGCACAGCCGAGGGTCGGCGTCGAGGTCGAACGGGTCCCGGTCGCACAGGTCCGCGAGCGAGCCGGGAGCGGCGGGCCCGGTCGGTCGCGGTGGCGTGTGCACGCCGCCGAGTGTGGCCCACCGAACGGCAGGACTGTCCCCGTCTTCGTTGTTTCCGGGCACTCTCCGGGTGAGAAGCGACGTGCCGGGGGGCCGGAACCGGCGAGAATGTGCGCGTGGCCGCGACCGCCGGATACTCCGGGACTCCCCTGCCGAAGAAGCTCGGGATCAAGGCGGGTGCCCGCGTGCTGGTCGACTCCGCGCCCGACGGTTTCGAGGTCGACACGCTCGGCGAGCTTCCCGACGGCGTCGTCGTGCACCGGCGTGCGGGGAAGGCGGCGTACGACGTCGTCGTCGCGTTCCGCCCAGACGCCTCGACCTACCGCCGGCACCTCGACCGCGACATCGCCCGGATCACGACCGACGGGCGGCTCTGGGTGGCGTGGCCGAAGAAGGCGAGCGGAGTGCTCACCGACATGAGCGACAACCTCGTCCGCACCGAGGGACTCGCGGCCGGGGTCGTCGACACCAAGGTGTGTGCGATCGACGAGACCTGGAGCGGCCTCATGTTCGTCCGCCGCCTCCACGACCGCTGACAGGCCGACGGCGCGGGGCCGGCCCACTGGCACGACGCGGGTTCTCGGCGCACGCTGGACCCTCATCCAGGAGGTGGACATGTCCGAGACCAATGGTGTCGTGATCGTCGGCGCGGGGCTCGCCGGCGCGAAGACGGCGGAGGCCCTGCGCGACGGAGGCCATGCTGGCCCGGTCGTCCTGATCGGTGAGGAGCAGCACCGCCCCTACGATCGGCCACCCCTGTCGAAGGACTACCTCCAGGGAAAGTCCGGACGTGACGACGTGTTCGTGCACCCGTCCTCCTGGTACACCGACAACCACGTCGATCTCCGCCTCGGCACGCGGGTCGGCGCGATCGACCGTGCGGGGAGCGCGGTGGTGCTCGACGACGGAAGCCGCGTGCCCTACGCCCACCTCGTCCTCGCGACGGGGTCGACGCCTCGCTCTCTGACGGTGCCGGGGTCCGAACTCGGAGGCGTGCTCTACCTCCGTCGTCTCGAGGACAGCGAGCGGCTCCGCGACGCCCTCACGACGGCGCACCGCATCGTCGTGATCGGGGGTGGCTGGATCGGTCTCGAGGCCGCGGCCGCGGCCCGGGCTGCCGGCGTCGAGGTCACGTTGCTCGAGGCGGCAGCCCTCCCCCTCGGTCACGTGCTCGGCCCGGAGATCGCGCCTGTCTTCTCCGACCTGCACCGCGAGCACGGCGTCGTCGTACGCACCGGTGTGACGGTCGCCCGCCTCGTCGGCGATGACGGGCAGGTCAGCGGCGTGCAGCTCGACGATGGCGAGGTGGTTCCGTGCGACGTCGTGCTCGTCGGTGTGGGCATCACGCCCGAGGTGCGGCTTGCCGCTGACAGCGGTCTGACCATCGACAACGGCGTCCTGGTGGACGAGCACCTGGTCACGAGCGACCCGCTGGTGCTGGCCGTCGGCGACGTCGCCAACGCCTGGCACCCCGTGCTCGGTCGGCGCATCCGGGTGGAGCACTGGGCCAACGCGCTCAACCAGCCTGTCGTGGCGGCCGCGACCATCCTGGGGCGCGGCGCCGTCTACGACCGGTTGCCGTACTTCTACAGCGATCAGTACGACCTGGGCATGGAGTACACCGGCTACGTCGTCCCCGACGGCTACGACGGCGTCGTCGTACGAGGCGACCTCGCCTCGCGCGAGTTCGTCGCGTTCTGGCTCCACGACGGCAGGGTGCTCGCCGGCATGAACGTCAACGTCTGGGACGTCACCGACGACATCAAGGCGCTCATCGGGTCCGGCACACGCGTGGATCGCGACCGCCTCGCCGACCCGGCGGTTCCGTTGTCGTCCCTCTCGACCTAGCCGAGATGTGTGGTCACGCCACGCCATGCTCTGGCGTGGTGTGACCACACATCTCCCGGGTGTCAGGCGACGGCGAGGGCGCGGAGGCACCAGGCGTAGATCGCCGCCTCGTAGTCGAGCTCGGCGTAGCGTCCCGAGGGGCCGCCGTGGGCACCCGGCCCGGTCTCGCAGCGGAACAGCACCGTACGCCGCGACACGGGCGACTCGGGATCGTCGCCGACTCCGTGCGCGGGATCCGACGCCCGCAGCCGCGCCACCCAGCGCGCCGGCTCGCGCACGAGCACACGCGGGTCGTGCACCGCACCCGTCACGAGCAGCGGCGGTCGGTCGGCCAGGTCGGGCAGGTGCAGGATCGGCGAGTACGCGGCCAGGAAGTCGCACTGGTCGGGCTGACGCGGGTCGCCCCACTCGAGCCACTCCTGGGCCGTGAGCGGCAACGACGAGTCGAGCATCGTCGTCACGACGTCGACGAACGGCACCTCCGCCACCACTCCGGCGAACAGCCGAGGGTGGCGGCTGTAGAGACCGCCCTGCAGCAGACCGCCAGCCGACAGCCCGCGCGTCACGACCGCACGCACCTGGCCATCGAGCAGGTGCGACGCGACGGCCGCCTGATCGTCGAACGTGTGGAACTTCGTGGCGAGGTGACCGTCGTCCCACCAGCGGCGACCCAGCTCGCCACCCCCGCGCGGGTGCCCGATGACGAACACGACACCGCGGTCGAGCAACGAGGGCACGGAGCGCCACCAGTCGATGCCCCAGTCGGGATCGAGGCACGCCTCGTAGGCGCCGTAGCCGTAGAGGACGCACGCCGCGGTGCCGTCGAGCGAAGTGTCCTTGTGCCGCATGACGATCAGCGGTACCGCGGTGCCGTCGGTGGCACGCGCCGACTGTCGCTCGCACACGTAGTCGTCGAGCGGCACCCCGATGCTCTCCTTGCGATGCCGCTCGGTGCGGGTACCGTCCCACGAGTAGTCCCACCACACGGTCGGGTGCACGAAGGAGTCGATCGCGACCATCACCGTCGCGACGTCCCAGTCGTCGTTGCGGCTGAGCCGCACCATCCCGCCCGCGTGCTCCGGCAGGATGTCGTACGCCGTGCCCTCCTGCGGCAGCACGCGCAGGGTGGCAGCTCCGTCGCGACGCAGGTGCAGAACAAGACCGCCTGCGAACGCATCGACTCCCCAGACCCGCTGCGCGGCGTCCTCGGCGAGGTAGGGCACCCAGGCCGACGGGTCGTCGACCGGCGCCCACATCACCCCGAACTCAGGTGCACCGAGGCTCGTGGTGACGAGGAAGCCGTCGGTACCCTCGGGGCCGTGGCCGGGTGCGTGCTCGAGGGAGTACTCCACCCCGAGCTCTCGCGCACGCACGAGGCGCGGTGGTGCCGTGAGGTCGGCGATCGGCACGAGCCACTCCTCCGAGAACCCGCGCCCGACCAGCGAGATCACCGCCCACTGCCCCGACCTCGAGCCGTGCAGCTCGATCTCGAGGCGCTCGTCGAGGTCCTCGAACACGAGCGCGTCGTCGGTGACCGGCGTGCCGAGCTCGTGGCGCCACACCTGGAAGGGGCGCCAGGCGTCGTCGTGCACGACGTAGAGGAAGGCCGACGAGTCGGCCGACCAGGCACCGCCGTAGTAGGTGTGCTCGACGACCTCGTCGAGGTCGGCGCCGGTCGCGAGGTCTCGGAAGCGCAGGGCATAGACCTCGTCGCCCTCGTGGTCGATCGACCACGCCAGGCGGCGCCCGTCCGGGCTCACCTCGACCAGGCCCTCGAGGGAGTACGCCGTGCCGCCGGCGTCATGGATCTCCTGCAGGTCGAGCAGCACCTCCTCCGGCGCCACCGGGTCGTCGCTCGGACGACGGACGAGCCGGTCGTACTCCTTGCCCTCCGGAGTCACCCGGCGATAGCGCCAGCCGTGACTGTCCCAGGGTGCCGAGGGCTCCACCGCAGGCACCCGAGCGACCATCTCCGAGGCCAGCGCCGCCGTGAGGTCGGCGAGGCCCTCGACCCGGCCGTCGTGGTAGGCGCGCTCGGCCCGGAGATACGCCGCGGTCTCGGGCTCCTCCGGGTCGGCGATCCAGGAGTAGGGCTCGACCGTCTCGACCCCGTGGAGAACGGTCGGGACGGGGCGGGACGACGCGATCGGCGGCCTAGGCATGGGCGTGACGCTAATTCATCCGGCCCGAGAGCGTTCACACGCTCGAAACACGCATAGGGAACGAACCGGTCACAAACCTCCCCATTCGGACCTGCATGGGGTAGGAAGGCGCCACGCCGAACTGACTCGCGGGTCAGGGAGACAGGGTGGAGGGCCCGGTCAGGCGTCACGGGAGGATCCACATGCGCAGGCCGTCTCGCTCGACCCGACTGCTCGCCGCGACCGCCGTCGCGACCCTGGCAGCGGGGGTGATCCTCACGGGTCCGGCGATCGCTGCCGACTCGGCGTCGCCGAGCCCGACCAGTGCCACAGCCACGAAGGTCACGTTCACGGTCGGCATGACCGAGGACATCGACTCGGCGAACCCGTTCACGGGCATCGCAGCGGTGTCCTACGAGATCTTCCAGATGGAATACCCGACCCTCACGGAGTACTCCGCCAGCGACTTCTCCACCGGCCCGGGCCTCGCCGAGTCGTGGAAGGAGTCGGCCGACCACAGCACCTGGACCTACAAGATCCGCACCGGCCTCACCTGGTCCGACGGCGTGCCGATGACGGCTAAGGACGCGGCCTATACCTTCAACCGAGTCATCAACGGTCAGTACGAGAAGACCAACTACGGGTCCTACGTCGGCAACATCACCAAGGCCGTCGCCACCGACGACACGACGCTCGTGCTCACGGTCAACAAGCCCTCGCCCATCATGGAGAAGCTGCTCGTCTACATCCTTCCCGAGCACATCTGGAAGTCGATCGACGAGAAGGCGGTCAAGAGCTACAAGAACGAGGGCACCCCGTCATCGCCGACCGTCGGCTCCGGTCCCTTCACGATGGTCGAGCGCCGCGTCGGGCAGTTCATCCGGATGCAGGCCAACCCCAACTTCTACCGTGGCAAGCCGGCGGTCGACGAGGTCGTGTTCAAGATCTACAAGAACCAGGACGCGCTCGGCCAGGCCCTGGTGAAGGGCGAGATCGACTTCGCCGACTCGCTCGAGAGCAACGTCTTCAAGTCGCTCGAAGGCAAGCCGGGCATCACGACCATCTCGGCGCAGTACTCCGGCTTCAACGAGCTCGCCTTCAACACAGGGGCCGCACTCGATGACGGAACGCCTGTCGGCGACGGCAACCCGCTGCTCAAGGACAAGAAGCTTCGCCAGGCACTGAGCTGGGCCGTCGACAAGCAGGCGATGGTCGACAAGATCCTGGGCGGCGGCGGGTCCCCGGGCTCGACGATCATCCCCTCGATGTATACCTCCCTGCACCTCGACCCCACCAACGCCTACAGCTATGACCCGGCGAAGGCCAAGTCGCTCCTCGACGCCGCTGGCTACCCCGCAGGCTCCGACGGCATCCGGGTCGACTCGAAGGGCAATCGGCTCTCGTTCCGCCTCTTCGGCCGCACCGACTCCGCAGGCAACAACTCCCAAAAGGCCGTGGCCTTCCTCAAGGGCTACTTCCAGGCGGTCGGCGTCGAGGTCCAGACCAAGATGATCGCGTCGGACAACCTCACGACGCTCATCGGTGAGGGCAAGTTCGACATGTTCGAGTGGGGCTGGGTCGTCGAGCCCGACCCCAACTACCAGCTGTCGACCTTCACCTGCGCCAACCGCTCCTACAAGGACGGCGACGCGGTCTACGCCAACCTCTCGGACTCGTTCTACTGCAACCCTGCCTACGACAAGCTCAACGACGCCCAGGGCATCGAGACCGACGTCGCGAAGCGCACCGAGATCGTCAAGCAGATGCAGCAGATGCTGTACGACGATGCGCCGTACATCGTCACGTACTACTACGACAACCCCGAGGCCTACCGCTCGGACCGATTCACCGGGTTCGTCAACCAGCCCTCGCCCAAGGGGTCGCTGCTCTTCCAGTACGGCACCTGGTCCTACGAGAGCATCAAGCCCGTCGTGGCATCGGCGTCACCGGCGGCGACGGCGTCACCCGGCCAGACGATCTCGCAGGGCGAAGCACCGGCCGCAGTCTCATCCGGACCCAACTGGACCCTGATCCTGGGCCTCGTCGCGCTGGTGCTCGTCACACTCGGCGCCGGAGTGTTTCTCGGTCGCGGCCGCAACCGCGACCTCGCCTCGGCCGACGACGACCGCGAGTAGGACCACCACGTCGTGGCCCTGCTCACCGATGCCGGCATCCACCCCGTCGCGCAGTCGCGCAGGGGCGGGCGGCTCAGCCCTACCAGTCGCTACGTCGTGGGTCGGGTGGTCTCGGCCTTCGGCACGCTGCTGTTCGTCGTGCTGTTCAACTTCTTCCTCTTCCGCGTCATGCCCGGTGACCCCGTAGGCCTCTACACCCGCGGCCGCAACGTCGACCAGGAACAGCTGCGTGCTCTCCGGGCAGCGCTTGACCGACCGAAGCTCGAGCAGCTCTGGGCGTACCTGCGGAACCCGTTCTCTCAGGGCGTCGACTCCGTGAAGTACAACCAGCCGGTCTGGGAAGTCATCGGGCCGCACGTCTTCCCGACACTTCTCCTCGTAGGCATCGCGACCGTGCTCGCAACAGTGTTCGGCGTGTGGATCGGGATCCGGAGCGGGTGGAACCGCGGGGGGCGCTTCGACACGATCGCGACCAATACGACGCTGGTGCTCTACTCCATGCCCGAGTTCTGGTTCGGCATGATCATGCTGATCGTCTTCGCGGTGGGACTTGGCCCGATCCCCGGCGTCTTTCCGACCGGTGGCCTGTCGACACCAGGCGTCGACACGTCGTCGCCGGCGGGCTGGCTCGACGTCGCGTGGCACCTTGTCCTGCCTGTCACGACACTCGCGGTCGTCTATCTCGCGGAGTACTCCCTCATCATGCGCGCCTCGATCATCGAGGAGACCGCACAGGACTATCTGCAGACAGCTCGAGCCAAGGGACTCAGGGACAAGATGGTCCGCAAGAACCACGCCGTCCCCAACGCCACTCTCCCGACGATGACTCTCGTGTTCCTCAATCTCGGATTCGTCGTCGGTGGTGCGATCACGATCGAGTACGTCTACTCGATCCCCGGCCTCGGCTCGCTGACCGTGGACGCTTTGCAGGGACCCGACGTGCCGCTCCTGCAAGCCCTCTTCTTGCTCTTCTCCGCCGCAGTCATCTTCGCCAACCTTGTCGCCGACCTGCTCTACGGCTACCTCGATCCCCGAGTTCGAACATGAGCTCCCCCACCATCCCGCAGCAACCGGGCGGCGCCGGCCGCCCTCTGGACGTCCCCACCTCGGCACGGGGAATCGTCTGGGCTCGTCGTCGTTCGGCGCTGCGCGCCTTCACCCGCCAGTTCTCCCGCAGCCGCAGCGGAATGCTGGGTGTGGTCGTCCTTCTCATCTTCATCGGCGTCGCGCTCGTCGCCCCGTTCGCCTTCCCCAGGTCCGTCTTGGATGTGACACAGGCCGTGGGACAGCCCTTCGAGCCTCCCTCAGCCGAATTCCCACTGGGCACAGACGATTCCGGCATCAGTGTCCTCGCGCTCGTTGCTTGGGGTGCGCGGATCTCGTTGCTGGTCGGATTCGCGGCCACGATGCTGGCGATGTTCATCGGCACCACGGTGGGCATCAGCTCTGGTCACCTGCGCGGCTGGTTCGGCGGCCTCCTGGATCGGATCACGGACTGGTTCCTCGTGATCCCTTACCTGCCGCTCGCGATCGTGCTCGCCACGATACGTGGCCGGTCCTTGACGACGATCATCATCGTCATCGGGGTGACGTCGTGGCCGGGGACCGCGCGCATCATCCGCGCGCAGACGCTGTCCGTCGAAGGGCGCCCCTATCTCGAGCGGGCTCGGGCACTCGGGGCCGGCAACCTCCACCAGATGACCAAGCACGTGCTGCCCAACGTCATGCCCCTGGTGCTGGCCAACACCACCCTTGCGGTGTCGATCTCCATCCTCTCCGAGACAACGCTGTCGTTCCTGGGCCTCGGCGACCCCGACAACGTCTCCTGGGGCTCGATCCTCGAGCAGGCGTTCGCGCAGGGGGCGATCTCGCAAGGTGCCTGGTGGTATCTCGGGGCGCCCGGTGTGTGCGTCGTGCTGGTGGTGCTGTCGTTCAACCTCATCGGCCGTGCGATCGAGGGCATCCTCGACCCGCGTGGAGAGGCCGCCTGATGGCGCTCCTCGAGTTCGACGACGTGTCCGTCACCTACCGTTCGCGTGGTGCCGACGTGCCAGCCGTTCGCAACATCACACTCTCCGTAGACGCTGGTGAGACGCTCGGCATCGCCGGCGAGTCCGGCTGCGGCAAGTCGACGCTCACGAGCACGGTGCTCAAGCTGCAGCCGAAGACGGCGAGGGTCACCGGAGAAGTGCGACTCGACGGTCAGAACGTTCAGACGCTGTCGTGGGGCAGGGTTCGAGCCCTGCGCTGGGCACAGGCCTCGATGGTCTTCCAGGGCGCGATGCACGCACTGAACCCGGTGCAGCGCATCGGCGACCAGATGTCCGAGCCGATCCTGCTGCACGACCGGAAGGTGTCGAAGGCACAGGCCGACACCCGGGTCGGCGAGCTGCTCGAGATGGTCGGCCTGCCCGCACGTCGGGCGGGGGCGTATCCGCACCAGCTCTCCGGCGGTCAGAAGCAACGCGTGATGATCGCGATGGCGCTCGCCTGCAAACCCCAGCTCATCGTCGCCGACGAGCCGACCACCGCTCTCGACGTCATGGTGCAGGCACAGGTGCTCGACGTGCTGAGCAGCCTGGTCAAGGACCTCGGTGTCGGCATGGTCTTCATCAGCCACGACCTGTCGGTCCTGTCGAGCACCTGTGACCGCATCGCGGTGATGTACGCCGGTCGCATCGTCGAGGAAGGCCCGGCGGAGCTGGTCTTCGACCACCCGAAGCACCCCTACGCCGCGGCACTGGCCGGTGCCTTCCCACGCATCGGTGACACCCGCTTCCGCTATGCGCCTGCCGGGCTTCCCGGTGACCCGCCGTTCCCCGGGGACCTGCCCAGTGGCTGCGCCTTCCACCCGCGCTGCCCCCGCGCCGAGGACCGGTGCTCGGTCGCGGAGCCCGAGCTCCTCACCATCGGCGACCGCACCACCGCGTGCATCGTCGTGCAGGACCAGGGAGCCTCGGCATGACCGCGCCCACGACCGGCGGCGTCGCGGCACTGGCCGCACAGGGCATCGCCGTGCAGTTCCGGGGCCGTGGCAGTGGCGGCATCGCGCGCGCCGTCGATGGCGTCGACCTCTTGCTCGGGCGGGGCGAGATCGTCGCGCTCGTCGGGGAGAGTGGCTGTGGCAAGACGACGCTCGCACGCACCCTGCTCGGGCTGGAACGCCCGACATCAGGTCAGGTGCTCGTCGACGGCCGACCCCTGTCGTACAAGTCCCGCAGTCTTAAGGACTATCGGCGACGCGTGCAGCTCGTGCTTCAGGATCCGACCGGTGCGCTCAACCCGCGGCACACGGTCTACGAAGCGGTCGCCGAGGGTCTTCGGGTACACGGCATCTCCGACAACGAGACCGCGCGCGTCTCCCGTGCGCTGTCGCTGGCCGGCATGCGCCCGCCTGAGCGATTCTTCCTGCGCTATCCGCACGAGCTCTCCGGAGGGCAGCGCCAACGCGTCGTCATCGCTGGCGCGCTCGTGCTCGAGCCCGACGTCATCGTCGCCGACGAGCCGGTGTCGAGCCTCGATGCATCGGTGCGCGGTGAGATCCTCGCGCTGCTGCTGCGCCTGCGTCAGGAGCTCGGCCTCTCGCTCCTCGTCGTCACGCACGACCTCGGCCTCGCCTGGAACATCGCCGACCGGGTCGCCGTGATGTACCTCGGGCGCATCGTCGAGCAGGGTCCGACCGAAGAGCTCCTCTCGCACCCCCATCACCCCTACACCAAGGCGCTGCTCTCAGTCGTGCCCGAGATCGAGCGCCTCGAGCAGGTGGTGCTCAAGGGCGAGCCGCCCGATCCCACCCGGATGCCGAGCGGCTGCAACTTCCACACCCGCTGCTGGAAGGCTGACGCGATCTGCGCGACCGACCAGCCCACCATGCGCGAGCTCACCGCCCACCACATCACCGCCTGCCACCACCCCGAGACCTGAGTCCCTCACCACCCCCGACTCCTCGATTCCCCCTGGCCAAGATCTGCGCAGTTGCGGGTGGCAGAGGCTTCCGCGAGCGAGGTTGTCGGGTCATACTTACTGACTGACGAGTCAATAGCGATGGTAGTGCCGACGCGGAGGAACCAGTGGCGCAGCAGTACGACGTAGTCATCGTCGGGGGTGGGCACAACGGCCTCGTCGCCGCGGCCTATCTCGCGCGAGAGGGCTTGCGCACGCTGGTGCTCGAACGGCGTCACATCGTCGGAGGCGCGGCGGTCAGCGAGCAGCCGTTCGGCCCTGACTTCACCCTGACGAGCCTGTCCTACGTCGTGTCCTGGCTGCCGCCGGCGCTCGTGAAGGACCTCGACCTCGTCCGTCACGGCTATCACGTCTATCCGCAAGGTCCCTACTTCGCACCGCGCACCGACGGCAGCTATCTCCAGCTCCCGGACGACAAGCGAGCCAAGCGCGAGCAGATCGCGAAGTTCTCCGCGAAGGACGCCGACGCGATCGAGCACTGGGACGACTGGATGGACGGCCTGGGAAAGGTCCTCGGCCCGCTCGTCACCGAGATTCCCCCGAAGGTCGGCTCCAAGAAGCCCATCGACCTCGCCAAGCAGGCGTGGCTGCTGCGCAAGCTCACCGGTGTCGACCAGCGCAAGGCGGTCGACCTCACGCGTCTCCTCACGAGCAGCGCGGCGGACCTCATCGAGGACACCTTCGAGTCCGACGCCATGCGCGGCGTGCTCTCGGTCTCGGCCGTGATCGGCTCGTGGGCCGGACCGCGCACACCGGGCACGGCCTACGTCATCGCCCATCACCACATCGGCGACCTCGGTGACGGACGCATCGGCGCCTGGGGCTTCCCGCGCGGAGGCATGGGTGGCGTGACGCAGGCGCTCGCATCTGCCGCGCGCTCGTTCGGCGCCGAGATCCGCACCGAGGCTCCAGTCGGTCAGATCACCACCAGGAACGGTGCGGTCACCGGCGTCGCGCTCGAGGACGGCACCGAGATCTCGGCGTCGACCGTGATCACCACGGCGCACCCGCAGATCTCCTTCCTGCGACTGCTCGACAGCGCAGACCTGCCCGCCGACTTCGTCGAGGACATCCGTCGCTACAAGTCGCGCAGCGGCACGGTCAAGATCAACGTCGCGCTCGACCGCCTTCCCGAGTTCACGAGCAAGCCCGGGTTCGACGCGCAGGTCCACGGCGGCACGATCGTGCTCTCCGAGAGCCTCGACGAGGTCGAGACGTCGTTCCAGGAAGCGGCGGCCGGGCGGCCGAGCACCCTGCCCTTCGCCGACATCTGCATCCCGAGCGTGTTCGACCCCACGCTCGCGCCTGCGGGCAAGCACGTGATGAGCATGTTCACCCAGTGGGTGCCGCACACCTGGAACGCGGAACCGCACAGTGACGAGCTCGAGGCCTACGCAGACCGGCTCTTCGCCCGGATGGAAGCAGTGGCCCCGGGGTTCACCAGCTCGGTGCTGCACCGGCAGATCCTGAGCCCCTACGACATCGAGCACGAATACGGCATCATCGGCGGCAACATCTTCCACGGCGAGCTCACGATGGGCCAGATGTTCCACGCCCGTCCGGCCGCCGGCTACGCCGACCTGCGCACTCCTATCGCCGGGCTCTACCAGGCCGGGTCGGCGACCCACGGCGGCGGTGGCGTCACGGGGGTTCCAGGGCGCAACGTCGTGCACCAGATCCTCGGCGACCGCAAGCGATCACAGTGGCGCGACCGAGCACGGATCGGCTCCCGCCATGCGAAGGCGAACGGCTGACCATGACCGGGCTGCAGGCCGCGCTGCCGCGCGAGCACTACGTCGACGCTGCGCTGCACGACGTCGAGCGCGACCGGGTGCTGTCCCGCGAGTGGACCTGCATCGGACGCCTCGACGATCTCGCTCTCACAGCTCCCGGCGTTGCGGCGCTGCTGCCCGAGCGGCTCGCTGTGGTCGACCTGCACGGCGAGTCGGTGCTCGTCACGACCGACGGGCACGGCACCGCGCACGCGTTCTACAACGTCTGTCGCCACCGCGGATCGCAGGTCGTCCCGGTCGACCCGGCACTACCGGTGCCGACACCCTGCGCGGCCAGATCGCTCCGCTGTCCCTACCACTCGTGGACCTATGCGCTCGACGGATCCCTGCTGCACGCGCCGCACACCGACGAGGTCGACCTTGACCGGTCGCTGTTCGCCCTGCACCGCGTCAGCGTCGATACCTGGGGCGGCTGGCTGTGGCTCCACGGTGACGCTGACGGCGCTCCCCCGTTGCTCGAGTCGCTGGCTCCGGTGCCGGACAAGGTGCGTCGCTATCCGCTCAGGACTCTGGTGCTGGGGGCGCGGCTTCGCTATGACGTGGCGGCCAACTGGAAGGTCATCGCGGAGAACTACAACGAGTGCTACCACTGCGGTCCCGTGCATCCCGAGCTCTCACGCCTCGTACCCGCATTCGCAGGTGGTGGAAGCGATCTCACGTGGGACGACGGGGTGCCACACCGCCAGGGCGCCTGGACGTTCACTCTGTCGGGCACCAGCGACCGGTCGCCCTTCCCCGACCTCGACGAGTTCGAGCAGGTGCGGCACAAGGGGGAGCTCGTCTATCCCAACCTCCTGCTCTCCCTGTCTGCCGAGCACGTCGCGGCCTTCGTCCTGCGCCCCTTGGCCGTCGATCGCACTGAAGTCGTGTGCGATCTGCTCTTCGCCGCTGAGGAGGTCGCCAAGGCGAGCTTCGACCCGAGCGACGCGGTCGAGCTCTGGGATCTCACCAACCTCCAGGACTGGCGCATCTGTGAGTCGGTGCAGCGCGGCATGACCTCATGCGCCTACTCCGGTGGCTGGTACGCGCCGATGGAAGACGCGTCGCTCGACATCCGCCGCTGGCTGTTGCCGCGCCTCGGCATCACTGCAGCGGGGGCCGGCGATGAGTGAGACCTACGACCTCGCGATCGTCGGACTCGGAGCGCTGGGCTCCTCCACCGCGTGGCACGCAGCACGTCGCGGGCTCTCGGTCATCGGGCTCGAGCAGTTCGAGCTCGGCCACGAGCGCGGCGCCTCGCACGACTCCAGCCGGATCCTGCGCCACAGCTATCACACCCCCGCATACGTCGACCTCACCTTCGACGCCTACGACGACTGGGCCGATCTCGAGGACGCCACGGGCGAGACCTTCGTGACCGTGACCGGCGGCCTCGATCTCTTCCCCGACGGCGCCGTCATCCCGATCGGCGACTACACGACGTCGATGGACGCGCGCGGCGTCCGCTACGAGGTCCTGGGCACCGACGACGTCGCCGCGCGCTATCCCCCGCTCACACTCCCCGACGGCACGACGTCGCTCTTCCAGGAACGCACCGCCATGGTGCCCGCTGCACGAGGCACTGCCGCGATGCAGCGTCGGGCAGCCACTCATGGCGCCGTCCTGCGCGACCGCACCGCCGTGCGCGCTCTGGTGCCACGCGCTGACGGCGTCGACATCGTCACCGACGACGCTGTCGTCTCCGCCGCTCGAGTCGTCGTCGCCGCGGACGCCTGGACCGCATCGCTCGTCGAGCCTCTCGGCGTGCGTATGCCTCTGACCGTCACCGAGGAGCAGGTCACCTACTTCACGCCTGCCGACCCGGAGCCCTTCCGCCCCGGGCGCTTCCCGGTGTGGATCTGGATGGATGAGCCGAGCTTCTACGGCTTCCCGACCTACGGCGAGGACACGGTCAAGGCAGCGCAGGACTGCGGTGGGCCACAGGTCTCGGGCGACGATCGCTCGATGGCGCCCGACGACCTCATGCTCGAACGTCTGGCATGCTTCATGCGCACGACGTTCCCGTCGTCGGGTCCGGCGACCCGCTCCAAGCGCTGCCTCTACACCCTCACCCCAGACCGAGACTTCGTCGTGTCGGCCGTGCCAGGGACGCCGCAGATCGTGGTCGGCCTCGGCGCCGCCCACGGATTCAAGTTCGCCGCGACCTTCGGTCGTCTGCTCACCGACATCGCTGTCGATGGCACAACGACCGCCGACGTGAGCGCGTTCGCCCTGGACCGACCCGCCCTCACCGACCCGGCCTACCAGCCCAACTGGATGGTCTGAGATGGCCACAACCCCTGCGCAGCATTCGATCACGCCGGTCACCAGCTCAGGGGAGCACGGACACCTCGACGCCCAGCTCATGAGCCGCCGCGCCTCGCACCCACAGCGCGAGCTGCTTCTTGGTGATGCTGCGGTGCACCATCACCTGCACCGCAAGCCCGTCGAGCAGCGCCGACAGCCGCCACGCGGCACCTTCGGGATCTGCACACTCGAAGAGTCCTTGCGCGTTACCACTCACGATCTGGTCAGCGAGCACATCCTTCCAGCGGACGTCGAGCCGTCTGCTCATCTCGCGCATCTCCGGCTCGCGCAACGACTCCGCCCACGCATCGACCCACACGGTCCAGCCATAGGCATTGCCCTGCGGGGAGTAGAGCGCGAGGATCCGCCGCACTCCGTCGACGGGGTCCGACGCCTTGGCCACGGCCGCGTCGAGCCGCTCGAGGTCGCGTTGGACGGCATGCTCGAGTGCCTCGGCGAAGAGCTTCTCCTTAGTGCCGAAGTGGTAGAAGACCAGCGCCGTGCTCACGCCCAGCGCGTCGGCGACATCCGCCACACGAGTGCGCGCGAAGCCGCGCTTGGTCACCTCGGCCTCCGCCGCCGCGAGGATCTCCTCACGACGCACCTCGACCTTCCTTCTCGCCACAGTCGCGACGATACTGTCGCGCAAGTCAGCAGGAGCACCTGATGAGCACACTCGACGACGTGTCGTCGCTCTCGCCGCTCGCGCCGGTCGACGCCGACGGCCTGGCCCGGGCTCTGCTCCCCTTCGGACAGAGCAGGATGCTGCCGCTCGAGGCCTACACCTCACCCGACGTGCTCGCGTGGGAGCGGCGCAACCTCGTCGCCGGTTCGTGGGCCTGCGTCGGTCGCGTCGACGAGCTCCGTGCCGGGAACGCGACCCAGCGAGCGCTGGTCGTGGGTGACATCCCGGTGCTGCTCACCTTCGACGGCGACCAGGTCCGGGCCTTCGCCAACACCTGCCGGCACCGGGCGCACGTGCTGCTTGAGGACGACGTGAGCTCCACCAACCGTTCGGTGCTGTGCGTCTATCACGCCTGGACGTATCGCCTCGACGGCACGCTGCAGGGAGCCCCCGGCTTCCGCAACAAGGTCGATCTCGACATGGCGTCCTACGGCCTCGTCGCGCTCCCGTCGCAGGAGTGGCACGGCTGGCTCTTCGTCAACGCGACGGGCACCGCGTCATCGTGGGAGGACCACCTCGGTGACCTCGACCAGCTCGTCGCTCCCTATCGCACCGAGGATCTCGTGCTCGGGGCACGACACACCTACGAGATCAAGGCCAACTGGAAGCTCGTGTCTGAGAACTACCACGAGTGCTACCACTGCCCCCTGATCCACCCCGAGCTGTGCCAGGTCTCGATCCCGACATCGGGCGACAACTACACGATGCCCGGCGCCTGGGTCGGGGGGAGCATGTCCTTCCGCGACGGCGCCGAGACCATGTCGATCGACGGGAAGTCGCTCGGCCGATCCATCGAAGGTGCCCCGCAGCACGAGGTGCTCTACGTCCAGCTCTTCCCCAACCTGCTCATCTCGGGGCATCCCGACTACGTCATGACGCACCGCGTCCTGCCGTTGGCGCCGGACCGCACCTGGATCGAGTGCAGCTGGTACTTCCCCGACGCCGACGTCGATCCGTCGTACGCCGTGGACTTCTGGGACCTCACCAACTCCCAGGACTGGAAGGCCTGCGAGCTCGTGCAGCGCGGGCTCAGCTCGCCGCACTTCGCACCGGGGCCGTTGGCTCCGGGCGAGGACGCCGTGCACCAGTGGATCCACCTGGTCGGCCGCGCCTACCTCGGCATCGCGCCGCACGTTGCGCCCGTGGGGCGTCTTCTCGAGGTTAGCGTTGCAGGAGAAAGCGTTCCCGACGGCATCGCTGTCGAGTAGGTCTCGCTCCTTCGGCACCGGTGGCGAAGGGCCCCGCGCACGTTTCGCAACGCACGGTGGAGCGTGTCAGGATCGTGACGTGGTGCAGGAGATCCGTGGTCCCGGCGCGGCGACGCACGTGAGCCGGGCGCAGGCCGTCGCAACGGCCGCGGTCTTCGCCCTCAACGGATCCCTCATCGCTGCGTGGATCTCGCGAATCCCGGCCACGCGCGACCGGCTCGGTGCGGACCCGCGCACGCTCGGGCTCGTGCTGCTCTGCATCGGACTCGGGTCTCTGATCGCGATGCCGCTGGTGGGTCGGGCCGCGAATCATTACGGCAGCGGGCGGGTGGTCAAGGTGACCGCAGTCGTCGCGGCAGCAGCACTCATCGCGGCGGCCACTGCGCCGAGCGTGCTGACCACGGCAGTCGCGCTGTTCGTGTTCGGGGCCGGGCTCGGGTCCTGGGACGTCGCGATGAACATCCAGGGCTCCTACGTCGACCGCCAGGCCGGCCGCGACTACATGCCGCGCTACCACGGCTCCTGGTCGGTGGGCGCCGCGCTCGGGGCCGGGCTCGGGGCGCTCGCCGCGGGGCTCGGTCTGGGCCTCACCACCCACCTGACCATCGCGGCGCTGATCGGCTGCGGCGGGGCAGCGCTGGTGGTGCTGCGCTGGTACGTCGACGACCGCGAGCCCGTC
>JANMBJ010000411.1:0-2370 GCA_031360335.1 Candidatus Nanopelagicales bacterium
CCACGGCAACCCGGACGTCTCAGGGGCAGTAGCTCAACACGATCTTGATGCCTACTGCCGGATCCGACGTGCGGAGGCGAGCGCGAACGGCACCTAGGTTCGGTGGAAATAGACGGTCATCGTTGGCCAGTCCCGGCCGCCATCGTCCAGCTCCGCATGGAACACGACGTCCTGAACGTCGGCCTTTCCCAAGTCATCGATCGAAGCCGCGACACGCCGAAGCAGGGCAGGGACGCTCTCCTGGTCGTCTCCCGCCGGGTTGGCCTGCGAGAAGTGCTCGACCGTCCATCGCTCCGATTTCTCACTCACGGGTCGATCATGCCGCGTCTGTCCCGGAACCGAGTGATAGCGGCAGCAGTTCGGTCAGTAGCTGAATGTCGTGGCGCCTTCGTCGCCGATCCAGTTCCACATGGGAATCGTCCCGTTGAGCTCCGCGCCGTCGATCAGTGTCGCTGCGTCGATCTTGCGGGAATCGACGCAGATGGGACACACGAAGTAGCGGCCGCCAGCAGCGTGGTAGCGCTCCACGAGCGACTCAAGGGAAGGGCACCCGTCGCAGCCGAGGCCGGTGGCGACCCCTGGAAGTGCAAGGCGCACGGCCTCCTGCGTGAGGAACATGAGGGTCTCGCGCCCCGTCTCGGCAGCGCCGACCGCGACGAGAAACGCCACTGTCACCTTCTCGACGTCTTCGAGTCCCGTGGTGAGACTTACGACTGCCTTCTGCGGAATGTCTCCTCCTTGATGATCATGTCGTTGAGGCGGCGATGGTCGACTCGTTCAAGGCACAGGGACCTCCAACGTGAGGGTACTGCGCGCCGGGTCGACCGGCGAGGCCCTCGTCCCAAGCTGTTCGTGGCTTCTTGTCGCGAGGTGGGCGCCTTCGGCCGATCGCAGGCGAGCGACGGTGCCGGTCCGCTTGTCGAGCAGCGAGCGCGAACGGCACATCTGCGCGCCGCGAAGCGGCACGCTATCGGCACTTCGGCGCGCTACGAGTAGCCCTCCGGGAATGGGCCAAGAACCCGCATGTTGTACCGCGCTGCCATGGTCGCCAGCGACGTGTCATCGAGTGGTTCAGACAGTGACGCCGCGCGCTCCAACTCATCGAAGTACCCCACCATGGCCGCAGGGCTGTAGATGTTGAGCTTGCGACTCGGCACGTCCCCGACGCGGAATCCGTGGACACGTCCGGCAGGGATGAATACGAACGAACCCGCCGGACACCTGAACTCCTGCTCGTCCAGGAAGATCAGATACTCGCCCTCCAGCACATAGAACGCCTCACCGGCGTCCTCGTGCGTGTGCATGGGCGGCCCGAAGCCAGGCGGCTCGGCCGCTTCGAGCAAAGCGAAGGAGCCTCCGGTATCGCTGGCGTCGGCCTTCACCGTCATGCCGAACGCGCCCATGTCGATCGGACGACCCTCGCCCGGCAAGTGCACGATCGGTCGTCCCGAGCCTGGATCCATCGGTCGCCTCCCATGAGAGACAACATGATGACCAGAAGCATCGAGGATGCGGTGCTGAACGCCGGTTCTGACTCGGAGAACCGAGTCAGAACGGCTATTCGCGGTCTGGCACGTGGGCCTCGATGGCTTCGTACTCCGGCTTGACGTTGCCGACAAGAGATCCCGCGCGCAGCACCACGTGTGCAGCGTCCGACCAGGTGATCGACCTCAGGCGCAACTTCGCCTCCGCCACCTCGGGAATCCGCAGGGGCCCGCCATCGACGGACACGACGACGCTACCGTCCCCATCCATGACATCCAGCCGAGTAGAGCCGCCCTGCTCGTCGATCTGTGCGACTCCCACGGCACGATGCCGACGGTCGGGACTTGCCTTCGCCGCTGTTCGCCAGACCAAGTCGTAGCCCGTGGCCTCCACACCCGCCAACGCCGCGTGGAACGGTTCCGGCGACCATCCCCAGTGGTCAGCAGCACGGAGCAGACCAACGTGGAACCACCGAACAAGCGAGCGACGGTTCACTCGCCAGTCCGTGGCCGAGAGCTCTTCGGCGTCCACGACGACGTTGACGAAGTCGATCCTGGAGTCTGGACCCTCAGCCCATCGCTCGGGATCGCTGATCGAGGATTCGGACGGCCAGCAGAGCACCTTGACGTTGACCGACTGCTCCGTGCGAACCGTCTTGCCCAACTGCTCGAAGTAGAGAGCAACGGCCACAGAGCCGCAGCGCTTCACTGCGCGCTGCCACTCCAGGTCGCTCCGATCCATCCACAAGATGGCCCCGCCGCTTAGAAGCACCCGAGCGATATTGCCGGATATTGCTCTGCTGCGCCCCTGCATGTGGCGTTTGGGACATGAGACCTTCGAGGCGCGTAGGGATCGATGGCGCTGTGCGATGTGAGCGCGCTGGCT
>JANMBJ010000417.1:0-9591 GCA_031360335.1 Candidatus Nanopelagicales bacterium
CTGGTGAAGGACAACGAGGACTTGGTCGGTCTGCCCACCACGCACGGCTCGCTCGCCGTTGCCGACCGGGCTGCCGTGAGCTCATCGCCCTGGGTCGCGCAGTTCCTGGGTCTCGGCGTCGTGCCCGTGGCCAAGTCCACGCTCTCGGAGTTCGGGCTGACAGCGACGACAGAGACTCTGCGATTCGGCGCGACCCGCAATCCGTGGAACACCAACCACTCGTCCGGCGGGTCCAGCGGCGGGTCCGCGGCACTCGTTGCGGCAGGTGTGGTCCCGATCGCGCATGCGAACGACGGCGGCGGCTCGATCCGGATTCCCGCCTCGTGCTGCGGTCTCGTTGGGCTCAAGCCGTCGCGCGGTCGCCTCGACGACGTGCCGGTTCGCGTCCCCGTCGACATCACGACGCAAGGCGTTCTCACCCGCAGCGTCCGCGACACCGTCCGCTACTACTCCGAGGTGGAGCGCATCCGCCACGTGCCCGGGCTGCCGCCCATCGGCCTCGTCGAGGGTCCATCACCCGTGCGGCTGCGGATCGGCCTGGTCGTCACCGCCCCGCTAGGGCTGCCGGTCAGCGAGGAGGTGGTGCAGGCAGTCCTGGCGACCGGCGCTGTCTGCGAGCGACTCGGGCATCGCGTCGAGGTGCTGCCCAACCTCGCCGACGAGTCCTTCGCCGCAGACTTCCTGCGCTACTGGGCGTTGCTCAGCTCGCTCATCTGCCGTCTGGGCTTCCTCGAGTTCGGCCGCGGGTTCGACGCATCGCGCACCGAGCCCTTCACCCGTGAGCTCGCGGCGGTGGCGAGCCAGCAGGCCACGCTCGTGCCCGGATCTCTTCGACGGTTGCGACGGCTGGCGCGAACGCACGAGGACGGCTTCACAGACTATGACATCGTGCTCTCGCCCGTCCTCGCTCACGCTCCGCCGGTCATCGGCCATCTCGGTCCGGAGCTCGACGCCCGCACGCATCTCGTCCGGGTGCTGCGCTATGCGGCATTCACACCGCTGCAGAACGTCTCGGGCTCCCCCGCCCTGTCGCTGCCGCTCGGCCGGTCAGCGACCGGAGTGCCTGTAGGAGTGCAGGTTGCAGCGCCGTTCGGTCACGAGCGACGACTCCTGCAGCTGGCCCTCGAGCTCGAAGAGGCCGCACCCTGGCCGACGCTCACGTCGACTGGGGGAGACGCTGCACGTCAGTAAGGAAGGTGATGAGGGCGCTCGTGAGGGGCTCGGGTGACTCGACCGACGTGAGGTGGCCAGCGCCAGGGATCTCGACGAAGCGGGCGTCGCGCATCGCAGCGACCATGAGGTCCTGGTCCGCGCGCGGAGCGAGGGCGTCCTCGTCGCCCCAGACGACGAGACCGGGTACGGCGAGCGAGGCGAGGTCGGCGAGGGAGTCGGGCCGCGCCGCCATCGCACGCTGCGCGAACGCCACCGCGGCGGGGTCGGCCTCGTGGATCCAGCCGCGTACGCGCTCCACGATCTCGGGACGTGACTCGTGCGTGGTCGCGCCGAGCAGGGTGGGGAGCATCGCGCGAGCGAGCGCCTCGGTGCTCCCGGCTGCGAGCACCTGGTCAGCGACGCGCAGCCGGTTGGCGCGCGCCTCGTCGCCATCGGCGGTCGCCTTCGTGTCGATGAGTGCGATGCCCGCGATACGCGTCGGGTCCTGGCGCACGATCTCCATCGCGACGTAGCCACCCAGCGAGAGGCCGCACACGACTGCGTTGCTCACCCCGAGCCGGTCGAGGATGGCCAGCACCGCGTGCGCCAGGTGCGCGAGCGACGGCTCGTCATCGGGGCCGTCGGCGCCGAACCGCGACTCACCGAACCCCGCAAGATCGGGTACGACGACGTCCCACCCCGACTCGGCCACCGGGCCGACGACGTCGTCCCACATCCGCTTGTCGAGCGGGAACGCGTGAAGCAGGACGACGGTAGGAGCCACGCACCGACCCTAGTGCGACGGACCCGCCTGCTGGCGCAGCTGCTGCTGAGGGCACCGCTTCAGCAACAGATACGCCAGCAAGGCAGGTCCGGTGCGGCGCGTCCTGCTACGGCATGGCGGAGAGGCCGCCGTCGATGACGAGGTGCTGGCCTGTCATGAACGATGATGCGTCGGAGGCGAGGAACACCGCCGGCTCGGCAATCTCGGTGGGCGTGCCCCAGCGCGACATAGGCACCCGGTCGAGCAGCGCCTTCTCGGTGTCGTCGGTCGCTCGCAGGAACCCTGTGAGGTCGGTCTCGATCCACCCGGGCACGAGAGCGTTGACGCGTACGCCGGCCCACGCCGTCTCCACCGCGAGCGACTGCGTCAGCGAGAGCACCGCGGCCTTGGCCGCGCCGTAGTGCGACATGAGCGGCGCACCGCGCAGCCCGGCCACCGACGAGACGTTGATGATGGAGCCGCGCTTGTTCTCGAGCAGGTGCGGCAGCACGGCCTGGATGACGTGCACCGTCGAATCGAGGTTGAGCCGTAACGTCTTCTCCCACCCCGAGAATCGCATGGAGGACAACGGCATCGAGAAGCTGTTGCCTCCCGCGTTGTTGACCAGCACGTCGAGGTGACCGAGCTGCTCGATCGCCGAGGCTGCGGCAGCAGCGACCGCCTCGGCATCGGTCACGTCGCACTGCAGCACGATGGCACGACGCCCCAGAGCCGTCACCTCGGACGCGACCTCGGCAAGGGTTGCGGCGTCACGCGCGAGCAGCGCGACGTCAGCGCCTGCCGCGGCGTAGGCGATCGCGATCGCCCGGCCGATGCCGCGCGACGCACCGGTGACCAGTGCCGTCCTGTCGTCGAGCCGGAATCCGCTCACAGGTCGTTCCACCTCTCCATGTGTCCGTCGAAGTCGTCGGGCAGTGGTGCCGAGCCGGGAACAAGGTGCCCAGCGATCTCGTCGAGGACGATCCTGACGTACTTCTCCCCCACCCACAGGTGCTTGGCGCCGTCGACGCCGATGACCTCGGCCTGGGGCACGCGGGCGAATCGCTCCCGCGCCTCCTGCGGCTGGAGATAGTCGTCGAGCTCAGGCACGAGAGCGGTCAGTCTGCGACCCGACGCGGCCCAGCGGTCGAGGTCGTCGTCGGTGGTCCATCGCAGCGGCGGCGAGAGCAGGATCGCGCCCTCGACGGGGTCGACGTCGCCGTGACGCAGCACGACGTCGGTGCCGAAGGACCAGCCCACCAGCCACGGGTGCGGGAGCCCGAGATCGACGGCGTCGCGCACGGCGGCCAGCAGGTCCTGACCCTCGCCATCACCCTCGTCGAAGGCGCCTTCGCTCGTGCCCGAAGTGCTCGACGTGCCACGTGTGTTGAAGCGCAGCACGGCGATCCCGGCGAGCGCGGGCAGGCGCCACGCGGACTTGCGGAACAGGTGGCTGTCCATCATCCCGCCGTGCGTGGGCAGCGGGTGCAGGCACACCATCGTCGCCACCGGCTCGCGATCGAGCGGGGTCGCGAGCTCACCGACGAGACGCAGCCCGTCTGCTGTCACGATGGTCAGCGGCTCCCGGCGCGCAGGCAGCACGCTGTTCGCGACGATCTCGGCCACGGTCCCACCCCCTGCTCAGACTGATCGTGCGGCTGTTTGCGGCACCCGGTCACGACCTCACGATCAGTCTGAGCGTACGGGTGGCTCGTCAGTGCTTCGGGCCTCGGCCTCGCTGCTGCACCGGGGCACGGTTGCCGCGCTTGCCCCAACAAGGCGTGTGCCAGTGGCGTCGGTGCTCCTCACCCGAGGGCCGGTCCGACGGGTACGCCACGACGTGCGCGATGCCGACGTGAATCTCCTGGTCGCAGCCGGGGCAGCGGTAGGTCTTCGTGGCTGCGGCTCCGGTGATCCGACGGACGACCCAGTCGCCGTCGTCGTGCTCCTCGACGTCCTGGTGCGCACCGCCGCCGATCGGGCGGGACGGCTCGTCGCTCGCACGACGGTTACGACGACCCACGACGGCTCAGGCGTCGTAGCTGCGGAAGCCGCGACCGGCCTTGCGGCCGACGTATCCCGCGGTGACAAGGTGCTCGAGGCGCGGCGCGGGTGCGAATCCCGGCTCACGGAACTCGAGATAGAGCGTGCGCTGGATCGCGAGCGACACATCGAGCCCCACCACGTCGAGCAGCTCGAACGGGCCCATCGGATAGCCGCAGCCCATCTTCATGGCGGTGTCGATGTCGTCAGCCGAGGCGTAGTTGGCCTCGAGCATGCGGACCGCATCGTTGAGATACGGGAAGAGCAGGGCGTTGACGATGAACCCGGCACGGTCGTTGCAGGTCACGGGATGCTTGCCGAGCCGGTGGCAGACGGCGACCGCGGTCGCGACGACGTCGTCGGACGTCGCGACGGTCGACACGACCTCGACGAGCTTCATCACCTGCGCAGGGTTGAAGAAGTGCAGACCCACGACGTCCTGCGGGTACCTCGTCGCCGCAGCCAGGTCGACGACCGGGAGGCTCGAGGTGGTGGTCGCGAGGATCGTGCCCGTCGCGCAGATCTCGTCGAGCGCCTCGAAGAGCACGGTCTTCACCGCGAGATCCTCGACGACAGCCTCCACGACGAGGTCGCGGTCGGACATGTCGTCGAGCTTGGTCGTGCCCGCGACGCAGGCCAGCGCTGCAGCGCGGTCGTCCTCGGTGAGCTTGCCGCGCACGACCGCCTTGTCGAGCGAACGCTCGAGCGTGCTCCGCACCTTGGTCACCTTGTCGTCCGATCGCGCGACGTACAGCACGTCGAAGCCGGCCTTGGCGAAGACCTCGATGATTCCGGTGGCCATCGTGCCCGAGCCGACGACCCCGACCTTGTGGACCGGGCGGGTGACGACGCTCGCGTCATCGATGACGGCCGGTGTGAGCGAGTCCGCAACGACGACAGGTGAGTTGGGCGCCTCGTAGGTGTAGAAGCCGCGACCGCTCTTGCGACCACGCAGACCTGCGGTGACCATCTGCTTGAGGACCGGTGACGGCGCATGCAGCCGATCACGTCCCTGCTTGTACATCGTGTCGAGGATCTCGTAGGCAGTGTCGAGCCCGATGAGATCGAGCAGCGCGAGCGGACCCATGGGCAGTCCGCACCCGAGCTTCATCGCGGCGTCGATGTCTTCACGCGTCGCGTACTTCGTCTCGAACATCGAGGCGGCGTGGTTGAGATAGCCGAACAGCAGCGCGTTGGCGATGAAGCCCGCCTTGTCGCCCACGACGACCGGCTGCTTGCCCAGGCGCTTCGCGACCAGCTGGACGTCGTCGACGACATCGGGCGCGGTCACCACCGTGCGCACGATCTCGACGAACGCCTGCACGGGCGCGGGGTTGAAGAAGTGCATGCCCAGCACCTGCGCCGGGCGCGCGGTCGCGACCGCGATCTCGGTGACCGACAGCGACGAGGTGTTGCTCGCGAGAATGGCGTCGGGGCCGACCACCTTGTCGAGCTGCTCGAAGATCTCGCGCTTGAGCTCGAGGCTCTCCGGCACCGCCTCGACCACCAGGTCACAGTCGGCGAGATCGGAGTAGTCGCTGGTGAACCGGATCCGACCGATGATCGCTGCTCGCTCGTCGTCGCTCAGCTTTCCGCGCTTGACGGCACGTCCGGTGGAGCCCTCGACGTGACCGCGTCCCCGCTCGATGGCTGCGTCGTTGGCGTCGAGGCCGATGACGTCGTAGCCGCTGCGGGCGAACACCTCGGCGATGCCGGCACCCATCGTGCCCAGACCGACGACCCCGACCTTGGTGATCTCGCGCGACATGGTGCTCCTTCGATGACGCTGGTGCTGCTCGGGGCTGGTGCTGCCCGAGGGTTGGTGCTGCTCACGGCCCGCGCGCGCCGGGCCAGCGGCCGCGGCGTCGGGGACCTTCTCTGATCCTCGCAGGAACACCATCCCCGGCGCCGCTCGGGGCCGCTACGGTCCCGTCATGACCGTCACCGTCAACCTGCTGGCCGTGCTCCTGGCCGTCGTCGCTTCGTTCGTCGCGAACTTCGTGTGGTTCGGGCCGAAGACCTTCTATCCCGTCTGGGTCCGCGCCCTCGGCAAGGACCCGGCAGCCAACCCCGGCGAGGGGCAAGGGTTGGGGATGGCCGCCGTCTTCGGCCTCACCATCCTCGGCAGCGTCGTCTCGGCACTCACCCTGTGCTGGGTTCTCCAGGCCGCTCTGGCCGTCTACAGCACTGCCGACGCCTCGCTGGCGTTCGGTGCCGTGACCGGTGCCGCCCTCGGCGTCGGCATCGCGGCTGCGACCTCGCTGGGCCACCGGCTCTTCGCCGGTCAGGGCCTCACCGTCTGGGCGATCGAGGTCGGCGGTGACATTCTCGGGCTCACGCTGATGGGCGTCGTCCTGTCGTTCTTCTACTGATCGGCCGCGACCGGCTGCTGATCGAGCACCTCCACCAGGAGCGGTACGGCAGCCCGAGCCCGCCGTTGGCGCGTCCGCAGGACGTCCCGCACGGCTGAGCTGGGCCACGACGTACTACCGTCACCGGGTGCGCCTCGTCATTGCCTCGTGCTCGGTCGACTACGTCGGCCGGCTCACGGCCCACCTGCCCAGCGCCACCCGGCTGCTGCTGGTGAAGGCCGACGGCTCCGTGCTCGTGCACTCCGATGGCGGTTCGTACAAGCCGCTCAACTGGATGAGCCCGCCGTGCAGCCTCACGACCGAGGACCACGACGACGGCACCGGAACCTGGACGGTCACGAACAAGGCGGGCGAGAAGCTCGTCATCTCGCTGCACGAGGTGCACCACGACAGCGCCCACGAGCTCGGGATCGACCCAGGCCTGGTCAAGGATGGTGTCGAGGCGCACCTGCAGAAGCTGTTGGCCGAGCAGATCGAGATCCTCGGCGAGGGCTGGCGGCTCGTCCGCCGCGAGTTCCCGACCGCGATCGGCCCGGTCGACATCATGGCGCGCGACGCCAGCGGCAAGGCGGTCGCCATCGAGCTCAAGCGCCGTGGCGACATCGACGGCGTCGAGCAGCTCACGCGCTACCTCGAGCTGCTCAACCGCGATCCGCTGCTCTCCCCCGTACGCGGCATCTTCGCCGCCCAGGAGATCAAGCCCCAGGCGCGCGTCCTGGCCGGCGACCGCGGCATCGAGTGCGTCGTCCTCGACTACGACGCGCTCCGCGGTCACGACGACACCAAGTCCCGCCTGTTCTGATCCCGCCCCCCTCCGGCCCGATCCCGGATGAATGTGCCCCAGGACGCCTCAGGCGCGGCCGGGGCGCCCCACCTTGTCCACAGGCGAGGCAACGCAGGTGTGGCCTGTGGACGGACTGGGGCGCCGGAGCCGCCTCTATGGCGTCCTGGGGCACATTCATCCGTAACACGGGGGTCGTGGGTGGGGTTGTATCCACCGGGTGGTGGAGGAGAAGAGCCATCGGGCGCTCGCTGCGCTTTCCGGTCTCGGGGGTGCAGGGTGGAGGCATGACGACGACCCGATCCGCTGCTGCCTCTGCCTCTGCTGCCGTGAATCCGCTGGTGGTGGCTGCGCCGGACGGCGCGGACCTCGCCGTACGCGTGCGGGGGCTGCGCAAGACCTACGGCGAGACCCACGCCGTCGATGGCGTCGACCTCGACGTGGTGCGCGGCGAGGTGCTCGCGCTGCTCGGCCCCAACGGTGCCGGGAAGACCACGACCACCGAGATCCTCGAGGGCTACCGCCACCGTGACGAGGGTGACGTCGACGTGCTCGGGGTCGACCCCGCTCATGGCGACGCGATGTGGCGCAGCCGGATCGGCATCGTGCTGCAGACCGCGAGCGACCTCGGTGACCTGACTGTCGAGGAGTCGGTCGCGCACTTCGCCGGCTACTACCCTCGCCCGCGCGACGTCGGCGAGGTGATCGAGTCGGTCGGGCTCGCGGAGAAGCGCACGACCCGCGGAGCCAACCTCTCGGGAGGTCAGCGTCGGCGCCTCGACGTCGCGCTGGGCATCATCGGTCGGCCCGAGCTGCTGTTCCTCGACGAGCCCACGACTGGGTTCGACCCCGAGGCGCGGCGCGAGTTCTGGGTGCTGATCCGCGAGCTGCAGGCACAGGGCACCACGATCATGCTCACCACCCACTACCTCGAAGAAGCAGAGGTGCTCGCAGACCGGGTCGCGGTGATCGCTCGCGGACGCGTCATCGCCTGCGACGTCCCCGAACGCCTCGGCGGGCGCGACGAGTCGATCGCCACCGTCAGCTGGCGCGAAGGTGACGCTGTCCGGTCGGTGCGGACCCAGGAGCCGACGACCACCGTCGGCGAGCTGGCCATAAGGCTCGGCGGCGAGATCCCCGGCCTGGCCATCGCACGACCGAGCCTCGAGGACATCTACCTCTCGCTCATCGGCCACGACACGAAGGACATCTGATGGCCACCTCCACCATCCCCGCACCCCTCGCGCCTCCCGGCGCGATCCCTCTTGGCATGCGCCGGGTCCGCATCGAGCTCAAGCAGTTCTTCCGCGACCGGCAGTCGGCCGTCTTCAACTTTCTCCTTCCGGTGCTGCTGCTGGTGATCTTCGGCTCGGTGTTCGGCAACCAGTCCCTTGCTCCGGGCAGCGACATCACCTTCGCGCAGTACTTCGTCGCCGGCATGATCGCCTCTGGGGTGCTCTACACGAGCTTCCAGAACCTCGCGATCGCGATCCCGCTCGAGCGTGATGACGGCACGCTCAAGCGGATCCAGGGCACTCCGATGCCCAAGCTGTCCTACTTCGTCGGCAAGATCGGCCTGGTCTTCGTGGCCTACGTCGCGCAGGTCACGCTGCTCATCCTCGTCGGCAAGCTCTTCTACAAGCTGGTGCTCCCCAGCGGCGCGCAGTGGTTCACGTTCCTGTGGGCATCGGTGCTCGGGCTGATCGCCTGCACGCTTCTCGGGATCGCGTTCAGCGTCGTGCCCAAGAACGGCAAGGGTGCTCCGGCGATCGTCAGCCCCATCGTGCTCGTGCTGCAGTTCACCTCCGGCGTGTTCTTCGTCTTCGCCCAGCTGCCGGACTGGATGCAGACGTTCGCCTCGTTCTTCCCGCTCAAGTGGCTCACCCAAGCGATGCGCAGCGTGTTCCTTCCGGACGCGGCGCAGGCTCTCGAGGTCGCCGGCTCGTGGGAGCTGGGCCGGTGTGCCGCGGTCCTCGCGGTCTGGTGCGTCGCAGGACTCGCACTGAGCCTGCTGTTCTTCCGCTGGAACAGGCGCGGCGAGGGCTGAGCCGTGAGCGCGCGACCGGCTCAACGACCGGACGTCGACGCGCGTTCCACCATGCAGGAGTGGGAGAATGCAGTGAAGGAAGAGGTGGTGTTGATGCCGTCCGGTTGGATGCCAACAGCCCGCCACGACCGTCGGATGGCTCCGGCCTTCGTGGCACATGACACTCGAGCGACCACGCCGCGGCGGCGGTCGGCCCGGGTCCGACGGTGGGCTGCGGTCGAGCCGTCGCGCTGGCGGTTCCACGACGACCTGCGGCCGGCCCCTCGCGCCGTGCGCTTCTGACCCGACCAGCACGACGGGCACCGCACGAGTCAGGGGACGAGCCGGGCCAGGCCGTGCGCGGCGCGCACCTCGTCGAGCACGCGACGCATGATCTCGGTCGCGTCGTAGTCCTTCGGGGTGAACACGGCGGCGACCCCGGCTGCTCGTAGCG
>JANMBJ010000441.1:0-8659 GCA_031360335.1 Candidatus Nanopelagicales bacterium
CGTCCGACGGCACATCAGACCACGACTCACGCACCGACGCGTCGTCGCGAGACTCTGCGGGGTCGTCGTGGGACGGGTCAGTCATGGCACCTCCTCGTGTGACCTCAGTATAAGACACCAGTACTAACGTGTCAACTGCCATATCCGCCCAAATGGTTGGTGCACATAGGGTTACGGCGATGTCACTCACTGTCTCACCATCATCATGGCAGGGGGTCTGACAACGCCACCGTCGATGTGGCAGCCGCAGGCTCGGGCCTGACAGCGAGACGACTGTCACTCATGGCGGACTCGACGACGTCGACCAACGAGCTAGTGAGGCTGGCGCTACCTGTGGATGGAGTGGGGAAGATTCCGTGCGCCTATCGCACGTGGGGGCACATTCATCTGGATCGGGGCCTGCCCCGCTGGTAGTCAGCCGGCCGTGGTGGTGGCGGACGCACTCGGCACGGCGTCGCGATCGCGGTTGGTCAGGTCGACGTCTGTCGAGGTGTCGCGTGCGGCGTCTGTCGGGGTGTCACGAACGCTGTCTGCCGGGGTGTCGCGACCGCTGCGCCAGTCGCCGACGCGCACCAGGACGACGAAGGACAGCATCAGAGCCGCGCTGCACGACGCCCAGAACAGCATCGGTGCCGCCGCTCGCCCGGTCCACGGCACGCTGGCCAGCGCTGCGGTGAGCGCGAGGCCGATGACCAGGTGCGGGAGGTAGATGGCTGACGGAGTGCGTCGCTTCGACGACTCACCCTTGGGCGTCACCCTGAACACCAGGCGCTTCTGGCGTGCGACCCCCACTGCGGCGAGGAAGTAGACCGGCCAGGTCACGGCCGCGGAATAGCGTCCGGCGAGGAGCCAGCCGCGTTCGGTCTCCCGCACGCAGTTGAGCCGCTGGATCCAGCGCGTCAGAGCCAACCGCAGCAGCACGAACGGGGTAGCCCAACCGAGCATCTCCAGCAGCCCGACGTTGGCCGGCACCAGACCGAGCCCGAAGTAGAGCAGCAGGAGCACGACGCCGAGCGCAGTCGCGATCCCGCCGAAGTAGTGCTGCTGCAGGGCCAGATAGAGCGACGCCTGCGCGCGCTTCATCCGACCAAACAGCGGGAACGAGTGCGACCGCAGGATGTCCATGCAGCCGAACGCCCAGCGCATCTGCTGTGCGAAGAAGGCCTCCCACGTCCACGGCCCCTCGCCGACAGCCAAGGGCTCCGGCACATAGCGGCTCTCCCAGCCCGAGGCGTGCAACCGCATGCCGGTGAGCAGGTCCTCGGTGAGGTGGCCGGCGTAGAGCCCGACGTCGTGCAGAGCGGCGACGCGCACGATGTGGTTAGCGCCGATCATGTTGGCGTGCCCGCGATCTGCGAGGCCGCGCATGATCGGACCGTAGAAGGCAAACAGCTGCTGGGCAGCACCACGTGCGACAAACGACTCATCGGTGTTGCCATAGATCTGCGGGGTCCCCACGAAGCCGACGCGCGGATCGCGGAACCACCCGAGCGTGCGGGTCAGGAAGTCCCGACGGGGCCGGAAGTCGGTGTCGATCTGCGCGACCACGTCGTAGTCGAGACCGTGCGCGTGATACCACGCGTTGTGGTTGCCACCCTTCGTACGACGCGTGAAAGGACCGGCCACGACGTTGTACTCACGGATCCCCGAGCGGGTGAAGTAGCGGACGCCGAGCTCCTCGCACACGGCCTGGGCCTCGGGTGACGCTCCCTCGTCGAGCAGCCAGGTGTTGTGCGGATAGTCGGCAGCCACCATCGCTGGAAGGTTGTCGCGCAGCATCGCGACCGGCTCCGACGACGGCACGAACGTGGTGATGAAGGCGACCCGGAGGTTGTCCGGCGGCGCGGGCGGCTCGACCCGGGGACGCACCGCCCACACGACCACCCAGGTGAGGCAGTCCATGAAGACCCGGTGACCGAAGACGAACGTCAACGTGACGAACAGCGTCAGATCGAGCCAGTGTGCGGAGTCGGTGAAGTTGGTCGCCACGTGGTCGGGCAGCGCCCACCAGCCGAGGAACCCGAGCATGGATGCGAGCGTGAGCCCGAGAAGCAGCGCGTAGACGACCCGTTCGCGCCCGGTCATCGCGCTCCTCCCCCGGTCGTGCCGGGTGTTGTCGGAGCGACCTCGAAGTGCGGTGTGGGGCCGACCTGCGTGCCCACACCGGCGGCTGCGCGCGGCGCGTGCTGCCACGAACGCAGTGCGGTGGGCAGGTGGATGCTCGCGTGCCCGTGCACGTGAGGGTGATCCTCGATCGGCAGCGATCCGACACCGACACGACGCCGACCGAGCGCTGCGTACGTGAGTCCCGCGGCCCAGAACGCCAACACCAACAGCTCGGCGCTCTGCACCCACGAGAGAGCTGCGCCGAGGATCAGCGGTGCGAGCAGCAGCACCGGCAGGTGCCAGAGATACCAGCAGAAGCCGAATCGCCCGGTGACCTGCAGCGGGCTGCTGTCGACGATCCGCCGGACGCCGCGCGAGGGCATCGCTGACGCCGCGTCGGCGATCAGCACCGCGCCGGCGATCCCGACGAGCGAGCCACGCGGCACCGCGAGGGCGTCCGGCCAGCCGACCGCCAGGACCAGAATGGTCACAGCAGCGGCCACGAGCAACCGGTGCACCCGGGCCGGGAGCAGCCCCGTCACGACGACGGCCGCGACCAGCGCACCGAGCGCCATCTCCCAGGCACGGAGCGCGACGGACGTTACTGGCCCCGCGACGTACGACGCGGGGAGCAGGTCCAGCACGACAGCGACCGCGACCACGATCACCAGCCCGAACACCAAGCAGGACACCAGGACCAGCGAGCGCCCAGAGACCGGTCGACCCGCGACGGCGAACCGTCTGATCACCCATCCGATGGCGAGCGCGACGCCGATGGTCGCGGCCAGGGCGGCCAAGGCCAGCCCACCGGCCGACGCCGGCCACGCTCGCGACTGCGTCCACATGCCCGGAACGCCGACGGCGTCCTGACCCGCGACGGTGAGCTCGGCAGCCAGCTGATCCCACATCGTGTCGGAGGAGCCGCCCGCTGCGGACATGGTGGACCACCAGACCGTCACCGTGATGCTCACCGTCGCCACGAGCACGAGCGGGGCGACCACGCGCTGCCGGCTACGCGGCGCACAGACAGCGCCAACGCCCGCGACACTGCCAGTGCCAGTGCCAGTGCCAGTGCCAGTGCCAGTGCCGATGCCGCTGCTGACGCCGTCGGCCGTCGCCCAGACGACGATCTCGAACCCGAGCACGACGACGAGCAGATCGGCTCCGACCGTGCCGTCTCCCAGGATCGGGATGCCCACGTGCCCGAGCACCACGAGCAGCACGCCGAGCCCGGCGATCCCCCGCACGCCACTGGTCCATGGTGCTGCACGTCGTCGAGCCGCTGTCGGATCGAACGTGTCCGACCCGGTGGTCACACCATCGATACGGTCGGTCGAGTCCGTCATCCTGACGCACCTCCGACGGCAAGCCCGGCAACCGACCTCGACCTCAGGTCGATAGGCTCGCGGTCGCGCACATCGGCGTCGCTGGCCGCGTCGGACGGATAGACGTCACCCTGTGGTCCGAGGTGCACGAGCACCGGCAGCAGCATGACGAGCTGCACGACGGCGAGCATCGCTGTCGGCCAGACGAGCCACGGGTTTCCGCCTCCCGAGAGGTGTCTCCACAGACCCCACCAGAGCAACGACTGCGACGCGACCACCCAGACCCGCATCACGGTGGCGACGCGCGTCGGGACGCTCCAACGCGCCGACGCGACGCTCGCGGCTCCGGTCGGCACCCACGCTGCGACCCTGTTGCGCACGGCATCGGTGACCGCGAGCAGGTGGCAGAAGCTGTTGACGGTCGAGACCCGGTACATCGTGGGTCGCCATCCGCGCGCGATGACTGGGAAGACGAACACGGTCGCGAGCACGGCCGGGATGATGAGCAGATAGTCGTGCGGCTCGATCGAGTCGGGAAACATCCACACGATGAGCAGGGTCGGGAGCGCCGACGTGAGCGGCAGCGCGGCCGAGGACAGGTAGTAGAGGAAGGCCGCCCAGAAGCACATCCGCTGACGGTTCGAGAACGGAGCCTCGGTGAACATCTCGCTGCGCATGAGCAGCATCGAGCACCGGCACCAGCGGTACTGCTGGTTGGTGAGAGCTTTCCAGGTGTCCGGTGCCAGTCCCTTCGCCACGACGAGGGGCACGTAGCGGGTGCGATAGCGGGCCACCCAGAGCTTGACGCCGGAGTGCACGTCCTCGCCGAGCGGGACCTTGGCGAAGCCGCCGGCCGCGACGACGGCTTCGCGGCGGTAGACCACGTTGGTGCCGGCGCAGATGGCGGCCTCGTAGGTGTCGCGCGCCGGCTGGATCCAGCGGAAGAACAGCTCCTGCAGGACCCCGGCGTAGCGCGCGAAGTAGTTGACGCGCTCGTCGACGTCGAAGTACTGCGCCGTCTGCACGACACCGGTGCGCGGGTCGGCGAGGTAGGGCACCGTCTCCCACAGGAAGTCAGGACGCGGTGCGAAGTCGGCGTCGAAGACCGCGATGAGCTCGCCGTTGCTGCGCTCGAAGCCCGCGATGAGGTTCCCGGCCTTCTTCCACTCGCCTCGGTTGGCGCGCACGCTGTAGTCGAAGCCGAACTCCTCGGCGAGCCGTCGCGTGTCCGCGTTGTCTGCGTCGTCGAGCACGTAGACGGTGAGGTCCCCGTCCCAGGTGATAGCCGCCACGTGGCGGAACGTGTTGGTCAGCACGGTCGAGTCCTCCCCGCACGAGGGAAGGAAGATGTCGACCGACGGCACGTGCGGGGTGTGCTGCCGCCAGGTCTCGACCGTCAGCACGTGCTCCTCGAGGTCGATGCGACGGCGGCGCATCCGCAGCCACAGGTTGACCACGGCCGGAGGCACCATGACCGTGAGGAACACGAGCCCGATGGCGGTGTCGAGCGTGCGCAGCATGACCGCGGCGAAGGCATAGATCAGGCAGCACTGCGAGATGAACAGCCAGATGAACGGCCAGCGGCGCTGCACGCCGAAATAGCTGTACTTCTCCGCGTCGGTCGGTGAGTCGGGCAGGTGGAAACCAGGCGTGGCCGGACCTCCGGCCACCCTCGTGACGACACTGCTCAGAACACTCACGGCACACACCCCCACGGACGCTGCGGCACATCTGCCGCTGTTGGCCGACCGGTCCGAGGCCACTCGGACCGCCGATCAGGACGCTTCGACCGTACGAAGAAAGCGTTTCCAGTCGATGTCGGGCAGTTCCCGTGTCGGTAACACTGCGGTTACATCCGGTGACCGCTACGCCGATCGGGCTACCGTCTGCGGCCGGATGGGGGCTTGATCTCACCGTGCGTGACGATCTGGTCTCCCGGCACCCGTCGTTCAGTCGTCGACGGCTGCCGCTCGGCGGGTGGCCAGCAGGCTCGCCACGGCGGTGATGACCAGCACGGTGACGATGAAGCCGAGGCTGACGGCAATCGACGGCACGGGCACCGAGACCGGTTGCCCGTCGTTGACGAACGACAACGTGTTGGTGTGCAGCGCCTCGAGCACCAGCTTGACGCCGATGAAACCCAGCACGACCGCCAGGCCGATCGAGAGGAAGACGAGGCGGGTGAGGAGGTCCCCGAGCAGGAAGTAGAGCTGGCGCAGACCGAGCAGCGCGAAGACGTTGGCCGCGAAGACGATGTAGGGCTCGTCGGTGAGGCCGAAGATGGCCGGGATCGAGTCGAGGGCGAAGAGCAGGTCGGTGGTGCCCAACGCGAGCAGCACCACCAGCATCGGGGTCCACAACCGCTTGCCGTCGATGGGCACGCGCAGCGCCGAGCCGTGGAAGTCCGGCGTCGAGGGCAGCGCCCGCGTGATCACGGTGATGAGCCGGCTCTCGTGATACTCGTCGTCGTCGGTCTCTCCCCCGCTCGCGAGCTTGATCGCGGTCCAGATCAGGAAGGCTCCGAAGATGTAGAAGACCCAGGAATAGCGGGCGATCACGGCGGCGCCGAGCGCGATGAAGATCGCCCGGAGCACCAGAGCGATGACGATGCCCCACATGAGCGCCGACTGCTGCAGCTCCCGCGGCACGGAGAACCTCGCCATGATGAGGATGAAGACGAAGAGGTTGTCGACCGAGAGGCTGTATTCGGTCACCCAGCCGGCGAAGAACTCGACACCGTGCTCGTGCCCGGCGAACGCCCAGAGGGCAGCACCGAACGCGAGGGCGAGGCCGATATAGAAGCCGAGCCAGCGCAGACACTCCGCGGTGCTCGGGATGTGCGGGCGGCGCCCGACCACGACGAGGTCGAGCACGAACAGCCCGGCATAGAGCACCAGGGTCGGTGCCCAGAGCCAACCGGGGATGATCATGCGTCGTCGTCCTTCTCGAGGGTCGGCGGCGGTCGATGGTGCTGAGCACGTGCAGGCGATCTACCAGCGCCGCCACCACGTCCACTGCTGGTACGGCGCCCGCAGCCGGCTTCGGCGCCAGCGCTGGCCCGATGTCAGCGGCAGCACCGCCTCATCGGCTCTCCTGCATCCTCGCACGTCCCTCAGGCGTGGCCCGCGGCCTGCATCGCCCGGAGCTCCTTCTTCAGGTCTGACACCTCGTCGCGCAGGCGTGCCGCGACCTCGAACTGCAGCTCGGTCGCTGCCGCGTGCATCTGGTCGGTCAGCTGCCCGATGAGCTCGGCGAGCTCGCGCGCGGGCATCCCGGCGACGTCGAGGGCGGAGCCTCCCCCCGCGGACGACATCCCCGGCACCGGTGCCTTGCCACGGCTCTGCGTGCGACCTGAGCCGCCGAGGAGCTCCTCGGTGTCGGCATCCTCGCGGGTGATGAGGTCGGTGATGTCGGCGATCTTCTTGCGGAGCGGGGTCGGGTCGACCCCGTGCTCGAGGTTGTAGGCCACCTGTTTGGCGCGGCGCCGGTTGGTCTCGTCGATCGCCTTGGCCATCGAGGCGGTGATGGTGTCGGCGTACATGTGGACCTGGCCGCTGACGTTGCGCGCCGCGCGACCGATCGTCTGGATCAGCGAGGTGCCGGACCGGAGGAACCCCTCCTTGTCGGCATCGAGGATCGCGACGAGGGAGACCTCCGGCAGGTCGAGTCCCTCGCGGAGCAGGTTGATGCCGATGAGGACGTCGAACAGGCCGAGTCGCAGCTCGCGCAGCAGCTCGATGCGTCGCAGGGTGTCGACTTCGGAGTGCAGATAGCGCACCCGGATGCCCTGGTCGAGCAGATAGTCGGTGAGGTCCTCGGACATCTTCTTGGTCAGCGTGGTCACGAGCACGCGCTCGTCGCGCTCGGTGCGCAGCCGGATCTCGCCGATCAGGTCGTCGATCTGGCCCTTGGTCGGCTTCACGATGACCTCGGGGTCGACGAGGCCGGTCGGGCGGATGACCTGCTCGACGACGTCGCCGTCGACGCGGGAGAGCTCATAGGGCCCGGGGGTCGCGGAGAGGTAGACGGTCTGGCCGATGCGCTCGACGAACTCCTCCCACCGCAGCGGGCGGTTGTCCATCGCGCTCGGCAGCCGGAACCCGTGCTCGACGAGGTTGCGCTTGCGGCTCATGTCGCCTTCGTACATCCCGCCGATCTGGGGCACGGTCACGTGCGACTCGTCGATGACGAGGAGGAAGTCCTCGGGGAAGTAGTCGAGCAGGGTGTTGGGTGCGGTGCCGGGGTCGCGTCCGTCGATGTGGCGGGAGTAGTTCTCGATCCCGGAGCAGAAGCCGACCTGGCGCATCATCTCGAGGTCGTAGGTCGTGCGCATCCGCAGCCGCTGCGCCTCGAGGAGGTTGCCCTGTCGCTCGAGCTCGGCGAGCCGATCGGCGAGCTCGGTCTCGATCCCGGCGATCGCGCGCTCCATGCGCTCGGGGCCGGCGACGTAGTGCGTCGCCGGGAAGATGTAGAGCTCAGAGTCCTCGGTGAGGATCTCGCCGGTCACCGGGTGCAGCGTCATGAGGCGCTCGACCTCGTCGCCGAACATCTCGATGCGCACCGGGTGCTCCTCATAGACCGGGAACACCTCGATCGTGTCGCCGCGCACTCGGAACGTGCCGCGGGTGAAGGCAAGGTCGTTGCGGGTGTACTGGATCGACACCAGGCGCCGCAGGAGATCGTCGCGGTCCCACTCCTGGCCGACCTTGAGCCGCGCCATGCGGTCGACGTATTCCTGCGGGGTGCCGAGACCATAGATGCAGGAGACGGAGGCGACCACGATCACGTCGCGGCGGGTCAGCAGCGAGTTGGTCGCCGAGTGCCGCAGCCGCTCGACCTCGTCGTTGACCGAGGAGTCCTTCTCGATGTAGGTGTCGGTCTGGGGGATGTAGGCCTCGGGCTGGTAGTAGTCGTAGTAGCTCACGAAGTACTCGACCGCGTTGTTGGGCAGCAGCTCGCGGAACTCGTTGGCCAGCTGGGCGGCCAGCGTCTTGTTCGGCGCCATCACCAGCGTTGGCCGCTGCACCTGCTCGATCAGCCACGCCGTCGTGGCCGACTTGCCCGTGCCGGTAGCGCCGAGCAGCACGGTGTCGGTCTCCCCCGCCCTCACCCGCGCAGTCAGGTCGGCGATCGCAGTGGGCTGATCACCGGCAGGCTGAAAATCGGAGATGACCTCGAAGGGCGCAACGCGGCGCTTGAGGTCAGTGGTCGGACGCATGATTCGATCG
>JANMBJ010000442.1:0-5051 GCA_031360335.1 Candidatus Nanopelagicales bacterium
GGTCCAGGTAGCCGTCGATCACCGCGAACCGGTAGTACCCCGCCACGGTCGAGAGCCGCCGGGCCGTGGTCGCCGGCGCGTAGTGACGCTGCTCCTCCATCCAACGCACATAGACCTCGACGTGGGGGCGGGTCATCTCGAACACTTCCGTACCCCGGGCAGCACACCAGGCGAAGTAGGTCTTGAGGTCCAGAGCGTAGGCGTCGCGTGTGCGCCCGGAGTAGCGGGCCAGGAACCCGGCGGCAGCGAGCTGGACCGGGCCGAGCACCGGCATCGGCTCGGGAATCATCACGGTTGCGGACTCGGACATCAGAACCTCCAGAAGGTGGGAGCAGGTTCTGACTCGATCGGCCGAACGCCGGGCCGACTCATCCACCCGAGCGTGTGCAAGTGCACCAATATCCGGCATTATCGCTCGGGTGTGGATTTCGGCAGGTTCCGGTGGATGCGGGCACACCGCCGGTTGCCCTACTGCGGTGCCAGTTCGAGCCAGGAGAACTCTCCGGTGACTCGGGATTCGACCTTCATCGTGGTATTCGCCTCGACCCACTCGATGAGGGCTGCGTCGGCGGCCTTCGCGTGCTCTTCGGAGTCCCACTGGCTGATCGAGACAACCCTGTCTGCTTCGACCATAACTCCGTAGGAGATGTATCCCGGGGTGGCGGCCACGATCGGGATCACAGCGGCCCGTGCCTTGGCCTCCAAGGCATCGCGGTCCTCGCTGTGGGTGTAAGTGACTACTCGTCCGTACATGGCGCACTCCTTGACCGGAGGTACGTCACGGTCGATTGGCCGTCACTGTGGTCCGGTCACAGCAAGGTAGCCCCCCGAGGTTCCCGCGGTGCCAAAACCACTGGAGGCGCACGCTGCGGATGAACGGACCCTTGCCTGCCGGGGATCGGCCGCGACCTCGACGGCGCTCAAGATGGTTCTCAGGCTGGTCGGGTGGGCCATCTTCAGCCGGGTAGGTGGGGCGGGACGAAACGAGCCGACGTGCCGTTCTTCATCGCCTACTGCTGAGCGATCCGGCAGTATCACTCGCCATGAGGGGGACGCTGGTGCGACGCAGTCGGCTGCTCACCGCCGCAGCCGTCTTGTCGGGAGGTCTCCTGCTTGCTGGGTGCAGTAGCGCGCCGTGGGATGAAAGCCAGGGATACGACCTTCATCTCAAGAACACTGGAACGGTGGCGCTCACGATCGCCTTCTGCGAAATCAGCGCCAGCGACTGCTCAGGAAAAGGAACCGTCGGACCCGGCGCCTGCCGTGCGATGTGGTTTGACTCATCAACGGGCCTAGACGGTCGCGGTGCTCAGATTCGAGTCACGCCTAGTGGGGGGACGCCGGGTTACGTCTACGTCCAGCCTTCCGGCGAGAACCTGACCTACGGGCTCGGTCCCACGTGGCCGAGCCTGGAAGCAGCGCAATCCAATCCCTCGACCCCTCTCACCGGCGGCTGCTGAGAACGAGGCTATGTGCCGATCTGAGTCTGTTGGCGTCAGCGCTTTCGCCCCTAGCCGGGCTTGCCCGTTGACAGTTTGATGTAGCTCGGCGGGGATTCGTCGCCGACGAGGTGGCTCACGAAGCGGCGGCGAACCAGCACTTCGCAGCGACCGCCAAGGAAGTCGCAGACCAGGACGGTTGCGCCTCTCGAGTAGCGCCACCAATCCCGTCGTGTCCAGCGGCGCCTGCCCACCACGCGGGGGTCGACAAGATCAATGGGTGGCCCGTCGAATCGAGGTTCAACCTTCCAGTCTGGGTCGTCTACCCAGAGGGTCGCGCTTCGCCAGCCTCGCGAGCCCGTGCTGCCTTCCAACGTACGGATGGTCACCGGCACGGGCCGGTCCTGACCTCGATCTGCTGCTCGACGTAGCGTCCTCGACCAGCGCCCCCAGGTAAGGGCGTAGCCAACTCCCAGACCGACCGCCACGGCGAGGACGTTGAGTGCAACGCTCATGCTCGTTCGTCCCCCTGTCGAGTCGCCTCCAGACTTTGCGAGGCCTGGACCAGGATTCTCGTCGGCAGCGGGGCGATAGGGAAGGGAACCCGCGCAGATGTGCTCACTCGCCTCTTGCCACGAGACCCGGCACTAGGCGCCGCCTGATCGGGCAGGATGCCTACGTGACGGGCGACGGTGGAGCGGACTTGTTCCGAGACGAGCGGGCACGAACGAACGAGCGTGCTCAGCTGTTGGTCGGCATGGACGTGGACGCCGCAACTGCCTTGACCGCTGAGTGGGGCTACCAGTTTCGGATCACCCGCGAGGACCAGGAGTCCTTCATCCTGACCATGGACTTGTCGTCGAGGAGGATCAACGTGGAAGTCGAGCAAGGCTTGGTCGTGACAGCCGCCGCCTTTTGACACGCGCCCCCGATGTGCCGATAGCGATCGCGTCGACGGAGTCGATGCGTCGCTACGCTCCCTTCATGCCAACGAATCAGGACGCCTTTGGGTATGTCCTTCACAACCTCGCGACCGGTGAGGACCGGTCGATGGAGACGGAGGCCGACGCCATCACCGCCACCCAAGCGTTCACCGACGAGCAGGATTGGGCGCTGTGGAAGGTGCGACGGGACGGCACGGGTGAGCCTGAGCTGATCGCCGTTGGCAGCGGCCCGGCGGTTCGGTCGTAGCGAGCCGAAGTGCCGATCGGACTCGCCTCGTCGGGCATGATCTGACTGTGATGCGAATGGTGTTGGAACGCGACCCTGTCGTCGTCGGGACGGGCGCAGACCACCTAACCCTGAGCAACTTCACGACTCTGGCAAGCGGGACGCCCTACTCGATCGACGTTGCAGTCCAGGTCGAAGGTCTATCTGCGCGAATCACCATGTTCTCCAACTTGGCTGACACATTCGATGACCTCGTGCAGTTCTTTGCCGAGATGGCCCGGGATTGGCGCGGCTGGAAGGGGAGCCGCAACTACGAGTCTTTGGAACACGACCTCAAGATCCAAGCCACCAACAACGGACACGTGCTGCTGCACATTGGCCTCCGATCTTGGATGAACGAATGGGCAGTCAATGCCTCGCTGGCCCTAGACGCTGGCGAGGAGCTGTCACAAGGCGCGCTCGACATCGCACACTTCCTTCGTCGCCCGTAGGTCCCCTGCGGGCCTGCGAGCCGAAGTGCCGATAGGTGTCGCCTGGGGGTCTGGAACGTGCAGGATTGCCGCATGGGGGATCTGGCGGCTCGAGTAGGGCTTCTCGCGGGTGTCGGCTTGCTCGCATTGACAGCCAGCGGTTGTTCTCAACTGCCAGATCCGATCCAACAGGCGACCTCCTCGGGGTCGGTCTGCCAGCCAGCGGTGGCAGGGCCCGTGACGCAGGGGGACTTCACATTGCCGAACACAGGATCGGCACCGGCTGTGGTGAGCAAGGTCGAACTTCGAAACAACCACGGCATTCAGATCGTCGGAGTCAAGATCTTCGTCTTCACCGACGACGGGACCGGCTCGACGCTGGTCGGATCGGTGAACTCCTACCCGCCGCCTTCAGGCCCCACTGCGGGAACGTCTCACACGCTCCCGTGGAGCGCGGGGCTGGCAGTCCCCGGTGCCACGATTCCGGCGGACCCGCACGCAGTGGCCAACGTCGTCATGGGTCTCGCGCGAAACACCTCATCGGATGGGTCCGCGGACGGGATCGACGTCTATTACGAGTCCGGTGGCCACGACTACACCTACCACGGCAAGTTTGCGATCAAGCTCGCAGCGACTCGCTGCTTCTGAGCTAGAAGTGCCGATAGGGCGCGGGTCGGAGCGGCGCGGTCGTTTGGCACTATGTCCGCGTGCCGAAGAAGGGAAGTACAGAGGAGCCGGTCCCAGTCCCATTTCCTAGGCTCGTCTTGCTGTCGACGGCAACCTTCGGGCTCGGCTGGGTGTTGTTGGCCGTGAGTAGTTTCACCGACTCGGGCGGTCTAGCACTCCTCTTTGTCTTGCTAGCGCTCTCCGGTGCGGTGACCTTTCGGCGACTCAAGTACGTCTACGACCGTCCCGTCGACGGGGGCCTTCGATCCTTCTCGGGCGGGCCGATGGCGGACATCGACTTCCTTCGCTCAGCTTGGGCTGCGTGGCGCTCTGGTCGAGCCTAGGTGATGCTCGGGCCGCCTCCCGTCGAAAGGGCAGTATGACCCGCATGCCGAGCGGTGCCGACGATGCCAAGCAGATGGTCCTTCGCCCTCCGGTGCTCCTTCGAGCTGGCGCACTCCTCCTAGTTCTGTTCCCGCTCGTGTTCACCGTTCTGCTCGGGCGGGATGGTGAGGGTGGGTACTGGACGCAGGCCACCGCCGTCGCGTGCATGGCGTTGGTTCTCCTCGTCGGCCTCGTGGGGCTGTCGGTACGACTGGTCCTGACAACTCATGAGATACGAGTGGTCAACTGGACCGACGAGTGGCGGTTGCCGCTGGCAAGCATCTCTGGCGTGACGGCAGACGACGGGTTGTCCTTCTCCACGGCTCGCGGGAACGTCCGGTCGTCCTGTGCTCAGCCGTCACTGGCGGGCGGCCTCACGGGCTACCGACGTGCCCAGCATCTTCGACAGCAGTGTGAGGGGTTCCTAGCAGCGGGGCAGTGCGAGGCCATCGTCGCTGCCGACATCGTCCACCGACGCCGTTGGGGACTGATCGTCCTGTTCACCCTTGGCCTGGTCGGCCTGTGGCTGCTGTACTCGGCGGCCTATCTGCTCAGGTAGCGCCGAAGTGCCGATAAGACTCACCCTCCTCGGTGTCGAACCGACAAGATGTGCGTAAGCCGCAGCCTGCTTCCAGTGCCTCAGGGGTCCTGAAGAAATGAGCTATGACCTCGTCTTCTGGCAGCAGGAATCGTGGATGTCCGAGGAGCCGGGCAGGACCTATGAGTCGCTCATCAACGGTGCGCACGTCCCTGGGCTGGCCCCGATCCCGGTAGAGGACATGCTGGCCGACCTGCTCGCAGCCTTCCCGGGTGCGGTGCGCGAACCCAATGGCTTGCGCGAGTGGGTCATTTGGATCAGTCCGAACGGCCGAGACATGTTCGAGGTCGAGTGGTCCGAGTACTACATGATCGTGTCCTGTCG
>JANMBJ010000451.1:0-9439 GCA_031360335.1 Candidatus Nanopelagicales bacterium
CGCCGGCCATGCCGCGCTCGCCGGGCGACCAGGGCGACGTCGGCGGGAGCACCGCGAGCGACGACGACCCGGTCACGGCGTCGGGCAGCGTGATGTCGGTGTCGGGGCCGAGCCGGGCGACGTCGCCGATGACGTCGCGCAGGCGCCCCGCCGACACGGTCGTGTCGAGAGGCTCCATGACCGGCTGGCTGAGCGGCAGCGCGACGAAGACCAGCACATCGAGCGGGCACGGCGCGAAGATCCCGACGACGCCGCCTCGGGCCTGGACCCGCACTGCGGCGCGCTCGTCCCAACCGACGATCCGGCCGAGATACGCAGCGAGATGCAGCGCCTCGTCCTTGCCCATCCGGATCGACGTCATGACGGCGTCACCTGGTCGTCGGTCCACCCCGTGAGGTAGTCACGCAGGTCCTCCGACAGCGGGGTCGGTCGCGTGGTGGTCTTGTCGACGAGCACCATCACCGACTGTGCCGTCGCATAGACAAGGTCGCCGTCGGGCTCGCGGATCTCGTGGCCGAGGGTGTACGACGTGCGCCCGACCTTCTCGGTCCAGGTGTCGATCGCGACCGGATGGGCCCGGAAGTGCAGCGAGCGCCGGTAGGCGATCTCGAGCGACGCCACCACCATCGACAGCTCGGGGTGCGACAGGCTCGCACCGCGCCAGGCCGAGAGCAGGTCGATGCGCGCCTCCTGGAGATAGTCGCCGTAGACACTGTTGTTCACGTGCTGCAACCAGTCGAGATCCGTGGTGCGCACCTGCAGGAGATAGCGGCGTCGTGGCATGCGCGTCCCGCTCAGTCGCGGGTGAGCTTGCGATAGGTCGCCCGGTGCGGGCGAGCCGCATCGGCGCCGAGCCGGTCGACCTTGTTCTTCTCATACGACTCGAAGTTGCCCTCGAACCAGAACCAGTTCGAGTCACCTTCGTAGGCCAGGATGTGCGTCGCCACCCGGTCGAGGAACCAGCGGTCGTGAGAGGTGATCACGGCGCAGCCGGGAAACTCGAGAAGAGCGTTCTCCAGCGATCCGAGCGTCTCGACGTCGAGGTCGTTGGTCGGCTCGTCGAGGAGCAGCAGGTTGCCACCCTGCTTGAGCGTCAGCGCCAGGTTGAGGCGGTTGCGCTCACCACCGGAGAGGATGCCGGCCTTCTTCTGCTGGTCGGTGCCCTTGAACCCGAAGGCTGAGACGTACGCCCGGCTCGGCATCTCGACCTGGCCGACCTTGATCCAGTCCAGGCCGTCGGACACGACCTCCCAGAGGCTCTTCTCGGGGTCGATGCCGCCACGGTTCTGGTCGACGTAGGACAGCGTGACCGTCTCGCCGATCTTGATCTCGCCCGAGTTGGGCAGCGCGTCCTTGTCGTCGGTCTGGTTCGTGGCTGCAGCCACGATCATCGTGAACAACGTGGTCTTGCCGACGCCGTTGGGGCCGATGACGCCGACGATGCCGTTGCGCGGCAGCGTGAACGACAGGTCGTCGAAGAGCAGCTTGTCGTCGAAGCCTTTAGTGAGGCCGTGCGCCTCGACCACGATCGCGCCGAGGCGCGGGCCGGGTGGGATCTGGATCTCGTCGAAGTCGAGCTTGCGCGTCTTGTCGGCCTCGGCCGCCATCTCCTCATAGCGGTCGAGGCGGGCGCGGCTCTTCGTCTGGCGCGCCTTGGCACTCGAGCGCACCCACTCGAGCTCGTCGGAGAGGCGCTTCTTGAGCTTGGCGTCCTTGGCCCCCTCGACCTTGAGGCGCATCTGCTTCTTCTCGAGGTAGGTCGAGTAGTTGCCCTCGTACGGATAGGCGCGGCCGCGGTCGAGCTCGAGGATCCACTGAGCGACGTTGTCGAGGAAGTAGCGATCGTGCGAGATGGCGATGACGGTGCCGGGGTATTTCTCGAGGTGCTGCTCGAGCCAGAGCACGCTCTCGGCGTCGAGGTGGTTGGTGGGCTCGTCGAGGAGCAGCAGGTCGGGCTGCTGGAGCAGCAGCTTGCACAGCGCGACGCGGCGCTTCTCACCACCGGAGAGCACCGAGACGTCGGCGTCCGGGGCCGGGCAGCGCAGCGCGTCCATCGCCTGCTCGAGCTGGGAGTCGAGGTCCCACGCATTGAGGTGGTCGATCTCCTCCTGCAGGGTGCCCATCTCGGCGAGGAGCTTGTCGTAGTCGGCGTCGGGGTTGGCGAGCTCGGCGGAGATCTCGTTGAACCGGTCGACCTTGGCCTTGGTCGGCGCGACACCCTCGAGGACGTTGTCCCAGACGTTCTTCGTCTCGTCGAGACCAGGCTCCTGCGCGAGCATGCCCACGGTGGCGCCGGGAGCCAGGAACGCGTCGCCGTTGGACGCGTGGTCGATCCCCGCCATGATCTTGAGAAGCGAAGACTTGCCCGCGCCGTTGGGACCGACGACGCCGATCTTGGCGCCCGGGAGGAACGACAGCGTCACGTCGTCGAGGACGACCTTGTCGCCGTGCGCCTTGCGAGCCTTGCGAAGCGTGTAGATGAACTCGGCCATAAGCCCAGAGCCTACGGGGTCGGGCCCGCCGTCCCCGCCGCGGCGACCCTCCGGCGGCCGGGACGGCACCGGGGTCGGGCGCGGGAGACACCTGGCCGTTCGCAACCGGCGTACCCCTCCTGTCGTCGCTCGACGTCGTCACGCGACCACGGTCCGTGAGGCTCAGGTCATCCGTTCGGTCAGTGCTTGTGAACGTCGTGCTGCCGGTGCGGCCCTCGGCCGAGAGCTGTGCTTGACTCCATCGACTCGGTGGGGGTCCGCCGCAGGTGTCGGCGTCGGTGCGATCGGGAGTCTGAGTGCGAATCACGGCCACGTGGAAGAAGTCCTGCACGGCCGCCGTCACGGCGGCAGCGATCATGGTCGGCCTGACGGTCGCCACCAGCACCGCAGTGGTGTCGAGCGCCTCGGCGGCTGAGCTGCTGGTGTCCAGTGACACGCTGCGTACGGCATGGGACTCTGCCGAGCCCGGACTGTCGCCGTCGTCGGTCGGGGCGAGCGACTTCGGTCAGGTCTTCGACGCCACCCTCGACGGCCAGATCTATGCCCAGCCGCTCGTCGATGCGACCTCGGTCTACGTCACGACCGAGAAGGCCAAGGCATATGCGCTGGACCGCGAGACGGGTGCGACGCTGTGGACCCGCGCCTTCGGGTCACCGTTCCAGGCAGCGACCGTCAACTGCGGCGACCTGACTCCCGACCTCGGGTCGACCAGCACCGGAGTGGTCGACCCCGCCTCGCGTACGTGGTACTTCACGACCAAGCTCGCCGTGGGCACCGGCGCGGCCTGGTGGCTCCAGGCGGTCTCGCTCGACACCGGTCTCGACCGGGCGGGCTTCCCCAAGCAGATCCAGGGGTCGCCGACCAACGACCCGACCGATGTGTTCCCCGCCAAGAACGAGCAACAGCGCCCGGGCCTGCTGCTGATGAACGGAGTCGTCTACCTGGCGTTCGGTGCGCACTGCGACGTGCAGCCCTATAAGGGCTACGTCGTCGGGGTCAACGCCAGCACTGCATCGATCACGGCGTTCTGGACCACGGTCGTCGGTTCGGGCATCTCGGGCGCGGGCATCTGGCAGTCGGGCGGTGGCCTCGTGTCCGACGGTCCGGGCCGGATCTTCCTCTCGACCGGCAACGGGTTCTTCGGCGGCAACCAGTCGGGCACACCCGGCCTCCTCGGTGAGGCTGTCGTGCGCCTCAAGGTCAACGCCGACGGGTCGCTGTCGACCGACGACTGGTTCACCTCGGCCAACGCGGCCACCCTCGATGCCAACGACCAGGACCTCGGCTCGGGTGCCCCGACCGCGCTGCCCGCCGGGTTCGGCACGACGGCGCACCCCAAGCTGATGGTCGTGCAGGGCAAGGAGGGTCGGCTCTTCGTCCTCGATCGCGACGACCTCGGCGGCTACAAGAGCGGCGCCGGTGGCAGCGATCGCATCGTCTCCAGCCTGTCGAACGTCGGGTCGGAGTGGGGCCACCTCGCCTTCTTCGGCGCCGGCGGCGGCTACGCCTACGAGGCACCGTCGGGTGCCCCGCTGACCGCGCTCGCGTACGGCGTCGACGGCAACGGCGTGCCTCGCTTCTCCACGGTCGGCTCGAGCACCGGAGCCTTCGGCTACACCTCCGGCTCCCCTGTCGTCACCTCGTCCGGCACCGACCCCGCGAGCGGGGTCGTCTGGGTCGTCTACTCCGGCGGCAGCAACGGCGCCGGCGGAGAGCTGCGGGCCTACGACGCAGTGCCGAGCGGGGGCGTGCTCAACCTGCGGTGGCACGCGGCCATCGGCAACGCCTCGAAGTTCTCTCAGCCCGCCACCGACGGCGGACGCGTCTTCGTCGGCACTCGCGACGGCCACCTCAAGGCGTTCGGGCGGCCGCAGACCACCGCGCTCGCGACCACGCCGGTCGAGCTCGGCTCGTCCGCCGTGGGCGCCACCGCCACGGGGACCGCGACCGTGACCGCCTCGCGTGCGCTCACCATCACCGCCATGACGACGACAGCGCCGTTCGCGGTCATCGCGCCGATCCTGCCGCGCGCGCTGACCACCGGCCAGAGCCTCGCGCTGCCCGTCTCGTTCTCGCCGACGGCACCCGTCGACTCATCGGCGACCGTCACGATCACGACGGATGCCGGCACCTTCAGCATCGGGCTGCACGGCCTCGGCACGGCTGCCGGCGTGACCTCGACACCGGCCGCGGTCACCTTCGCCAACCAGCCGACAGCGCTGCCGCGCACCACGTCGGTCGTCATCCGCAACACGGGCACGACCGCGACGACGGTCACCGGTGTCACCGCACCGACCGCGCCCTTCAGCCTCGCGGGTGCTCCAGCGGTCGGAGCGAGCATCGACGCGGGCGCCTCGGTCACCGTGGGAGTGACGTTCGCACCGACCGTGGTCGGCGCTGCCTCGGGCTCGTTCGCCGTCACCACCTCGACCGGCGACGTGACCGTGCCGCTGACCGGCACCGGGGTCACCGGCGCGAGCCTCATGGTCCTGACTCCGACGACGCTCGATGTCGGGACCGTGGCAGTGGGCCAGACCGTCACAGGCACCTTCACTGTCGCCAACAGCGGCAACCTGCCGCTGACGATCACCAAGGCGAAGGCGCCCGCCGGGGCGTTCTCCTCGATCTCGCCGCTGCCTGAAGGACTCGTCATCAACGACGTCCCCTACACCCAGTCGGTGAGCTTCACCCCGACCGCGGCAGGTGACGTGACGTCGTCGTACGAGGTCACCAGCGACGACGGCAAGGGTGCGCAGTTCGTCACCCTCGTCGGTCACGCGGTCGCCGTCGCGCCGTCACCGGTGGCCGGTGGCTGGACGCTCAACGGCGGCGCCACGGTGACGGGCACCGACCTGGTGCTGACCGGGCCGACGACCTACACGGCGGGCAGCGCGATCTATCCGCAGGCCGTCGCGTCGGCTGACCTGTCGGTGCAGTTCACCACCGCCATCACTGGTGGCACGAGCGGTGCTGACGGCCTGGCCCTCAGCCTGCTCGACCCCACTCTCGACACGCCCGCATCCCTCGGCCAGGTCGGTGGTGCCCTCGGCTTCGGCGGCCTCCACGGCACGGCGATCACCGCCGACACATTCGCCAACGCGACCGACCCGTCGGCCAACTTCACCGGCATCGCGGTGTCGAACGGCGCCTACACCAACAGCGCCCTGGGCTACGTCGCCACGGCCGTGATCCCGACACCGCTGCGCAACGCGACGCACGCCTACTCCGTCACCTACACCGGTGGTGTGCTTGCGGTCACCGTCGACGGAGCGGCACTCCTGTCGAAGGCCGTGACGTTGCCGAGCACCGTTCTGCTCGCCTTCAGCGCCGGCACCGGCGGGCTCGTCGACACCCACGCCATCCGCAACGTGACGATCGGTCGCGTCACCGCGACGCCACCTCCGCCGCCCCCGCCCCCGCCCCCGCCGCCCGCGAACACCGACGTCGTCACGGGCCCGACCGGCTGGACCGTCAACGGTGCCGCCACGGCGAGCGCGACTGCCTTCACGCTCACCCCGGCGACCGCCAACCTCGCCGGCAGCGCGGTCTGGCCGACCGCCGTGAGCACCGCGTCGCTGACGGCGTCGTTCAGCGCGTCGCTGTCCGGCGGCACGGGTGCTGACGGCCTGACCTTCGCGCTGCTCGACCCGGCGAGGAGCACCAAGAACTCTCTCGGCGCCACGGGCGGAGCCCTCGGCTTCGGCGGCCTGTCGGGCACGGCCGTCACGCTCGACACCGCTCAGGGCACCGGAGAGCCGTCGGCCAACTTCGTCGGGGTGGCGACCGCCAACGCCGGCGGCCTGCGCTACGTCGCGACCACCACCGCCGTCCCTGCGCTGCGCACCGGCACCCACGCGGTCGTGGTCACCACGGTTGGCGGGCACCTCAAGGTGTCGATCGACGGCACCCAGGTGCTCGACACCGTCGTGGCCATCCCGCCGACAGCGCTGCTCGCCTTCACGAGCGGCACCGGCTCGATCACCGACGTGCACGCCGTGTCGGGCATCTCGATCATCGCCAAGCGGTCCACCTTCGCGGCGGGCATCACCGGGACCGGGTGGGGACGCGCCGGCAAGGCGGTCGTGAGCAGCACCGGCGTGCAGCTCACGGCGTCCACGACGTACGCCTCGGGGTCGACGATGCTCACCACGGCTTACCCCGCGACGGGCCTGCACGTGCGCTACACCGCGACCATCGCCCCGGGCACGGGTGCGGACGGGATGGCCCTGGCCCTGCTCGACTCGACGAAGTCGACGTCGCTCTCGCTCGGTGCGCTCGGCGGCGGACTGGGCTACGGCGGTCTTTCAGGCATCGCTGTCACGTCAGACTCCTTCCAGAACACTGGCGACCCGGGTGCCGACTTCATCGGGATCGCCAACGGGGTAAAGACCAGGACCGACCAGCTCAACTACGTCGCCTCCACGGCGTCGAAGGGCGGGCTCACGGTCGGGTCGCACGTGGTCGACGTGTGGACGGCTGACGGCAAGCTCTACGTCGCGGTCGACGGTCTCGTGCGTCTCTCGCCGGTGCTCGCGCTGCCGACGAGCGTGCGACTCGGCTTCACCGCCGGCACCGGTGGCCTCACCGACACGCACTCCGTCAGCAACGTCACCGTCGCCTCGGGCTGATCCGCTCCACTGCACGACGAGTGTCGTCCAGCGCCCCTGAGTCCGCACACCCGCGGGCCAGGGGCGCTGTCACGCAGCCGTGGCGTCGCCGACACCCCCGTCGACCTCGCTGCTCGGTTCACGTCGAGGTTCACGTCCGGGCTCGGGTTCGAGCTCGCTTCCGGGCTCGGGCGTGGGTCCGCCGACAGCGGCCAGGCCCGGCACGCCCCACCCAGCGCCGTCGGTGACGTAGGTCGAGGAGCCCGACCGCGCGGCATCTCCGGCGAGCTCGACCTCTCGCACGAGGTCGGCGGTCTGCGGGCCTCTGGCAGTGCGCGCGAAGCGGGCGGTGCCGCGCACCAGGTCGTGGCCGACGAGCTCGGCGTCGACCTCGATGACCGTCACCTTCTGCCCGTCGCGCTCCCACTCCCGCTGCTTGAGCCGCCCGACCACGACCACCGGCTGCCCACGGAACACCGACGTCGCGACGTTCTCCGCGAGGCCACGCCAGGCGGAGACGCCGAGATAGACCGTGCGCTCGATCCACTGACCACTGCGACGGTCGCGATAGCCGTTGTCGCAGGCAATCCGGAAGTTGGCGACCGGACCGCCTGACGTCTGGCGCAGCACGACGTCGTTGACGACGTTGCCCGTCAGGGTGACTGAGGACTGCATCTCGCCTCCAGGTCTCCTGGACCGGCAGTGCCCGGTCCGACTCCCCGACATTGCCTTCCTCGCCTGTCGGGCGAGGATCGGCGTTCGCGTCCCTTGTGCACGACGCGCCCAAGGTCGCTGCTGTGTGCCGCTCGCCGGGCCGCGTGGGGAACGCACCGGACCGATGGGGTCGCATGTGTCGCGGCGAGGCGCAAGAGTGTGCGGGTGACTCCTGAGGACGCGGTGCTCCGCGCTGCCGAGGCCGCACTTGCCGACGGTGACGTGGTCACCGATCCCGACATCATGGCGACCTACAGCGTCGACCGGTCGACCGGCTCTGCCGTCGGCGAGCCGTTCGCCGTCGCGTTCCCCCGCACGACCGCGCAGGTCTCCGCGATCCTCGCGGCCGCACATCAGCACCGCGTGCCGGTCGTCCCGCGCGGTGCCGGCTCGGGACTCTCGGGCGGTGCCAACGCGATCGACGGCAGCATCGTGGTGTGCGTCGAGCGCATGAGCGACGTACACACGGTCGATGTCGGCAACGGCTACGTGGAGACCGAGCCTGGCGTGCTCAACCAGGAGCTGCGTGACACCGTCGCGAAGCACGGCCTCTGGTATGCGCCCGATCCCGCGAGCAAGGACTTCTGCTCGATCGGCGGCAACGTCAACACCAACGCGGGCGGCCTGTGCTGCGTGAAGTACGGCGTCACCCGCGAAGCGGTGCTCGGACTTGAGGTGGTGCTCGCCGACGGACGCGTCACGCGGGTGGGACGGCGTACGGTCAAAGGTGTTGCGGGATATGACCTCTCGGCGCTCATCGTGGGGAGCGAGGGCACTCTCGGCATCGTGACGATGGCTCGTCTGCGCCTGCGTCCGCTGCCTCCTCCCCCCACGACGGCCGTCGCCGTGTTCGCCGACATCGCGTCAGCGGGCAAGGCTGTCGAGGTGATCATGACCATCGTGACGCCGAGCCTGCTCGAGCTGATGGACCGTACGACGCTGCGCGCGGTCGAGGCGTCAAGCCGATGGGTCTCGACACCGGCGCCGCCGCGCTCCTGCTCGCGCAGAGCGACCTGCCCGGCAAGGCCGGAGAGCACGAGGCCGACCTCATCCTCGAGGCGTGCCTGCGCGCCGGCGCCACCGAGGCGCACCGCTCCGAGGATGCCGAGCAGGCCGACCTCCTGCTCGGTGCACGACGCCTGGCCATCCCGGCGCTGGAGACGCTCGGCGACTGGCTGCTCGACGACATCTCCATCCCGCGCCAGCACCTGGCCTCGGCGGTCGCCACCATCGAACGCATCGCGGAGAGGCACGCGGTCGTCATCGGGACGTTCGGCCATGCCGGCGACGGCAACCTGCACCCGACGATCGTCACGCCGCACGGCGACACCGACGCGGCCGCTCGCGGGCTCCTGGCCTTCCACGAGATCATCGACGTGGCGCTCGCGCACGACGGCACCGTCACGGGCGAGCACGGCGTCGGCCTCCTCAAGCGCGACGCGCTCGGCCAGGAGCTCGACACCAATGCGATCGACCTGCACCGTCGCATCAAGGACGCCTTCGACCCCCACGGAATCCTCAACCCCGGCAAAGCCCTCCCCCACTGGTAACCCCCCACCCCTCGCGTGATATTGGTCGTGTGGCTGTTTACCACCCCCCGTAGCGACCACACGACCAAGATAACGG
>JANMBJ010000454.1:0-6399 GCA_031360335.1 Candidatus Nanopelagicales bacterium
CGATCGACCTGGCCGAGGACACGAACATCACCAGTCCCGTCGAGGGCCGCGAGGAGCAGCAGGTCGCGTGTCGGCCTGTTCAGCGTCGTGACCCGCGCGGCGAAGATCGTCTGCAGCTCGCGGCCCAACCGCATGGTCGACGGAAGCGCCGCGGTGCCGCTCTGTTGCTCGTGGGTGAGCTCGCGAGGAAGCTCCAGCAGTGCGAGGGGGATGCCTTGTGACTCGGCTACCAGTCGTTGGCACACGCCGTCTGCCATGGTCGGGAAGGTGCGGCGTACAAGATCAGCCGACGCCGAGTCGTCGAGGGGGCCGACGTGGAGGACGGGGAATCCTGCCTGCTCGAAGTAGCTCAGGTCTGCCGTACGCAGAGCGGCGAGGAACGCGACTCTCGTGCCCGCGAGCCGATGCGCGACGAAACCGAGCACCTGAGCGCTGGACCTGTCGAGCCAGGCCAGGTCGTCGATGACGATGACCAGCGGTTGGTTCGCGGACGCGCACCGAAGCAGTTCTAGGGCGGCGGCTGCGACAACGAGGCGACTGGCCGGCATCCCGTCCCTCAGTCCGAGAGCCACCGACAGTGCGGCTGAGTGAAGGTCGGTGAGGTCAGGGAAGTGAGCGATGAGTGGTAGGAGCACCTGATGCAGGCCGGCGAAGCTGACGTCTGCTTCGAACTCGACGCCTGCTGCGCGCACCACACGCACACCGTCCTGAGCGCCCGCGGCGACGGAGTCGAGCAACGCAGTCTTCCCGACTCCTGGTTGCCCGATCAGCAGCAGCGACCCGCCGCGCATTGTGCCGGAGTCGACGAACCCCCGAAGAGTGGTCAGAGCATCGTCACGCCCGACGAGGACAGCTCCGCGTGCGGGCGTCGGCCGATCCGTCACGGCCGCCTCCTCAAGGCCCTCGCGCACGGCGGGGCCTCCTGCCACCGTCGCACCGGATCCACCTGGCCGCAAGTGTGACTTTTTCTCCTACCGCAGCCGCTCGCCTGACAGCACCGCGACCGCACCTCGACGTCACCACCCGACGGGAGTCAGTTGACCGATGTTGCCGCAACGTCCAGCGACCACAGTGATCGACCAGGCACTGACGCCGACGACGAGCTGAGAGGACGGACTCCATGATCCCTCGTGAGGAGATGCGGGCAGCTGTGCTGCACACGTACGGCGAGTCGGTGCGAGTCGTCGACGTGCCGTTCCCGAAGCTGGATCTGGGGCACGTTCTCGTCCGCGTCCGTGCGAGTGGCGTCAATCCCCTCGACACGAAGATCCGGGTCGACGCCGCCGCTCACACGCGGACGACCTTGCCTGCCATCCTCGGCATCGACCTCGCCGGCACCGTGGAGGCGGTCGCGGCAGATGTCACCCGGTTCGCTCCGGGCGACGAGGTCTACGGGATGACCGGTGGGGTCGGTGGTGTGCAGGGTTCGTTGGCGCAGTACGCGGCAGTGGATGCTCGGCTGATCGCCATCAAGCCTGCCAGCTGGACCTTCAAGCAGGCTGCCGCCGTTCCCTTGGCAGCAGTCACGGCGTGGGAAGGGCTGGTCGACCGAGCGCAGGTGGGCTCTGGTGACGCGGTGCTGATCCAGGGAGGTGCCGGCGGTGTCGGTCACATCGCCATCCAGCTGGCGGTCGCTCGTGGCTCGTCCGTGTTCGCCACTGGTACGGCGTCGGACGCTGCCGCGATCCGCGCTCTCGGGGCGACAGCCATCGACTTCACCGCGACCTCGCCGCAGGAGTACGTCGACGAGCACACCGGTGGCGACGGCTTCGATGTCATCTTCGACACGGTGGGGGGAGCGACGCTGGACGCGTCGTTCGCCTCGGTACGCCGCTACACGGGTCACGTGGTGAGCATCCTGGGCTGGGGCGAGCACAGCCTCGCGCCGCTGTCGTTCCGCGGAGCCACCTACTCAGGAGTCTTCTCGCTGCTCCCGATCCTGACGGGTGACCATCGCAGTCATCACGGCGCGATCCTGGCCGAGACGACGATCCTGGCCGAGGCGGGGCGACTGACCCCGAACGTCGATCCACGACGGTTCACCCTGGACACGGTCCACGAGGCGCATCACGTGCTGGAGACCGGCGGCAACACCGGGAAGGTCGTGATCGACATCGCGTGAAGCCCTGCGCACCACTGTCGAGGGCCCGGGCTGCACCGTCCGATCGCCCGCGGCACCCACCGACCGGCTGAGGGACCCCGTGATGTCGAACGCCTGTGAACGCACGCCCAACGGCACACACCACCGCTTCGTGACGATCGACGGGCACCAGATCTTCTACCGTGAGGCAGGCGATCCCGCCGCACCCGCGCTCCTTCTCCTGCACGGTGCTCCGGCGAGCTCGTACATGTTCCGCGACCTGATGCCGCTGCTGGCCGACAGCTATCACGTCGTCCTCCCGACTACCTGGGGTTCGGTCTGTCCGACTCGCCACAAGTGGACGAGTTCGACTACACCTTCGCCGCCCTCAGCAACATCGTCGACGCCTTGCTCGAAAACCTCGCCATCACACAGCTCGCGATCTACGTGCAGGACTACGGCGCACCGGTCGGATGGCGGCTCGCGCACCGCCATCCGGCGTCGATCACCGCCGTCATCACCCAGAACGGAAACGCCTACGTCGACGGCTTCGTGCCCGAGTTCTGGGGACCTCTCTGGCGCTACGCCGACGACCCGAACGACGACAACGAGGGTCCGATGCGGGCGGCGCTCACCCTGGACGCGTTCCGCTGGCAGTACACCCAGGGCGAACCAGACGTGAGCCTCGTGAGCCCGGAATCCTGGCACCACGACTACGACGTCATGACGCGACGGCCGGGCAACGTGGAGGTGCAGCTCAAGCTCTTCCGCGACTACCCCACCAACGTGGCGCTCTACCCCGAGGTGCACGCATGGCTGAGTGACTCCGGCGTGCCCGTTCTGGCCGTGTGGGGCCGGCACGACCAGATCTTCGCTCCCGCAGGAGCTGAAGCGTTCAAGGCCGACTCCCCAGACGCCGTCGTCGAGCTGCTCGACGGCGGCCACTTCCTCCTGGAGGCGCACGCAGACGAGGCCGCGGCCTCGATCCTCCGGTTCCTGCTCGGTGTCCTCGCGCGCACCACCGAGGACTCGGTCCAACCGGCCTGATCGCAGAGCGGCCGAAACATCGATGTCACTGATGACCGACGACTGAACGGGTGCGCTGCCTGCCCCGTGATTGTTCTCGGCCCCGACAAGGGCACGGCCCACGACGAGGAGAACTCATGTCCACCATCGCCACTTCTGCCGTCAAGCTCGGAACCGGCTCATCGGCCGGCGACGTTGGGTGCGGGGCGTGCGATGCCGTAGGGGTGTCCCGGGCGTGCGCCTCAGGCGCGCGACCGTGCACCGCGTGATCGGCCCGAACCGGTCCCTGAGGCCCTCGCCATGCAGCAGCGGCTCAGAGGGTCGTGTGACTCAGGTTGACCCTGCCGGGTCGCCCTCACGATGGGCTGGCGAGGGATGCGTTCTGCTGCCCGTCCTAGGAATGGAGAAGGTCGTCATGAGCCTGCAGGACCAGAGTGTCGTCATCATCGGGGGAACCTCGGGGATCGGATTGTCCGTGGCCCGCCTGGCGCAGAGCCAAGGAGCACGAGTCACGATCGCGTCCAGCCGCCAGTCAAGCGTCGACACGGCGCTGTCCCTTCTGGGAACGGGCGCGGCGGGCCGGACCGTCGACGTGCTGGACATCGCGTCCCTGCGCGACCTGTTCGTCGACGCTGGACCGGTCGACCAGCTCGTCTACACGGCCGGGGAGCCATTGTCGATGATGACCGTCGACAACCTGGATCTGACCCGTGCGCGTGCCTTCTTCGACATTCGCTTCCTCGGTGCCCTCAATGCCGTACACGCCGTCGGGCCACATCTGTCGTCTCACGCTGCCATCACCCTGACCTCCGGCAGTGCGGCCTCCCGACCCGGTGCAGGCTGGGCCCTGGGCGCGAGCGTGTCGGGAGCAGTCACGTCCTTGGCCAGAGCGCTCGCCGTGGAACTCGCACCGGTGCGCGTCAACGCGGTCGCACCAGGGGTGCTGAGGAGCCCGACCTGGTCGGCGATGGACGCGGGCGAGCAAGCCGACTTCTATTCCGCTGTCGCGGACACGTTGCTTGTCGGACGCGTGGGCGGGGTCGGCGGCGTCGCCGGTGCGTTCCTGCACTGCATGACCCAGACCTACACCTCAGGCACCGTCATCGGTGTCGACGGCGGCGCACTCCTGGTGTGAGGCAGTCAGATACGGGCCATGCGACCGCATGGTGATCCCGCGGGTCTCGGTCGTCCTCGTGACTCGGAGGTACGCGAGTCCGTCGCGCGCCGCGGCACACTCCGGACTGCCGTCACCCCGGGTCGTGGATGGCGCCCATGGCAACAGCCAGTCCGGGGGCAAGGCGCTCGATACCTGCGGCGTCGAGGTCGCGCCGACGTACCAGCTGTCTCCAGTAGAGCGGGCCGGCGATCAGGTCGAGGGCGAGCTCGACATCACAGTCGTCGGGGAGCTCCCCGCGGGCGATGGCCCGGTGCACGATGTCGGCGACGCCTGCACGGCGCGGTATCTCGATGGTGTCGCGCAGCACGCGTTCCAGCTCGGGGTCGCGGCCCGCTTCGGCGACGACAGCGGGGATGATCCGGCTGGCGAGCGGATGGCGCATCGCGGCGCTGAGCTGGTTCAACAGCGCTACCAGGTCACCGCGGAGCGTGCCCGTGTCGGGCACGAGGTCACCGCGCACCGCAACGTCGGAGATCAGCGCGACTGCCATGGCGTTCTTCGTGGGCCAGCGACGATAGATCGCAGCCTTGCCGACCCCCGCCCTGCGAACGATGGAGTCCACCGACAGCTGCCCGTAGCCCACCTCCGCGAGCTCCTCGAAGAAGGCGGCGGTGATGGCGGCGGTGACTCGGCCCTGCAGCACTCGCGCGCGAGCTGGCAGCGGGGGCGTCACGTCAGGGCTGGTCATGCGCTCACGCTACACGAGACGGAACGGTTGCGTTCCGTCTCGTGTAGCGATTACTGTGCATGAAACGGAACGGATCGGTTCCGTCTCTATCTGATGAGGAGAAGCCCATGACCTTCCACGAGAGCCGACTCACGCTCGCCACCACCGCCGACGCTGGTGTCGAGTCATGAGCTTCCCGCGAGTGATCGACGTCGACGCCCCCGTGGTGGCTCACCACGAGGTCGAGATCCTGGCGCCGCACGACGTGGTCTGGAACCACCATGTCGACGTCAACGCCTGGAGCAGCTGGAACTCCGACATGACCTCAGCACGACTCGAGGGTCCGTTCGCGCCTGGGTCGGAGTTCGACTGGGAGAGCTATGGCTTCCCCGTCACCTCGACCATCTACGTGGTCGAGCCCCAGCAGCGGATTCTCTGGGGCGGCGTGGCCGGGGGTATCACAGGCATCCACGAGTGGCTCTTCACCCCCACGGACGTCGGTGTGCACGTCGAGACGTATGAGTCCTTCGCCGGCGCCCCCGTCGAGGCGGACGTCGCCGGGATGACGTCGATGCTCGATACGTCGCTCGTGGCCTGGTTGCACCAGCTCAAGGCGGCAGCGGAGCGGGCCGCGGTCTGAACCTCGCGGCCACGCAGACGTCGGGCGAGAACGCGGGGTCGCTCGCCACCGGACGTGGCACATCCCGGCGGATAGCTGCGCCGCATGGCCACCAGGCCCACAGAAAGCGTCACACCCGCAGGTTCTCATGCGCGGACCGGTGACGACGACTGCGAGCTGTCGACGATGCCTGCACGGATCGACGGCTCCACTCGGTCACCCTCAGTGGCCTCCGGAGGCCGCGGGGTGACCGACCGAGCGGGACTGGGTGTAGGACTGGTAGGTGTCGCCATGGTGCGTCGAGGTCGTCGTCATCCGCTGCGCCGTCGTAGGCATGGTGCTCAGGGCGTTGGCGGAACCGGGTTGCACCGGAACAACGGTGCCGGCGCGCAGACCATCACCCGCTGGGGCGCTGATTCGTAGGAGGTCCAGTGCCAGAGGGTGGTCCCCAGGGCAGTGCGCTCTCGTCGTGCTGGTCGACCGAGATGCGCCAGGAGCTGCGTGCACTGGACCACGCGGTGTTCGACGCGATCGCGGACACCTCGACCCCACAGCTGGATCGGTGGGTGGTCGCCGTGTCCGAATCGGCCAACTACTCGAGGCTGTGGTTCGTGATCGCGGCCGGTCTCGCGACGTCGCACGGTAGGCGAGGTCGCCGCGCCGCGCTGCAGGGCATCCTCGCCGTGGGCATGGCATCAGCGGTCACCAACCTGGCCATCAAGCCCGCCGTCAACCGCCGCCGCCCGGTGCCGTCGCAAGGCACGGACGTGCCTGCGTCTCGATCGGTGCGCCGACCGGTGTCGACGTCGTTCCCGTCGGGCCACACCGCG
>JANMBJ010000004.1:0-2691 GCA_031360335.1 Candidatus Nanopelagicales bacterium
CAGCCAACGTGTCCGCTCAGAACGTGTCCGCTCAGAGCTCCCAGTCCTGAGCTCCCTCGTGCTCGACCGCTCTCGCGCCGGCCAGGACCGCTTGCTGTAACGCGGTCACGCGGTCGTGCCCCGCCGCGACCGCCGCGGCCAAAGCACCCGCGAAAGCGTCGCCCGCCCCCGTGCTGTCGACCACCCGTTCGGGCTGCGCTGACGCCTGCGCGTCGCCCCAGCTCGCGCCGTCGGGCCCCCGCGTGACGACGACGGAAGGGTGACTGGTCCCGCTAGCCTCCAGCTGGGCGTTCTCGGTCTCGTTGACCACGATCACGTCGCACGCCCCCAGAAGGTCGTCAGCGAGCCGCTGGAACGGCGAAAGGTTGAGCAGCACCCTCGCGCCGGCCTCCTTGGCCATCGCCACCGCCCGGCCGACCACCTCCACCGGAGTCTCAAGCTGCAGCATCACGACATCCCCCAGTGCGGGCCGCAGCCGGTTGACGTCCGCCGGTGCCAGCAGGGCGTTGGCGCCCGGGATCACCACGATGCTGTTCTCACCGCGGTCATCCACCAGAATCACGGCATGACCGGTCAGGACTCCTTGCCGGACAAGGACCGCGCTCGTGTCGACGCCTCGCCGGCCCAGCGCGTCCCGGTACGCCCGGCCGGCGCCGTCGTCGCCGACGCAGCCGATCATCCGGACGGGCGCACCCGCCGCTGCGGCCGCCGCGGCCTGGTTGGCACCCTTTCCGCCTGGGCGACGGTGGAAGTCGCGACCGGTCAGCGTCTCCCCGGGGCGCGGGAAGCGCTCGACGCTGGCCACCAGGTCGATGTTCAGCGATCCCACCACCCACACCTCAAACATCCGCGCTCCCCAAGTACCCGAGCGTGGTGAGCCACAAGCTTGCGTAACGGTCGCCGTCGACGGCCGTGACCACATCGACGAGCCGGCCCCCCTCGAGCTGGCGGTCCTGCTCGGCGACGTGACGGTCCGTGCGCAGATCGACGACGGTCTGCCCACGGCACAGCCCCGGCGACGTGACCACTGCGACCGGTGCCCGCTCGAGCGTCGCCCCATCTGGGTCGAGGAAAGTCGCCACCGCGCCGTAGTCGCCGAGGGTGACCAGCGCACCGGCATCGCCCTGCTCGGCGAGCATCCTCCTCTGGTGACCGATGAGCCCCCCGGCGAGCTGGGCGGCCGGATCGTGCGACCGTGCCAGCGCTTCGCCCTGGTCGGCCGAAACGTTGACGTCATAATAAACGTCCAGCCCGTACATGGTCGTGAGGATGTCGCTACTGAAGACGACTGCCGCGGCCTCGGGGTCATGCCAGACGTTGAACTCGGCCGTTGGGGTCGCGTTGCCCTGGCCGGCCGCGCCGCCCATCAGCACCACGCGCTCGATCTTCTCCACAACTCGCGGGTACATGCGCAGCAGCAGGGCGATGTTGGTCAGCGGCGCCAGCGCGATGACCACAACCGGGGCCGGTGCATGGGACAGCGTCCGGTGGAGGAAGTCGACCGCGTGCACGTCGACATTCGTGCGGACCGAGGGCGCGAGACCGAGGTCGCCGAGACCGTCCTGGCCGTGGTACTCCGGCGCGTACCTGGGTTCGTTGAGCAACGGACGCTCGGCCCCGCGCGCCACTGGAACCTCGAAGGCACCGGCGGCGTCCAGGACCAGCAGGGTGTTCGCGACCACCTGGTCGACGGCGACGTTGCCGTCCACGCAGGTGACGCCGAGCAAATCGATGGCGGGGTGCCTGGCCGCGAAGAGCAGGGCGAAGGCATCATCCACGCCGGTGTCCACATCCATAAGCACCTGCACGGGTCGGGTCGAAAACTGGGCCATCACATCTCCAGGCCGCGGGTCGGCGGTGGTCGAGTCGGACAACCGCGCCAACGTACAGCCCCGCCGCCGCAACCAGGTGAACAAGGGCTACGCCCCGCACCGGTGAGGTGCGCGCCGCCTCAGTGAAACTTCCGCGATATCATGACGGCCTCATCGCCAGCCTCCAAAACCGGGGGCAGTATCGGTCTGGGCCGCGCTTGCACCCGCACCGACGGCTTCGCCCAGCTCGGCGGCCACGTTCGTCCAGTGCCCCTTGAGGTCGGGGCCGCTTGCAAGCCGGGCGTAGGCTGCTAAGTGTCCCAATTGATCAAGACCGTGACGAAGATGTTCCTCCTGGCACCCTCCCCGTTGGCACGGAGGCTGCTGCCTGGAGACCGCGATGCAGGTGGAGATGGCCGAGCACCTGGGGTACGACCGGCACGATCCTCCGGTCACGGTAGCCGGAACTCCCGCAACGGAACGACCTCCAAGACCGTCGGTACCGACATCGGTGAGGTCCGCATCGAGGTCCCCCGGGACCGAGCCGGCACGTTCACGCCGGCGGTGGTCCCCAAGCGTGCCCGTCGCCTGGCCGGCTTCGACAAGGAGGTGATCTTCCTCTACGCGAAGGGGATGACCACCGGGGACATCACCAACCACCTGTCCGACATCTACGGCACGGAGGTCTCCAGCGAGCTGGTCTCCAAAGTCACCGACGCTGTCCTCGCGGCGATGACTGCCCGGTCCTCGCGGCCACTGGACGCGGTTTACCCGGTGGCTGCTGATTGCCGCGGTCATGTTGAACATCCGCGACAGGCAGATCGCCAACCGACCGGGCTACGTCGCTGTCGGGATCAGCGTCGACGGCCAGCGCGACGTG
>JANMBJ010000057.1:0-5956 GCA_031360335.1 Candidatus Nanopelagicales bacterium
TCAGCGCGGCGACAGGGCCGACGAACGCCCAGTCGTGCTGGCCCGCAGCGTCCTTCTTCTCGCGGCACTCGTAGGTGATCTCTCCCGAGCCGGCGGTCCACATCTTCTGCGTTTCGCCTGCCGGCACGCGCACGGCGGCGGCGACAAGCGCCAGAGCGGTCGTGGCGAGGGTCGGCAGGGGCGATTTCATGGGCGGCTCCGGCAGTGGATCGGTCGTTGGGTCGAAGGGTGCGGCGTTCGGCGAGCATCGGTCGTGCAATGCCGCACCCGGCCCTACGCCTCGCCGCGGACACCGGATGCACGCCGCAGCGCGCAGGCACAGGCAGCGGTTCTGAGCCGAGTCTCGAACCCGCGGAGAGTCAGGGACGCTGCTCGTCCGGCCACGCGGAGGTCGCAGACCCGAGAGGTCAGCGCTCGACCCGATAGCGCGGCGGCACAAAGGTCTGACTGTCGATGGGCGGCCGCACGTAGGCCCGCTCCTGCTTGGGCGGCAGGACGATCTCGTCGTGGTCGATCGGCTGGTAGGGGACGAGCGAGAGGAGGTGCGAGATGAGGTTGAGACGCGCCGTCTTCTTGTCCTCGGCGTCGACGACGTACCACGGGTTCTCCCGGGTGTCGGTGTAGGCAAACATCTGGTCCTTCGCCTCGGCGTAGTCCACCCAGCGGGCCTGGGCCTCGACGTCCATCGGCGAGAGCTTCCAGCGCCTCGCCGGGTCGTCGATGCGCGACTGGAACCGCTTGCGCTGCTCCTCATCCGAGATCGAGAGCCAGTACTTCACCAGGATGATGCCGTCACGCACGAGCGTCTTCTCCAGGATCGGGCAGACCCGCATGAAGTACTCGTAGTCCTCGTCGGTGCAGAAGCCCATGACTCGCTCGACGCCCCCGCGGTTGTACCAGGAGCGGTCGAAGATGACGATCTCACCGGCCGCCGGAAGCTCGGCGACATAGCGCTGGAAGTACCACTGGGTCCGCTGCCGCTCGGTCGGCGCCGGCAGTGCGACGACGCGGCAGTAGCGCGGGTTCATCTCGTAGGTCATCCGGCGGATGATGCCGCCCTTGCCTGCCGTGTCACGGCCCTCCATGAGGACGACGAGGCGCTGGCCACTGGCGCGGATCCACTCCTGCATGGCGACAAGCTCGGTCTGCAGGCGTGACAGCTCGCGATCGTAGTCCTTCTTGCTCATGGTGAGAGTCCCGTCGGCCTCGTCACGCACGGGCATCCGGGCGGGCTTCTTGCTCGCGTTCTTGGTCACGCAGGCAACCTACTGGCCGCGTCATGGGCTTGCCCGGCGTACGCCGAAGCAGGCAGCGAACGTCGTCACACAGGTCCGGCGACGTAGTCGTCGTCGTCCGCGGGACCGACGAGCTCCATCGGACGGTAGGTGTAGAAGAACTCCACGCCCTCAGGACCGACGTCGCTCACCGCGTGTGCGACACCAGGTGGGACGTAGACATAGGAGCCCTCGTCGACCCGCTCGCCGAGCATCACGCAGGACCCACGGGTGATGAACATGTGGTGATGAGCGCCGTGGTGGGTGTGCTCGGGCTTCGCGCTGCCCGCCTCCACCTTGATGAGACCGATCACGACCGCCCCGTGCTGCCACAGCACCTTGTGCGTGGCGCCGTCGATCCCACGCAGCTCTTCCCATGGTTCGGCGGCGAGTGCGGCTGCGGTGCGGACGAGCACCTTGCCGAGGTCGTCGCGACCGTTGTCGACCGGTGACGGGCCCATGGTGACTCCTTCTCGTTCGGTCCGGCAGGACGAACCTAACTGCCGGGCGGGCGCGTGTCCTGGCCTCAGCAGGTTCGACGGCCCCGCCTCACTCACGGACTCCCCCTCCAGGGCGGCGGCGCACCTACCATGGCTCTGCGCACCGACCTGGTGACGCCTCGAGCCAGGGAGCATCGTGTGACCCGAGTGGTGGCGACGGCCGCTCTGGCTGCCGCAGCGCTCACCGTGGCACTCCTGCCCGCACCGGCGGCGGCTGTCCCCGTCGTGCCGTCGACCCCGCGCCGCGCGGCCGTAGCCTCCATGACCGCAGCGAGCCGTGCCGACGCTGCCGCGCTGGCCACTGCCCTCCCGGCACCGATCCAGCCGCCGGTCCGTCGACTCATCGTCCGCACCACCGCAGGCCGCACCGCCACCGGCTCGATCACCTCCGCCGCGCGGAGTCTCGCGGGCGTCTCGGGGGCCACCGTCGTACGACGCCTCGGGTCGGGGTCCTCGCTCGTCGCCCTCTCCTCACCCGTGTCGATCGACGAGGCGTGGCGCATCGCGCGGTCCCTCACGGCGCGAGGTGACGTGGCCTACGCCCAGCCCGACCTCCTCATGAAGCCGCTCGGCACCGCCAGCCCGGTCGTCACCGCGGATCCCTACTTCGGGCAGCAGTGGGACCTGTGGGACTCGGCGTCGGCTGCTCCCGGTGGCGGCTTCTCGACGAAGGCACCCGCAGCGTGGGCGCGCACCCGAGGCCGGCCGGAGGTCGTCGTCGCTGTCCTCGACACCGGCATCACCAGCCACCCGGAGCTCACCGGCCAGACCGTGCCCGGCTACGACTTCGTCTCCGGCGACGCGTGGGCCGGGGGCACGCACTTCTTCACGGCCAACGACGGCAACGGTCGCGACCCGAACCCCGCCGACCCCGGTGACTGGGTCTCAGCCTCCGAGGCGTCGAGCGGATTCTTCGCGAGCGAGGGCTGCACCCCCGACGCCAGCTCGTGGCACGGCACGCACGTCGCGGGCACGATCGTCGCGAAGCAGGACAACGGCATGGGCATCAGCGGGGTCGCGCCGGCTGTGAAGGTGCAAGCGCTGCGCGTGCTCGGCAAGTGCGGCGGTTACACCTCCGACATCGTCGACGCGATCCGCTGGGCCGCAGGTGACGGTCTTGGGCCCGGCTCCGGGAACCCCGCCGGCGTCAACCCGACCCCTGCGAGCGTCATCAACCTGTCGCTGGGTGCCGCGGGGCCGTGCGACACCGAGACGCAGGACGCCATCACCTACGCCGTCGCGCACGGCACCACCGTGGTGGTGGCCGCCGGCAACGATGGCAGCTCGATCACCTCCACCTCGGCCGGCACCGGATCCAACCCGGCCGACTGCTCAGGCGTCATCGATGTCGTCGCGACGGAGCGCGGCGGCGCACGCGCATCCTTCTCCGACTACGGCGTGGTACCCGGCTCGACCGTCATCTCCGCGCCCGGCGGCAGCGACGCCGGGGTGGGCGCCGACATCCTCTCGACCGTCAACACCGGCACCACGTCACCGAGGCACCCGGGCTACGCGTGGTACGCCGGCACCTCGATGGCGACCCCGCACGTCGCTGCTGCCGCCGCCCTCCTCCAGTCGCTGCGCGTCGGCCGTACGCCCTACTCACCTGCGAATGTCGCCGCCCTCCTGTCCGGCCTGACGCAGCCCTTCGCCACGGGCAGCGGGTGCTCGGATGGCCGGTGCGGTCAAGGGATCCTCGACCTGCAGAAGCCACTGCCCCGGTTCGTTCCGCTCCCGCCGACCGCCCTCGTGACCCAGCCTGCGAACGGGGCCGTCACGTTGTCGTGGACGCCCGGCGACGACGGGGGCAACGTCCTGGCCCACGACCTCAGCTACCTCGTCGAGCAGAGCCCCGACGGCGTGACCTACTCCACCGTCGGGTCCACGACCGCGAGCTCGCTGCAGGTGACCGGTCTCGTCGACGACACCGACTACTGGTTCCGGGTCTCCGCCGTCAGCGTCGAGAACGGCTCCAGCCCCCTTGTCGCGACGGGACCCGTACAGCCCGCTCTGCACACACGCCCACAGTCACCGGCGGCGCCAACGGTCACCGGCGGTGTCGAGCGCCTGGCCATCAGCTGGACCATGCCGAGCGACGGCGGTGACCTGATCACCCACTACTCCGTGGAGTACCGCCTCGTCGGGAGCGGCGCCTGGTCCTGCGCCGTGCGCACGACACCGGCAGATCCTCAGTGCCTCGTTGTCGCGCCCGGCACCTCGGTCGCTGTCGGATGGCCGACGTTGCTCGCGGCCGGCTCCTACGAGGTGCGCGTCGCAGCGAAGAACGTCACTGGACTCGGCGTCTACAGCCCGACGACCGTGAGAGCCGTCGTGTCGTTGGCCCAGGCAGCCGCGATCTCCGGGACGACGCTGCGGCCGCTGCGCGACGGCTTCCAGGACTCGGTGCGCGTCACCGCGTCGTCGAACGTCACGACCAACGGGTCCATCAGGATCCTCGACATCCACCGGCATGTCGTCCGGGCAGTGCCGCTCGGGACGACCCGCGCGTGGGCATTCGTCTGGACCGGGCTCGACCAGCGCGCCCGGCGCGTGGCCTACGGCCGCTATCACGTCCAGGTGCTGCTCCGTGGTCGTACGTCGACGCCGACCGTGCTCTCGACGATGTCGGTCCAGGTGTCCTCCAGCCGGGCGAGCCGACCGTCGATCCTGCTGTCGTCGGCCGCCGTCTACCCCTACCGCGACCGCTATCTCGACACCGTCTCCATCCGAGCCACAGCTACGGTGCCGTCGACGTTCACGATGAAGATCGTGGGGGCTCACGGCATCGTGTGGTCGACGAAGCTCTCGCGGCGGTCGGTGGCACGCGCCGTATGGAAGGGCACGACTGCTCGGCACCGTGTCGTGGCAGCCGGTCGCTATCGACTCGTCGTCACCGCGCGCGGAGGCGAGGGACCGGCAGTCTCCAGCAGCACCGCGATCGTGGTGTCGTCCCAGCGGGTCCGGCTCACCACGTTCGACGTCGTGGTGGGAGCAGCATCGGCCCCGACGATTCTGCTGTCGGGGAGCATCTCGCCGTACGGCGAGGACGGCTTGAGCCTCGAGGCGCCGTCGACGGTGATCGGCGTCTCGCTGCGGCTGCCGCCGTCGGTCCGCGCGTACGCCGACGTCCTGCTCGTCGCGTGCACCGACGTCGACAACGCGTCCAAGGCACGTGCGCGCTTCGCGTTCCTGGACGAGACGGCGTCGATCGCCGACGGACCGTGGAGCATCCCCAACGAGCACGGCTGCTACGTCACGCCCGCGCCCGCGCCGGCGCCGTCGCTGGCCTCGCGCGAGGTGCACGTCGCCGTCGCCCACGGCCCTGCCGCGCCGGCCACCGATCCGTGGGTCGTGTCGGCGTATGAGGTCACCGGCACCGCCTACTACCTTCGGTGACGTCGTCGGTGCCGCACTCGTCCGCCTGGGTTTCGCCGCTCGATACCTCGTGGGCTGCAAGGGTTCTCGGCTGCGAGCCGCTCGTCGGGCCGGTACGCATCGTATGCGTCGACGGGCCGGCCGGATCCGGCAAGACTTCGCTCGCAGCCGACCTTGCGACGGCCCTGACGGCCGAGCGACCGGGGATCGGCAGCGTGCCGGTGGTGCACGGCGACGAGGTCTACGAGGGCTGGGGCGTCGTGGCTGCGGCTCCCGACCGCGTGCACGCCTTCGGACTGCTCGCGCAACGCCTGGGCACCTGGCTCCTCGATCCGTGGCGTGATGGCCGCCCCGGGTCGCACCCGACGTGGGACTGGCACGCTGGCCGCTGGGGCGGCGACGTCGAGGTCGCGGCGCACCCCGTCGTGATCCTTGAGGGCGTCGGACTGGCCGCAGCCGCGTTGCGCGAGCACGCGGTGCTCTCGATCTGGCTCGAGGCCGATCCGGGCGTTCGTCTCGCGCGGGTGCTCTCCCGAGACGGCGAGCAGCTTCGCGCCCAGATGACGTCGTGGCAGCGCGACGAGGACCAGTGGCACCACCTCGACCGCACCCGAGAGTCCGCCGACCTACGCCTCACCACCACCCCCTAGCCCAAGCCCCAGACCCCCAACCCCAGACCCCAGACTCGCGGGGTGATTGTGCCAGGGGTGGTTACCCCCCCCCGGCCCCACCCCCGGGCCCACAAACACCCGGGGTGAGGGGGTCGGGGGGTTGTGGTGAGGCGTACGTCGGCGGACTCGCGCGTGC
>JANMBJ010000062.1:0-11565 GCA_031360335.1 Candidatus Nanopelagicales bacterium
CTCAGGGCGTGCGCCCGCGCGTGTGGTTCGGCGAGCGCTGGATCACCAGCGTGTTCGACCTGTTCGAGGAGAACACGTCGTATTTCCCCGCTCTCCTGCCGATCATCGACGACGAGGACCCCATGGCGGTGCTCGAGGCGGGCGGCACCCCGGCACTGCATGAGCTCAGACTGCACAACGGCACGGTCTGGCGCTGGAACCGGCCGGTCTACGACATCCACGACGGCGTGCCCCACCTGCGCGTGGAGAACCGGGTGCTGCCCGCCGGACCGACCGTGGTCGACATGCTCGCCAACGGCGCTCTCTACTTCGGTGCGCTTCGCATGCTCGCAGCGCAGGATCGCCCGGTGTGGTCGCAGATGGCGTTCGCGACGGCGGAGGAGAACTTCACCAACGCGGCGATGCTCGGGATCGACGCCATGGTGTTCTGGCCCGGCAGCGGCGAAGTGCCGGTGAGCGAGCTCGCTCTGCGCAAGCTGTTGCCGCTGGCTCACGAGGGCCTGAAGGACTGGGGAGTCGATGACGCGATCCGCGAGCGACTGCTCGCCATCATCGAGGGTCGCTGCACCACCGGCCGCAACGGGGCCACCTGGCAGGTCGAAGCCGTCCGGCGGCTCGAGAGGACGGGGCTGCACCGCGACGAGGCGCTGCGCATCATGACGAAGGAGTACGTCGAGCGGATGCACAGCAACGAGCCCGTGCACACCTGGTCCCCGATCTGACCGGACCCGCCTTGCTGGCGTATCTGCTGCTGAAGGGGAGGGTTCCACAACAGATTCGGCAGCAACGGCTGGCTAGGTCGTCGACGAGCGCAGCGCCCCCAGGGCTGCGAGAGCGAGGACTGCTGCGCCGTGCCGGATGGCACGCTCGTCGACGTCGAACGTACTGGCGTGCAGGTCGAGCCGCGGGCGGGTCGAGTCAGGGTCGTGCACGCCGAGGCGCGCATAGGACCCAGGAATGCGCTCGAGGTACCACGCGAACGAGTCGCCACCCCACGACTGCTGCGTCTCCGCTGCTCCGCCGGGGCCGAGCGCGTCGCGTACGGCGGTGTCGAGCACCGCAGTCATCGCCGCGTCGTTAACAACGGGCGGCACCCCGCGTCGGTGCGCGATCTCCCAGGACGCGTCCGTGCTGCTCAGCACCTGGTCGACTGCCTTCAGGATCAGATCGGGAGTACGCAGCCAGACGTCGTGGTCCGGCGTGCGCAACGAGCCGCGTACGAGTCCGTGCGACGGGATCACGTTTGCCGCGTCACCAGAGTGCACGGCACCGAACACGACACGGAGGGCGCCCGGGCCGTCGGTGAGGGTGTCGATGACGCCCTGCGTCTCGGTCACGAGCCGCGCGAGCAGCGCGACGAGGTTGACGGTGCGCTCCGGACGGGCAGTGTGACCACCGGGTCCGCGGATGGTGACCTCGACGAGGTCGGCCGCCGACGTGAGCGCTCCGACCCGCGTGCCCACCTGGCCGACGTCGATCTTGGGATCACAGTGCAAGCCGAAGATACCCACGACGCCCTCGAGGTGGCCCTCGGCGAGGACGTCGACAGCTCCTCCGGGCACCGACTCCTCCGCCGGCTCGAACACCAGGCGCACCGTGCCCGATACGCCGGCATCGGCCGCCACGGAGACGAGCGCGCGAGCTGCTCCGAGCACTGCAGTCGTGTGCACGTCGTGCCCGCAGGCGTGGGCGACGCCGTCGACCTGAGACCGGTAGCCGACGTCCTTCTCATCGGGCATCGCGAGCGCGTCGATGTCCGCCCGCAGCGCGACGACCGGAGCGCCATCGTCCGGAGCACCGATCGTGATGTCGCAGACGAGGCCGGTGCCGACCCGGAGGCGCGTCGGTGAGAGCCCCAGGTCGCGCAGGTGCTGCTCGATCCACGTCGTGGTCGCGGTCTCACGGTGGCTGAGCTCGGGGTGCGCGTGCAGGTCGCGGCGCATCTCGATGAGCAGTCGCTCGTCAGCAGCGAGGACGGCGTCGATCCGGGCGTGCACTTCTGCTGCCTCCGACGTTGACGCCACGTCGTCACCCTATGAGGTGCGCCGTGCGGCAGGCGCCACGAACCTGACCGCGGGCACAGGCGCACCTGCTCGTCGGCGTCAGTGCGGATCGACCACGGTGATGGCGAGCTTGCCGCGCACCTGCCCGGACACGAGCATCCGCATAGCTTCTGCGGCCTGGCCCAACGCGAACGTGCGGTCGATCGCCGGTGTCACCGAGCCTGTGTCGACCAGTCCGGCAAGGCGTTCGAGCGACTCATGGCTCTCCTTGGGCGTGAGCAACGTGAGCCGTTGACTCACCCACGGCGAGAGCGCGGCTGCACCCAGCTGGCGACCCATACCCGTGAGGTTGCCACCGCCCTCGCCGCCCACGAGCACCAGCGTGCCCCGCGTGGTCAGTGCTCGGCGCAGGTGCGAGACGCGCGAGCTGCCACCGATGTCGAGAACGAGGTCGTAGCGAACCTGCCCGTCTGCGAAGTCCTCGCGGGTGTAGTCGACGATGTGGTCTGCACCCAGTGATCGCACGTGCTCGGCCTTTCCGGTGCTGCAGACTCCCGTCACCTCGGCACCGAAGGCCTTGGCGATCTGCACTGCGTAGGAACCGACTCCGCCCGAGGCACCGATCACGAGCACCCGCTGTCCAGGGACCACCCGGCCGGAGTCGACGACCGCTCGAAGAGCCGTGCTGCCCGAGATCCCCAGTGATGCGGCCTCCGCGAAGGTCGATCGCGCAGGCTTGAGGGCGAGCTTGCTCTCGCGCACGGCGGCAAACTCCGCGAACGACCCGTTGCAGATGCCGAACACCTCGTCACCGACAGCACACCGGGTCACCGACGCGCCGACCTGCTCGACCGTCCCCGCGACGTCGCGGCCCACGATCGGCTGGCGAGGGGCGCGCAGCCCCAGGGCCAGGCGCACGGCGTACGGCGTCCCGGTCATGAGGTGCCAGGTGCCACGATCGAGGCCGGCAGCGTGCACGCGCACCAGCACCTCGGAGTCGGAGATGGTCGGACGCGCGACCTGGGCGACGCGCAGGACGTCGGCATCGCCGTACGCAGACTGCACGACCGCTTGCATGCGCAGGGTCGATCCGGCGACCGGAGTCGGGGTCTGACCGGTGGTGCGGGGCGTCGTGCCCATGGGTTGTCCTCTCGAGGTGCCTGCCGTGGGATCGGGTGCTCCGCCACGCCGTCAGGTCGTCTTACGTTGTAAGGCTGTATCAGAAACTGTAGCCTTACGGCGTAAGTCGTGCAACCTGCAGCCGGAACCACGGCGCCGAGCACGGCATCGAGGGGACGACGTGACGAGATCAAAGACAGTGGTCGCAGCGGTGCGCCCAGCCCTCACCCGGCAACGAGCGCTCGAGGCAGCAGTGGCGCTCGCGGACGCCGATGGATTGGCATCGCTCACCATGCGCCGGCTCGCACAGGAGCTCGGCGTCGAGGCCATGTCGCTCTACCACCACGTGGCCAACAAGAGCGACATCCTCGACGGGATGATCGACGTCGTCTTCGCCGAGATGGAGCTCCCACCGACCGACCTGGGCTGGAAGGCGGCGCTGCGGGTGCGCGGACACTCGATGCGTGCCGCGCTGACTCGTCATCCCTGGGCCGTCACCGTGATCGAGTCACGGGCGACTCCGGGGATGGCGACCCTGCGCCATCATGATGCCGTGCTGGGCTGCCTGCGCAGGAGCGGGTTCTCGATTCCTCTGACGGCACATGCCTATTCGGTGCTCGACGCCTACATCTTCGGGTTCGTCTACCAGGAGATCCAGCTGCCCTTCGACACGACCGGAGAGACACAGGAGGTCACCGGCGCGATCCTCGACGCGATGCCGCTGGCCGAGTTCCCGCACCTCGCCGAGCTCGCGGTGGAGCACGTCATGAAGCCCGGCTACAACTACGGCAACGAGTTCGACTTCGGCCTGGACCTCGTCCTGGATGGTCTGGAGTCTGCCCTCAAGGCCGAGAAGTTCCGCCGCTAAGAGGGTTTTTTCGCGAGGTAGACGTCCTCGCGCCCCGGCCGGTCAGGGGCGTCGCGGGTGTCGGCGATGGTGTAGCCGGCTGAGGCCAGGTCGGCTGTCATCTCGTCGAGGTCGCGGAAGCGCAGCGTCGAGTCGGACGTCAGGACGGTGTCGTCACGCTGAAACCGGAAGGTCCAGCGGAAGCTCACCAGGGGTTCGTCGACGTCGAGCAGGTCGACCCAGCTCTCCACCAGACCTTCACCGGGAATCGATGTCCTGCAGTAGGTGTCGGCCCTGTTCCACCTGGTCCATCCCCGGTCAGAGGGTCGGCGGGTCTCGACGATGAGGTGCCCTCCCGGCCGGAGCAGGTGGTGGCTGGCCCGCAGGGTTGCCGCCCACTGCTCTGGGTCCGTGATGGCCTGAGCGACGTTGCCCGTCATCGTCGCCGCGTCGGCATCCAGCGGCGCCAGGTGGAGCACGAGACCGTGCACCCAGCGGACGCGATGTGCGCCCGGCTTGGCCATCGCCGCCCGGACGGAAGCCACAGCAGGGTCGACTGCTGTCACGTCGACTCCCCGTGCCGCGAGCTGAACGGCGAATGTGCCTGTGCCGCATCCGATGTCGACGACCCGCCGCGCGCCGAACTCATCCAGAATCGCGAGGTAGGGGACTAGATCGTCGCGGACACCATCGAGTACGTCATACAGCGCGACCAGCCGAGAGTTCTCGAAGATCGGGTCCGGCATGGTGCGACGCTAGCCGGTGGACCCGGTGATCGCGGCTCTCAGTGCACTCGCCGGCCGCTCCCGACACGACGCCGGCACTACGCATGGTTCGAGCCGCGCTCACGGGCCCCGGCCTCGAGCCCTGGAGCGACCCCGCCGCAGACCGTCGAGCTGCTCCCGAAGGCAACCCCCAGTGGCAACCGCAGCACCGACACCCACGACCGCACCCACCGCGACAAGATCGACAAAGCCGGCAGCGTCACCCTCCGCGTCGCCGGCCGCCTTCGCCATATCGGCGTCGGACGAACCTACGCCCGAACCGACGTCATCCTGCTCGTCCAAGACCTCCACGTCACCGTCGTCAACGCCACCACCGGCGACATCCTGCGCGACCTCGTCATCGACCCACGACGCGACCACCAACCGACCGACCCACCACCCGGCCCCACAGAGAAGTAGGCCGAACCTTCAGATCGCTGGTCCGGCCTATTGCGATGTCCTGAGACATCACAGAGTGCCCCCGGCAGGATTCGAACCTGCGACACATGGTTTAGGAAACCAATGCTCTATCCCCTGAGCTACGAGGGCGGGACACAGCGACGAAGGTGAGACAACCCTCGAGGCAACGTGACCGCTGGGGACGATTCTAGGGGTTCCCGGCACTGGATCTGTCAGGGCAACCGCCACGTGACGCCAGCCCAGGAGTCTCTCAATTTGACGAGCAGCCGTGTACGGACGGCGATGAGGTGGCTGCTTCTGTTGTGATCGTTTCGGCGATGCGACAGACCGGCTATCGCGGCTGCGCAGGTGAACGGGAAGCATGTGGGTCAATCGCCACCGCGGCATCCGTTCAGTAGGTCACCGTGATTCGTCTGCGGGGGCCGTCGACGGTGATCTGGCCGCCGTAGGGCAGGACGTGCTGGGGGTCGGTGTGCCCGAAGTCAGGACCGCACACGACGAGCGCACCGGGTTGATACTCGCGGACCGCGCGATGTACGGCGGCGTACTGGTCGGCTCGGAACGCTGCCCGTATCGACTCTGGCTGGCCGATCTCTCGGTCCCAGGCCTTGGGCTTGCCGACGACGATCGCAGGGAACTGCGTGAGGAGACCACGCTCACCCATGTTGCGCAGCATCCGATAGACCTCGTCACCGGACGGCATCTCCTCGGACGTCTCAAGCAGCAGCACGCAGCCGGAGTAGTCCTCGACGGGACGGATCCATCGGTCCACCGCGAGGTTCCAGTGCAGGGTCTCCAGGTTGCCGCCCCAGCTCGGGCCGGTGACGACGAGGTCGTCGTTGTGCCACACCCACCCGGGCTCGGTCACCTCGGGCAGTGCGTCGTCGAGGGTGGTGAGGTCAGCCCAGTTCGGATGCATATCGGTGAACGCGGTGACAGGTTCGATCTCGACCGTGTCGGTCGTGAACAGGGCCCGCCGCAGCGACTCCATCGACACCGGATGGGGAGCACCGGGCCGCGCGAGATGGACCATCGTGGAACCACCGTGATAGCCGACGATCCCGAGATTCCACAGCCAGTTCAGCATGTTCGTGTTGTCCGAATAGCCGAGGAACGGCTTGGGGTCTGAGCGGAACACCGCTGGGTCGAGGTGGGGAAGAACGGTGATCTGGTCATCGCCTCCGATCGTCGAGAGCACCGCTCGGATCGTCGGGTCCGCGAACGCCGACATCAGGTCCGCGGCACGTTCATGCGGTGACGCATCGACCCGGCGCGTCGTCGGATACTCCACGGGGATCAGTCCGAGGTCGTCGCGCAGGACCCGCATCCCGATCTCGTGGACTTCAGGGAAGACACCGGGACCAGCCCACGACGGCGATACGACCGCGACGCGGTCCCCCGGTCGGGCCTTGGGCGGGATCACGAGACTGCGGGTCACGAGGTCACGGTCCGTCGTCCACCGGCAGCAGGTCGATCCACTCGCACCATGTCGTTCCCCTTGCTCGAATCCGCTGAGTCTAGGGAGCCGGGGACGCGGTCAGCGGATGCATGTCGCCTGGCCCCCGGCCCGCATGTCCTAGGCGCGGTATTCGGGGTTGGGATGGGTGGTGTCGCTCAGGTCCCAGTTGGAGGTCCGGTTTCCGTAGGCCGGGACCCCTCCACCATCGACGAGCCGGCGCGCCGAGTGCAGCAGGTTCCACGTGGCGAAGACGGTGTTGCGCGTGGTCCAGTGGTTGCGTGCACCCTGGTTGTCGTCGAGGTACGACGGCCCGGGTCCTGCCTCGCCGACCCAGTAGGCGTCGGCCTGCGGCGGGATCGAGAAGCCGATGTGGGACAGCGCATAGAGCATCTGCGCGGCACAGTGCTTGGCGCCGTCCTCGTTGCCCGTGATGAGCACGCCGCCGGTCTTGCCGTAGTAGGACCACTGGCTCGATGCGTTGAGATCGCTCGACCAGCCATAGAGCCGCTCGATGATGAGTCGGGTCATCGACGACTGGTCGCCCAGCCAGATGGGGGTGGCCAGCACCACGATGTGCGCAGGCTCGATGAGCTCGCGATAGATGGCCGGGAAGTCATCGACCGGCCAGCCCTTCTCGCGCATGTCGGGATAGACGCCCGGCGGGATCACGTGGTCGATCGTCCGCACGACATCCACCTGCGCTCCAACACCGCGGAGGATGTTCGAGCTGATGTCGATGAGCGCATCGGTGTGGCTGACCTCGGGCGATCGCTTGAGCGACCCGTTGAGGAAGACAGCGCGCAGATCGGAATAGTCGACGGTGTTCGCGGCGACCTCGGAGTCGATGAAGGTCTGCACCGAGTCGGGCAGCATGGCGGTCCTTCCGTTGGGGGTACGGGCATCTCGCCCACTGGTCGAGGCAACCACTGCACGCTGACGACGTCGACCCGTTTCGCTTACGTGCTGATGACGGGACCGCCGCAGCCGCCCGACACCGCGTACTCGACCGGCATCTCAGCTGCCCGGGGCAGCGTCAGCCCACGGCCGTCAGGACACCCGCCTCGTTGCCGACGACGTAGGCGCCGTCCTGGGTCAGAGCGCCGGTCGCGAAGATCTGGGTTCCCGTCTCGACCGTGAGACCGAGGCTGCCGTAGTTAGTGACGGAGTGCACGGCGCCATCGAGCATGCCGACGTACAACCGACCCGTGGCGTCCTCGACCGGCGACGACCAGATGCCGTCGCGGCCGTCGTGGGTGCCGCTGAGGTCGATCCGCCGGAGCACCCGGCCGGAGGCTATGTCGACGCCCACGAGCAGGCCGTCGTCGGTGCCGATCCAGGCCCGGCCACGCGGTTCGGCGATCGGCGAGGAGTAGGGGAACGAACCGAGGTCGACGCTCCAGCGTTCGTGGCCCGACTCGTCGAGGGCATAGAGCCGACTGGTGTTGCTGCCGACGAGCGTGGTCCCGTCAGCCGCCACGGTGGTGGAGACATCCACCGTGTCGCCGGTGTCGGCCTGCCAGACCACCTCGCCGCGATCGCCGAGATCTCGGACGGCCACCACCTGCTGGTCGACGGTGGCTCGGATGCTGCCGTCGGGGGCAACCGCCGGGCTTCCGTAGGCCCGATCACCGAGGTCGAGGTCCCAACGCAGGACAGGGCCCGCGCAGGAAGGTCGAACCCGGCTGCATTTCGCATCTGGGTGGCTCAGCGGCATCGTGGTCCCGTGGACACGACCGCGGCCTCCGACGTCGAGGCGCCCCGCGCTGAGAAGTCGCTGTTCGGCGGGATCGCGATCATGCTCACCGGTGCACTGAGCAACCAGGTGGGTGCCGCGACGGGCGCCCACGCCTTCTCCGCGATCGGTCCGGCAGGCGTTGTCGCCGTACGCCAGATCGTGGCCGCTGCGGTTCTGGTGCCGTTGGCTCGACCACCGTTCCGCCGCATGACGTGGGCGCAGTGGTGGCCGACACTGCTGCTGGCCGCGGTGTTCGCGACGATGAACCTGTCGCTCTACACCGCGATCGACCGCATCGGGCTCAGCCTGGCGGTCACGCTGGAGTTCCTCGGCCCGCTCGCCGTTGCGCTGGCCGGCTCACGCACCCGCATCGATCTGCTCATCGCGGTGGTCGCCGGTGTCGGGGTCTATGTGCTCGTCCTGCCCGGATCCACGAGCGACTTTCTCGGGCTGACCCTCGCTCTCGTCGCGGCGGCCTGCTGGGCGTCCTACATCCTGCTCAACCGGCTGCTCGGCGGTCGGCTTCCCGGGCTCCAGGCACCGGCCGTCGCGACATCGGTCTCGGCGCTCGTCTATCTCCCGGTGCTCGTGGTGCTCATCGCCGAAGGACGGCTTCGCGGGATGCCGCTGGTCTACGCGTTCGCCGCGGGCGTGCTCTCGTCGGCCATCCCCTACGCCGCTGACCTCGTTGCGCTTCGGCGGGTGTCCGCGCGGTTCTTCGGGGTCTTCATGAGCGTCAACCCGGTGATCGCGGCGCTCGCCGGAATCGTCCTGCTCGGGCAGCTGCTCGACCTGCACGAGTGGATCGGCATCGCGATCGTCGTCTCGGCCAACGCGATCGCCGTGGCCCTGTCACGACCGCGCCCACCCGACCTGGTCGAGGACACTGTCACTGCACTTACCTGATCCGCCACCTGGGTCAGCGAAGGATTCCGGTGTGGCCCAGGGAGTATCGGCCGGGTTGGGGCCACACGGTGAGACCGTGGGGCTGGGTGCCGACCCTGATCTTCGCTCGCAGCGCGCCCGTGGTCGTGTCGATGGCGTAGACGACGCTGTTGTAGCGACCCGAGAGCCAGAGCGTCTTCCCGTCGGGCGAGAGGTTGCCCATGTCCGGGGAGCCACCGCCAGGGATCTTCCACGTGACCGTGACTGCACCGGTGGCGAAGTCGACCACCGAGATCGAGCCTTCACCGCGGTTGGAGACGAAGAGCTGGGTGGCGTCTCGGGAGACATAGAGGCCGTGGGCTCCCAGCCCGGTGTGGAGCAGGCGTACGAACTGGGGGCCGGCTGTCGTCACGCGGTAGACCCACAGGCCGTTGCTCATCATGTCGGCGACGTAGAACGTCGTGCCGTCCGGGCTGATCTTGACGTCCTGCGGCATCGCCATCCCGGGGAGGGCGATGGTGCGGACGACCTTCTCCTTCTCGGTGTCGACCCAGAGCAGCTGGTGGGAGAACTCGCACGACACCAGGAAGAAGCGCCCGTCTGCCGTCCAGTCGGCATGGTTGACACCCGCGCAGGGGACGTTGACGCTCTTTTGCAACGCCATCGTGTGCGGGTCGCGGAAGTCGAGCCGGTGCAGCTTGCTCGCCATCACGACGGCATGCTTGCCGTCCGGAGTGAAGTAGAGGTTATAGGGATCTGCCACCGGCACCGAGGCGCCGGGGCGGCCGGTGCGCGGATCGATCGGGGTCAGGCTGTTGCCGAGGTCGTTGTTGACCCAGAGCGTGCGCAGGTCCCACGACGGGACCACATGCTGCGGCTGGTGCCCGACCTTGAACGACCCGATCACCCGATAGGTCTTCGGGTTGATGACCGTCACCGAGTCCGAGCCGGTGTTCGGCACATAGACACGGTAGAGGTCGTTCCGGACCACTGCCGACAGCTTGCCGGGACCGTCGGCGGCGTACACGTTCCTGGGATCCAGCGGGGCCGGCATGCCCGGCAGATCGGTTGATGGCGGCGGCGTCGACGCGTCCGGCGTGGCGGCGTCGGTCGGCGACGACGAGCTGTCCGGCATCGGCATCGGCATCGGCACCGTGTCCGACGGGGTCGGTGGCGTCGGTGCCGAGGTCGACGAGGAGTCGGTCACGCCCCCCGACGCGCAGGCGGTCAGCGCAGCAGTCGCGACGATCGTCAGGACGAGTGCACGCGTACGACGTGCACCCCTCACGGACTCACGCCCGGGATCAGCGCAGACACCGTGACAGCCGCAAGGCCGCGGGCCTGGAGACCGTCGAGGATCCTCGGCAGCGCGGTCGCGGTGCCGACGTGACCGAGGTGCAGGCTCACGATCGATCCCCCCTTGACGGAGGCGAGCACCCGCGACACGACGGCCGACGAGCCGGGGTCGGTGTAGTCGGCTGGGTCCACGTCGAACGACAGGCTCGTGCGATAGCCCGCGCGCCCAGCGGCCGCGAGGATGTGCGGCGTCGCGTGCGGGGTGCCGGAAGGTCGGAACCACGTCGGCAGAGTCGCAGTGGTGTGGGCGTGCACCAGACGCTGGCCGCCCACGATCTCGGCGTAGGCCGTCGCCTCGTCCATGAGGCGCATGGGCCGGTGGTGCAACGTGTGGTTGCCGAGCTCGTGCCCGCCGCGCAGAATCCGGTCGGCCACAGTCGGGTACTGCTGGAGCCAGGTGCCGACCGCCAAGATGGTGACGTGGGCGCCGGCCCTCTCGGCCGACGCGAGGATGCGCTGCGCCAGCGCAGGATCTCCCGCACCGTGGAAGGTCAGCGCGACGGCCTGCGTCGTGCGCGGACCGTGCGTGACCTCGGTTGCCGGGGACCCCGCCCTGCGCGACGTCGATGGCGACGCAGTGGCTGACGTCGGTGCCTCGGGTGAGCTGGCGCCGGGATCCGGCGTGGCACCGTCACTCGGCGTGCCCGATGCCGTGGGTGTCGGTGTCGCAGGTGCGGAGGAAGCGGCCGAGGGCGACGAGGTGGACGAGCAGGCGGCAAGGGCCAGCGCGGCCATCGACGCGAGCACAACGCGGCGGCTGATCTCCAGCGCGGGTCGCTGATCATCGTCGTTGTACGTCACACGCGTCGCCTGCTCACCCGACGAACCTACGACGGAGGGGTGCGTCCAGCACCAGGGGACGGCAAGGGGACGCTGAGAGCACGCTGAGCATTTCCCGGGAACGTGCTGTACGCCGCTCACGTCGTGCTCGGAGCGGCAACCTCCGCCGCGCATGATGGTCGCTCATCCTCGCCAGA
>JANMBJ010000072.1:0-3176 GCA_031360335.1 Candidatus Nanopelagicales bacterium
CGCTGAAGCGTTGAAGCAACACGGCTGACATAGCCGCATCGACACCACCCGGGCTTGCACCTCAGGCAGTGGCGCGCTCGCGCAATGCCAGCCTCAGCAGGGCCAGGGCGCGGTGGTAGTCGCATCCCAGGTCGCTGGCCACTTCCGGCGGAGACCGCAGTCCGTAGCGGACAAGGCCGAGGGCTGCGGTGGACTGTGAGGGTGTCTGTCCGGTGAGGGCGAAGTCGTCGTTCAGGCTTGCGAGAGCTGCAAGCACCGCGCGAGCTCGGGTCTGTTTGTGCAGCCGACCGGAATGCTCGGCCAAGGTCTCGATCAGCGCCCGGGCCGCGACCTGCTCTCGCCGGGCGCCGTCAGTGACGAAGAGCCCTACAAAAGCCAGGACTGCTGGAGCGTGGGCGTCGAACTGCGCCTCGAGGGCCACAGACATCCGCCACCTCCTTGTCCAGGGTGCCTTCGACCAGTGCCGCGACGGTGTCCTCGCGCCCACCCACCGGAGCAACCCGTCCTAGTCCGCCCAGGCGTCCGTGGTGTTGACTCCGGTACACCATCGCGGGGTGCCGCTCTGCTCTTCGACGCAGGACGTGCCCGTTCGCGCTCGACTCCAAACCCTGCGGCACCACAGCGATGCCCGCAACGGGAGGAACGACGTTCCTCAGCCCGCTCGCCATAGGGCGGTCCCGGCCCCAGCACGCGGCCTCGCCTGCCGAGTCGGTCTGCCCTCAGACGGCGACCAGCTCACCGCACCGATGACCATGAGCACGACGTCGCGGATGGCTGTCCCTGGACCCTCCCGCGTCGCGTGCACCACCACGGCGGGTGGATCCAGCCGCCATGACGCGCTCCGGGGTCAGACGCTAAGGACAGCGGAGGACACGGTGCAGGGGCGCAGCGCGCCGACCCCACCCGTCGTCACCCCGACCAGGGCGCCGACCACGTCTCCGAGCAGCAGAGACACTGCGAGGTGCACGGATGCCGGAACCGCCGCGAGGGGGTGGAGAGGGGTTGCTCTGCTCATGAGCTGTTCACGATGACGTGCTCACGATGACTCCGCGACCTCGGGGACGCACACGCTGAGACGTCTGGGCCGGACGACGAACCGAAGCTTGCGGCGTGGGTCAACCAGATCGCCGTCGATCTCGACCGGCACCTCCCGAGCCCAGGTGATGGTGACGGTGGAGCCGCGCAGCACCGTCATCTGGACCTGGTGCGGCTCGCGGCGAAGCAGCAGCCGGACCGCCATGCCCATCCACTGCAGCGTGGTCACAGGGGTGAGTACGGCGACGTGCAGCCGTCCGTCCTGTGCCTCGGCGTCGGGAAGGAGCTCGATGCCGCCGGTGAGCGTGCCGACGTTGCCCACCACGACCCCGACGGCCCGCTTGCGGAGCTGCCTGCCGTCGATGTCGATGACGACCTCGTGGGTGTGCGCGTGCCGGAGCGTGCGCAGCCCCGACACAACATAGGCGCCCCAGCCGATCGAGTCCTTGAGCGAGTCGGACGTGTCGGCGAACAGCTGCGCGTCGAAACCGCTGCCGCCCATGACGACGAAAGGCTCGCCGTCGAGCTCGACGATGTCGACGTCGCGTCGATGACCTGCGGCAAGCGTCGCGGTGGCGTCATCGAGGACGCGCGAGATGCCGAGGTTGCGCGCGAGCAGGTTCCCCGTCCCGGCCGGCAGGAGACCGAGGGGGATGTCGCCACCGCCGAGAGCGGCGGCGCACGCGCGAACTGTGCCGTCGCCACCCTGGGCGATGACGATGTCGGCGCCGTCTTTGACCGCCGTCCGCGTCTGACCTTCGCCGGGGTCGTCCTCCGTGGTCTCGTACCAGCGCGGCGCAGGAAGCCCGTGTTCGGCGAACGCCTTCTCGACCTCCCGCGCAGCGAGATCGGGGTCGTCGAACTTGCTCGGGTTACGCACGATCGCCGGCGCCAGCGGCCGCGTCATCGCGCCGTCCTCGACGGTGATGCGACTGGCGCTGTCTGGGCTTCCGTGTCCGTGGGCACGACCTCGTCGTCCTCCTGAGCCGTCGCGGCGGGACCCGTGTCGCGGGCGTAGACGGAGACGGACTCGTGGGCGACCCGCGGCCAGGCATCGCGGCTCCTGGCGCGGTCAGCGCCGGCAAGACCCACTCCCTCGAGGTCGAACGGCTCCGCCAACAGGTGGCGGAAGGTCAAGGCGCGTGCCTGTGCCCGCAGGGTGGAGTCGTGCAGACCCGTCACGTCGCTGACGTCCAGGTCGCGTTGCCTACCGACCGGTGAGACGACGACCGCCCTGCCGTTTGTCATCGCTTCCGCGACCATTGCGTGGTCGCCGTCAGTGGTGCTGCGCGTTTCCAACCGTTGTGCATGGCCCAGCCATACCCCTGTGCCAGCGGGTGAACCCACATTCGCCTGTTCCAGACTCGCGCCGTCACGGCGGCGTCGGCGGCCGCGTCCAGCCAGCTTGGCCGCGGTGAGCCGTGCGGCCCCTGCTCGCGAACCTGTCGGAGGCGGGCCGCCCGGCGCGGGCTCCGAAATGTGCGGATCGGGCTGAGCCTCGACGTGCGCCCGCGCGGCAGACCCTGTGAGTCTCTGCATCTCACTCAGACACTCACACGCGCAGGCTCCTCAACGCCTCGGCAGTCGAGGTCCGATCCTTCGCCATGCGACGGCGGCGACGCTCCGGCGCAGAAGCGTGGTCCCGCCGAGTCAAAGAGGGGATTGCCGATGGGGGTGCACACTGCGGTATGGCGTTTGACGACTCGGGCGATGAACTCGTCGATGTTGATCAGCTGGGTAGGCGCATGCTGGAGGACATCGATCACGCGATGCGGCGGCGTAGCGGGGACTGCATAGCGGATGTGGTGTCAGGGTCAGTCCCGCGCGAAGTTGCCTCTGCTGTTGACGTCTACGTGGTTGACCTCCAACAGACGACCCTCGTGCCCATACCCCGTCACGGCGTCCTCACGGCGGGCACCATCAAGGTCGATGGCACGCAGGCCGGTAACTGCTTCCAGCTGTCGATACTGACCACTGAGGAACTCGTGGAGTCTGCTCTTGCCACGGGGCCTTCATGGCAGGTGCGGGTCTGGGTGCCGTTGGTCAGTGGAAGTGAGCGTCTGGGAGTGATCGGGGTGCTCACGACGCGCGGCATCAGCGCGGACCCGGTTGCCGTGTCCTGGCTCGAGCGGCTCGCCGAT
>JANMBJ010000074.1:0-1781 GCA_031360335.1 Candidatus Nanopelagicales bacterium
CGGCACCTCGTTCGCCCCGACCACGCGACCGCCGACACTCACCGTTTCGACGCGCACGTGCGCGGGATACGCAGCACGCCACCGCGTCACCCACTCCCGTGCCGCCCCCAGGTCCGCCACGAGCTCCGTCGGGGTCGGGCCCCGCAGCGGCAGCGACACCGGGTCCCACTCCTCGCCCCGCGCATGCCGGCCGAGGAAGTCCCCGCGTGCCCAGCGCCTGCGCAGCGTGTCGACCACGTCGGTCGGCTCGGTCCATCGCGACGTCGCGGCACGACTCACGCGAGCCCCCCGGCCTCTCCGACGAGCGCATCGCCGTCCGAGACCTCGGTCAGTGCCAGGAGCGCATGGGCGGCCTTGCGCTGGTGATACTCCTCGATCGTGAGGGTCTGCAGGTGCGAGCTGCTGCCCGAGGAGTTGCTGACGTAGCCGACGGCGGAGACGAACGGCTCGATCACGTGGATCTTCTGCAGCGGCGTGACGATGAGCAGCTGCAGCCCGAGCTGCTGGAACAGCGAGAGGGCAAAGCGCGTGGACTCATCGGACCCTCTCCCGAACGCCTCGTCGATCACGACGAAGCGGAACGTCTTCGACCGGGCCGATCCCCAGTCGAGCTTGAACTGGTAGGCCAGGGATGCGGCGAGGATCGTGTAGGCCAGCTTCTCCTTCTGCCCACCGGACTTTCCGCCGGAGTCGGTGTAGGTCTCGTGCTCGGAGTCATCAGCGCGCCATCGCTCGGAGGCTGAGAAGGTGAACCAGTTGCGCACATCGGTGACCCGCCGTGTCCAGGTGCGGTCGAGCTCCGTGAGGCCCTCGCGTCCCTTGAACCGTTCGATGAGCCGCTTGACCTGGAGGAACTTCGCCTCGCCGTAGTGCTCCGTCTCCTCCTCCAGCGCACCCGCAGTGCAAGCACGCAGGTCGGTGATGAAGGTGCGTACGTCCTGGTTGCTCGTGCGCTGGCCGTCGAGGCGGATGTAGCGGCCCGGGTTGTAGTCGATGCCGGTGAGGGACTCGTTGATGGTGGCGATGCGATCGTTGATCTGGTCGACCTGCATGTTGAGCTGGGCGAAGAACGAGGCGACGTCGCGGATCGTGTTGGTGTTGAGATACTCCTTGAACTGCGCCTCGAACCGCGGCAGGTCGTCCTTGGAGATCCGTGCGTGCAGGGTCCGGAACTCCTCCGCCGACTCGATGGCGGCGTCGATCTCCAGGGTCTCCAGCGGATACTCCGCGCGGAACTGCCCCATCCGCTTCACCGCGCGGGCGATGGAGCGCTGCTTGAGCCGCTCGGCCTCGTCGAGGTCGCGATCGAGCCCGTCCCGCTGCGCCTGCTCGAGGGTGTCGATGGCGTCAAGCTCCGACGGCAGCGCACCGAGCCGAGCCCGCATCAGGTCGCGTACGTCATCGAGGTCGACGTCCAGCGACGCCAGCCGCGCGTGGATGCGCTCCAGCAACGTCGCCTGGTCCTCGACCTTGGTCCGGGCCTGACCGAGCTGGCTCTGCGTATCGCTGCGTCGACCATCAGTCTCGGTGATGGCACGCTCGACGTCATCCAGCGCCTCGCCCACCCGGCGCAGAGCGTCTGACGATGCTTCGATCTGCCGTGCCTCCGCCTCGAGCGCGGCCACGAGGTTGACGCTGGCGAGGTAGTCGAGCTCGGTGAAGTCGGTGACCCGGCTCAACGCCTCGAGATCGCCGCGCCGCGAACGCAGCTCGCGCCCCTGAGCCTCGAGGCTGCCACGCAGCGACGTGGCATCGGCGAGGCCGAGGTGCAGCTCGCTGGC
>JANMBJ010000083.1:0-2292 GCA_031360335.1 Candidatus Nanopelagicales bacterium
CATGGGACCGCCCGGGTCGAGCGCGTCACCGTCGCGACGCGACGCGGCAAGACACGCGAGTTCGACGTCGACTCTCTCCTGGTCTCGCACGGGTTCACGCCCGCGCTCGAACTGCTGCTGCAGGTCGGCCCGGACACCCGCGTCGACAGCGACGGGTCGCTCGTCGTGGTCGTCGACGAGGAGCAGCGCACGAGTGTGCCGGGCGTGCTGGCGACCGGCGAGGTCACAGGGGTCGGGGGTGCCTCGCTGGCGATCCTCGAGGGCTACGTCGCGGGCCGTGCGCTGAGTCGGCGCCCGGTGGATCCTGCGGTGCACAAGCGGATCGGCGTACACCGGCGGTTCGCCAGCGCGATGCACGCCGTGCACCGAACGAGCACGGACTGGACCGACGAGCTGCCTGATGACGAGATCGTGTGTCGTTGCGAGGACGTGACGGCGGGGGAGATTCGGGATGCGTGCCGTGACCTCGGCATCGACGACGCACGTGGTGCCAAGCTCATGACGCGCGCCGGGATGGGTCTGTGCCAGGGGCGGATGTGCGGGCGGGCGGTCGCCGATCTCGTGGTCGCGCAGACGGGTCGGCCGATCGACCCGGCGGCAACGGCCGGCGCTTCGGCACGTCAGCCGGCGCTGCCAGTCCCGTTGTCGGTGCTGGCGCTCGAGGCCATCGACCCGCCAGCCACGACGAACCTTCTCAGCCCGGAGTCGCCCGATGGCTGATGTGGCACCGCGGCGGTTGTAGGTTCGCGCTGCTCGGGCGTATGACGATCGACCTGCTCGACATCGATGTGCTCACACTGGAGGCGACATGGCAGGCAAGGCGTGGCACGGGGTGCTGGTGGCGACAGCGCTGCCGATGCGGGCGGACCTCTCGGTGGACCTCGACGCGTATGGCGATCACGTGGCGTGGCTGGCGGCCAACGGTTGTGACGGCATCGCCCCCAACGGCTCGCTCGGGGAGTACCAGACGCTGTCCGACGTCGAGCGGGCTGCCGTGGTGACGACGGCCATCGAGGCTGCGCCTGAGGGCTTCGTGACGATGCCGGGTGTCGGTGCCTACGGCGCGCTGCAGTCGCGGCGCTGGGCGGAGCAGGCGGCCGAGGCGGGCGCTCCCGTGGTCATGATGCTGCCGCCCAACACCTACAAGGCCGACGAGGAGACGGTGGTCGAGCACTATCGCACCGTGGCCCAGGTGGGCATCCCGATCCTTGCCTACAACAACCCCTTCGACACCAAGGTCGACCTCACGCCGAAGCTGCTCGCCCGGCTCTACCACGAGGGACTCATCGTCGCGGTGAAGGAGTTCACCGGCGACCCGCGCCGGGCCTACGAGATCGCCGAGCTCGCACCCGGGCTCGACATCCTCATCGGTTCCGACGATGTTGTGCTCGAGGTCGGCATCGCCGGTGCTGTGGGGTGGGTCGCGGGGTTCACCAACTCGTTGCCGCGTTCGACCGTCGAGCTCTACAAGGCCTCTCTCGCAGGCGATCTCGAGACCGCCCTGCCGCTCTACCGCGCTCTGCACCCGCTGCTGCGCTGGGACTCCAAGACCGAGTTCGTGCAGGCCATCAAGGTCTCGATGGACGTCGTCGGTCGCTACGGCGGCCCGTGCAGGCCGCCGCGGTCGCCGCTGTCGCCGGAGATCGAGGCGGAGATCCGTTCGCACACGGAGAAGGCTCTCGCGGCAGGGATGGGCTGATGCGCGCACGGCGGGTGTTCCACGCCGTCGACTCGCACACCGAGGGGATGCCGACCCGGGTGATCGTCGGGGGAGTCGGGGTCCTCCCGGGCGCCACGATGGCCGAGCGCCGCATGCACATGATCAACGAGGGCGACGAGCTGCGCACCCTGCTCATGTACGAGCCGCGCGGTCACTCCGCGATGAGCGGAGCGATCCTGCAGCCGCCGACCCGTGCCGACGCCGACTGGGGTGTCGTCTACATCGAGGTCAGCGGCTGCCTGCCGATGTGCGGTCATGGCACGATCGGTGTCGCGACGGTGCTCGTCGAGACCGGCATGGTCGAGGTCACCGAGCCGGTGACGACGATCCGCCTCGACGTCCCTGCCGGCCTGGTCGAGGTGCAGGTCGAGGTGAAGGACGGGCGCGCGAAGTCCGTGACGATCCGCAACGTCGCGTCGTACGTCGTCGGCCTCGATCGGGTGGTCGACGTACCCGGGATCGGCGCGGTCGCCTACGACCTCGCCTTCGGCGGCAACTTCTCCGCGATCGCCCCGATCGAGCGACTCGGGATCGCGTTCGAGCGCAGCGAGAAGCAGCGGATGCTCGACGTA
>JANMBJ010000065.1:0-1609 GCA_031360335.1 Candidatus Nanopelagicales bacterium
CGTCGGTCGCGTCGGCACCGAGCTGGGCCGCCCACTGGAACGGGGTGTGCGGCTTGGGCACGAACCCGCCGATGCTCACCGTGCAGCGGATGTCGTTGCGGCCCGAGACCTCACGGCCGGTCCGGATGACCTTGGTGGCCAGGTCGGCGATCTCGAGGACGTCCTCGTCGGTCTCGGTCGGGAGGCCGCACATGAAGTAGAGCTTCACCTGGCGCCAGCCGTTGCCGTAGGCAGTCGCGACGGTGCGGATGAGGTCTTCCTCGGTCACCATCTTGTTGATCACCTTGCGCATCCGCTCGCTGCCGCCCTCGGGTGCGAACGTGAGGCCGCTGCGACGTCCGTTGCGCGTGAGCTCGTTGGCGAGGTCGATATTGAACGCGTCGACCCGCGTGCTCGGCAGCGACAGCCCGGTCTCGGTGCCCTCGTAGCGGTCGGCGAGACCCTTCGCCAGCTCGGCGATCTCGCTGTGGTCGGCGCTGGAGAGGCTGAGCAGCCCGACCTCCTCGTAGCCCGTCTTCGCGAGGCCGTTGTCGACCATCTCCGCGATGACGCGTGCACTTCGCTCGCGTACGGGGCGGGTGATCATGCCGGCCTGGCAGAAGCGGCAGCCGCGCGTGCAGCCGCGGAAGATCTCGACGCTCATCCGCTCGTGCACGCTCTCGGCGAGCGGCACCAGCGGCGCCTTGGGGTAGGGCCACGCGTCGAGGTCCATGACGGTGTGCTTCGACACGCGCCACGGAACACCCGGACGATTGGGTGCGATGCGCTGGATGCGGCCGTCCGGCAGGAACTCGACGTCGTAGAAAGCCGGGACGTAGACCCCGCCGGTCCGCGCGAGACGCAGCAGGAGCTCCTCACGACCGCCGGGGTTGCCCTCGGCCTTCCAGTCGCGGATGACCTCGGTGATGGTGAGCACTGCCTGCTCGCCGTCACCCATGACCGCGGCGTCGATGAAGTCGGCGATGGTCTCGGGGTTGAACGCCGCGTGGCCGCCGGCCAGCACGATCGGGTGCGACTCGTCGCGGTCGCGCGCGTGCAGCGGGATCCCGGCGAGGTCGAGCGCGGTGAGCATGTTGGTGTAGCCGAGCTCGGTGGAGAAGCTCAGGCCGAGGACATCGAAGGCGCCCACTGGTCGGTGCGCGTCGACGGTGAACTGCGGCACCGACTGGGCCCGCATGAGCTTCTCGAGGTCCGGCCAGACGGCGTACGTTCGCTCGGCCAAGGCGTCGGGGTGCTCGTTGAGAACCTCGTAGAGGATCTGGACGCCCTGGTTGGGCACGCCTACCTCGTAGGCGTCGGGATACATCAGCGCCCAGTGCACGCTCACCGAGTCCCACGGCTTGGTGACGGCGTTGAGCTCGCCACCGACGTACTGCACGGGCTTGGACACCAGCGGCAGCAACGCCTCGAGCTGGGGGAACACCGACTCGACGGACACAGCAGGGAGGGCCTTTCACCAGGAGGCGTGCGGGTGAGGCAATCCTAACGACCGGGGCGGGACGTGCAGCCCAGCTCACTCCTGGGAGCGGAGGTGGACGTTCATGAGCAGACCTATGGCCATCCAGCTGGCGAACATGGAGGTGCCGCCGTAGGAGACGAAGGGCAGGGG
>JANMBJ010000161.1:0-32236 GCA_031360335.1 Candidatus Nanopelagicales bacterium
GTTCGTGCTGGCCGGCAACGAGCAGGGCTACACACCGTTCCAGGACTCCTACTGGTTCCTCTTCAACAGCTACTACGAGTCGCTCGGTCCTCGATACGCCCGCGCTGACCGGGGTCTCGTCAGCCGGCCCGGTGCGCACGAGGTCGGTGCCTATCGCGGCAACGTCGATGCTCGAGTGCGCGACCTCATCACCGTTCTCGACCGTGGCACGCTCGAGAAGCTCACACCGGTGATCGAGCTCGGCTTGCATCACGAGCAGCAGCATCAAGAGCTGTTGCTGATGGACATCAAGCACGTGCTGTCGCGCAGTCCGATGCACCCGGGGTATTCCGGAAAGCCCTCTGCTGGCAGCGGTTCCGGGCCGCTCGGCTGGGTCGACGTCGAGGGTGGACTCGTCGAGGTGGGGCACGAGGGCGACGGGTTCTCCTTTGACAACGAGGCGCCGCGACACCGGGTCTGGCTTGAGCCGTATCGGCTGGCGGATCGCCTGACCACGAACGGCGAGTGGCTGGAGTTCATGTCCGACAACGGATACGGGCGCCACGAGCACTGGCTGTCGGACGGGTGGGCCAAGGTCAACAACGACGGGTGGCGGGCGCCGCTCTACTGGGTGGAGCTCGATGGCGTGTGGTTCGAGCACACTTTGCACGGCACTTTCCCGGTGGATCCCGCACTGCCGGTGAGCCACGTGAGCTTCTACGAGGCCGAGGCGTTCGCCGCCTGGTCGGGCAAGCGGTTGCCGAGCGAGAGCGAGTGGGAGCACGCGGTGCTGGCTGACGGGCAACCCGTCGCTGGCAACCTGGCCGACTCCGAGACCTTCCATCCGCGGGCGGCCGGACCCAGCACGGGCGGTTTGCGCCAGGCCTATGGCGACTGCTGGGAGTGGACCTCCTCGGCCTACCACCCCTATCCAGGTTTCCATCCGGCCCCTGGCGCGATCGGTGAGTACAACGGGAAGTTCATGAGCAACCAGATGGTCCTGCGTGGCGGCTGCGCGCTGACGTCACCGGGGCACGCGCGCGCCACCTACCGCAACTTCTTCCCGCACGCGGCGCGGTGGGCGCTCTCGGGTGTTCGGCTCGCCGATGGTGGGTCGCCGGTGCAGCTGTCGTCCGGCCGGCCGGAGGTGTCGTCGTGAGGTCCGTGCGCGAGCCGGTGGTCGAGGTGCTCCTCGACGCGGACTGGGCGGCGTCCGGCCTGGTTCAGGACGTCCGCCGTGGGCTCGGTGCCATCCCGCGGAGCCTGCCGCCGAAGTGGCTCTATGACGACCGTGGGTCAGCGCTCTTCGACGAGATCACCCGGCTGCCGGAGTACTACCCGACCGAGCGGGAGCGCACGATCCTGCGCGACCACGCGGTCGACATCGCACGCACGAGCGGCGCGACGACGATCGTCGAGCTCGGCAGCGGTACGTCGGACAAGACACGGACGCTGCTCGACGCGTTCACGGCGACCGGGCAGCTGCGCACCTTCGTCCCGGTCGACGTGTCGGAGGCGACCCTGCGCATGGCGGCGGCCCAGATCTCGACGCGCTACCCCGGCGTGCAGGTCGAGGCCTTGGTCGGCGACTTCACGCTGCACCTCGGGCACCTTCCGCGTGGTGGGCGCCGGATGGTGGCGTTCCTCGGCGGCACGATCGGCAATCTCTATGTCGAGGAACGCGCGGCATTCCTCGGCGCCCTCGCCGACAGCCTCGAGCCAGGCGACTCGCTGCTGCTGGGCACCGACCTGGTGAAGTCGGCCGACCGGCTCGTCGCGGCCTACGACGACTCGCGCGGTGTGACGGCGGAGTTCGTCGCCAACTCGCTGCGCGTCGTCAACCGCGAGCTCGGTGCCGACTTCGATCTCGGTGCCTTCTCCTACGTCCCGTTCTGGGACCCGCACGAGGAACGGATGGATCTCCGGTTGCGCGCAGAGATGCCGCAGCACGTGTCGATCCCGGGGGCGAGCCTCGAGATCGACCTGGCGGCTGGGGAGGAGATCCGTATCGAGATCTCCTCGAAGTTCCGTCTCGAAGGCATCTGCAGCGAGCTCGCGGCGGCTGGCTTCCGGGTGGCCGAGACCTGGACCGACGCCGCCGACGACTACGCCCTCACCCTCGCGACCAGAGAGCACCTCCCCCACCAGCGCTGACTTTCGCGGAGGTCGGCGGGCTGGAGCGTGCCGGCGTTACCGGTAGGCTCTGGTGGCACCACCCCCTGTGGTGCACGCCTGCGCTGTGACCTCGGTGGTCCGCGCGGCGCACCTGCCATCGTGGGGGTAGTCCATGCCGGCGATCGTGCTGCTCGGTGCTCAGTGGGGCGACGAGGGCAAGGGCAAGGCGACCGATCTTCTCGGCAGCCGCCTCGACTACGTCGTGAAGTTCAACGGCGGCAACAACGCCGGCCACACGGTCGTGATCGGGTCGGAGAAGTACGCCCTCCACCTGCTGCCCTCGGGCATCCTCACACCGGGCGTCATCCCGGTGATCGGCAACGGCGTCGTCATCGACCTGCAGGTGCTCTTCCACGAGCTCGACGGGCTCGAGGCTCGCGGGGTGGACACGTCCCGCCTGCTGGTGAGCGCCAACGCGCACGTCATCGCCGGCTACAACCGCACCCTCGACAAGGTGACCGAGCGTTTCCTCGGCAGCCGCAAGATCGGAACCACAGGACGCGGGATCGGTCCGACGTACGCCGACAAGATGAGTCGCGTCGGCATCCGGATCCAGGACCTGTTCGACGAGAAGATCCTGCGCCAGAAGGTCGAGGGCGCTCTCGCCGGCAAGAACCACCTGCTGGTCAAGGTCTACAACCGCCGCGCCATCACGGTCGACGAGGTTGTCGAGGAGCTGCTCGAGCACGCCGAGCGGTTGCGCCCGATGGTCGCCGACACCACGCTGGTCCTCGGTGAAGCGTTGGTGCGCAACGAGATCGTGCTGCTCGAAGGTGGCCAGGCGACACTGCTCGACGTCGACCACGGCACCTACCCGTTCGTCACCTCGTCCAGCGCGACCGCCGGCGGTGCGTGCACCGGTGCCGGCATCCCGCCGACCGCCGTGACTCGTGTCATCGCGATCGCCAAGGCCTACATCACGCGCGTCGGCGAGGGCCCGTTCCCCACGGAGCTCTTCGACGACGACGGCGAGCAGCTGCGCCAGATCGGCCACGAGTTCGGCACGACAACCGGGCGACCGCGTCGGTGCGGGTGGTACGACGTACCCATCGCGCGCTATGCCGGCCGCGTCAACGGGGTCACCGACCTCGTGCTCACGAAGCTCGATGTGCTCAGTGCCTGGGAGCAGATCCCCGTCTGCGTCGCCTACGACGTCGACGGCGAGCGCACGACGGAGCTGCCGATGACGCAGACCGGCTTCCACCACGCGAAGCCGGTCTATGAGTACCTCCCCGGCTGGGGCACCGACATCTCCGGAGCGCGCACGCTCACCGACCTGCCGGCCAACGCCCGGGCCTACGTCGACTTCCTCGAGGAGCGCAGCGGCACGCGGATCTCCGCGATCGGGGTGGGTCCCGAGCGCGAGCAGACGGTCCTCGTCCATGACCTCATCGACTGAGGCGGGCGTCATGCCGTCATCGGTGCGACCGGCGGTCCTCGCGGACCACGCACCGATCGTGCACGCGATCGATGCGTGGTGGGGTGGACGCCGGCTGGCGGGGCTGCTGCCATCGCTGTTCCTTGAGAACTTCGCGGGCACCTCCCTCGTCGCCGAGGACGACGCAGGCTCTCTCGCGGGATTCCTCGTCGGGTTCGACTCGCCCGACCGTCCGGGTGAGGCCTACGTCCACTTCGTCGGAGTGCGACCCGACCAGCGCTCGTCGGGTCTCGGCCGAGACCTGCACGAACGCTTCGCCCGTGCCGCAACGGAACGCGGGGTGCATACCGTGCGCTGCGTGACTTCGACAGTCAACTCCGCGTCCATAGCGTTCCACACCGCGATCGGTTTCGAGATCGACGGCACCGACGCTCCCCAGATCGCCGAGGGCATCGACGACCACGACGGCCACGTCCGATTCGTACGCCGCCTCACCTGATTCCGGCTCCTCGAACGCAGCCGGTCTCTCGTCAGGACGACGGGTGGAGCGGCGCGCAGAACCCTGTCGGGTCCCAGCCCCGCAGCACGGTCTCGTGGTGGGGCCAGGTCCCGGTGGTCGTCAGGACCAGGCTTGGGCCCGGGTCGTCGACGCCTCGGTTCTCGAGCTGGTCGCAGACGAGCGTGAACGACATCGGCACGTCGACCGGGGTCGTCACCGGGTCGAGACCGGGACGCGTCACCCAGGTGCCTGGAGGAATCTCGGTCGGCGTGAGCACGATGTCGACGATGCCTGCGAAAGGCTGACCGTCACTGCGGATGACCCGGGCACCCGCCACCGTGACTTCGACGCCGCTCGCATTGCCGACGCGCACCAGCTCCCGGACCCGGAAGGTGCTCTCGTCGTTCTTGGCAGACCACCCGGTGCTGTACAGATCGGGCGACGTCCACCCCAGGGCACGCACGCGCACGGCGCCGCCGACGACCAGCACCGACAGCACCACGGCGATGACCATCACACCTCGCGACGGTCCGCGGCGATACCGCACGCGGTCCCACACCTGGGGGTCGATCGTCTCCGCAGACACAGGGGAATGGTGGCGACCCTTGTGTTATGTGTCAAGAGACTGATACACAAATCCCATGCCGACCGAGCTCATCATCCCGGTTCTCGTCGTGGTCGCGGTGGGACTGCTCGGGTTCGGGCTGATGCCGATCTCGCGGCCGCGGGTGGGCGACTTCGTGCTGCTCACCGGCGTCGAGCTCACGGAGCGAAACGCTCCCGTCATCATCGACGGGATCGCGCGCACGGGGCGGTGGCGCATCGCCGTCGCGCTGACGCTCGTCTCGATGCTCGTCGCGGTAGAGATCGTCCACGACCGGCTGTCGATCTCGACCCTCACCGGAGTGGTCGCCGCCGGAGGGATCCTCCTCGGCACGGTCATCGGTGAGGTCCGCAGCGTGACCCGGCGCGGTGACGGGCCGCGCAGCGCGTCGCTCGAGGTGAGGCGCGAGAGCGACTACGTCGGGACCTGGGCGCGGGTGACGCTGGGCTGGCTGGCCCTGACAGGAGTCGTGCTGGGTGTCGCTGGGATCCTCGTCACCGGTGACGTCGTCGGCGTCGGGGTTGCGAGCAGCCTTGCCATTCTTCCAGCGCTGCTCGATCGCTGGGTGACCCGAGTCATCCTCGAGCGACCTCGACCGTCCGACACGAGCCCCGACGTCGCCGCGGCCGATGACGGCCTGAGATCCCGTGCGCTGCATGGAATCGGTGCTGCTGGGGTGCTCTCTGGTTCGTGGTCCGTCGTGGCACTTGCGGTGGGGTTGCTCGTCGGTGCTCCGACGACACCCGCTGTCGACTCCATTGCGTCGCACGTGCCGATCTCGTGGCCGTTCGGACTGCTCCTCCTCGCGATGCTCGGTGCAAGTGCCTGGAAGGCATGGACCCTCGCGCAGCAGACGTTCCTGGTGCCGGTCACACCCGTGCCGTCGGTCGGTTCCGTGACGGCGCGGCAGGTTCCTGCTGGCGCCGCTGACGGGGAAGAAGGTGCCGGCCCGTGACACCCACCATCTCCGTGGACCCCGAATCTGGAGTGCCGGCCTACGAGCAGATCCGGGCGCAGGTCGAGGTCCTCGTGCGTTCAGGACACCTCCGACCCGCAACCCCGCTCCCGACCATCCGCCAGCTCGCGCACGACCTCGGGCTCGCGCCCGGGACCGTGCAGCGGGCGTATCGCGAGCTCGAGGCTGGTGGCCTAGTCGAGACGCGACGGCGAGGAGGCACCGTGGTGATCGAGCCGTTGGCGCAGCGTGCATCGAGGACGGAGCGCGAGCGTCGCCTCGCCGCTGCCGCGCGCGACCTCGTCGCGGCGGCCCGGTCGCTCGGAGTCGGCCTCGACTCCGCAGAGGCGGCGCTGCGTGGTCAGTGGGCGGTCGGCGACTGACGGGAGGGAACCCGCGTCGCCCGGATGCGCTGTGGTGTCCCGTGCCGTCACCACGAGGGCTAGCGTGGAGTGGTGAGCGACGAGCAGTTCGTGCCGCGCGAGGACCCTCGACCCGACGACGTACCCTGGCCGGTGGCGCAGTGGCCACCCTCGCCCGGCATGCACCTGCGGGGCTCGTGGGTGCAGCTCACCCCGACGACGCAGCACGACGCCCACGGCTTGCGCCACGCGCTGGACCACGACCACGTGTGGCAGCACCTCGTCGGAGGGCCGCTCCCCGACGACCAGACAGCGCGGCACTGGATCACCGGCGTGCTCGACCGCGGGTGGTTCCCGTGGACCGTGACGTTGGTGCGCGATGTTGGTGATCGCCGCGCGGGCACGGTGGTGGGGTGGTCGTCGTATCTCGAGATCGCACCCAACGACGCGCGTCTCGAGATCGGCAACACGGCGTACGACCCAGGCGTGTGGGGCACGGTGGTCAATCCGGAGACCAAGCTCCTGCTGCTCTCCTACGCCTTCGACGAGCTGCACATGGGTCGGGTGCAGCTCAAGACCGACATTCGCAACCACCGCTCGCAGCAGGCGATCGCGCGTCTCGGGGCGCAGTACGAAGGCGTCCTGCGGCGCTATCAGCGGCGTGCGGACTCCACCGTGCGCGACACCGTGACGTTCTCGATCGTGGCCGAGGACTGGCCGGAGATTCGGCGGACCCTCACCGACAGGGTGTCGGCGTACGGGGCTTGAGTCTGACACCCTGACGGTGACGCCAGGGTGCTGCGCGCCCTAGCCTGGGCAGGTCACGCCGACCCAGGAGAGACCATGACCTTCACCCCTGATCCCGCCGAGGGACAGCGCGTCTACGACCTCGACCGCGCGCACGTGTTCCACTCCTGGTCCGCGCAGGCCGCGCTGACGCCCTTGCTCGTCGCCGGCGGCGAAGGGTCCTACGTCTGGGACTACGAGGGCACCCGCTATCTCGACTTCTCCAGCCAGCTGGTCAACACCAACATCGGTCACCAGCACCCCAAGGTCGTCGCCGCGATCCAGGCGCAGGCCGCGAAGCTCGCGACGGTGGCCCCGCAGCACGCCAACGCGGCCCGCGGCGATGCCGCCCAGCGCATCACCGAGCTCGCGCCCGACGGCATGAACAAGGTGTTCTTCACCAACGGCGGCGCCGACGCGATCGAGAACGCCGTGCGCATGGCGCGCCTGCACACCGGCAAGCGCAAGGTGCTGTCGTTCTACCGCAGCTATCACGGCAACACCGGTGCCTCGATCGCCGCGACCGGTGACCCGCGCCGCTGGCCCAACGAGTACGCCGAGGGTCACGTCCACTTCTTCGGTCCGTACCTCTATCGCTCGGCGTTCTGGGCGACCACCGAGGCGGAGGAGACCGATCGCGCTCTGCAGCACCTCGAGCAGATCATCATCTTCGAGGGTGCACCCACCATCGCGGCGATCCTCATGGAGTCGGTCGTCGGCACCGCGGGCGTGCTCGTCCCGCCGCCCGGCTATCTGCCCGGTGTGCGTGCCCTGTGCGACAAGTACGGCATCCTGCTGATCCTCGACGAGGTGATGGCCGGTTTCGGCCGTTGCGGCACGTGGTTCGCGTTCGACAACTTCGACGTGACGCCCGACCTCATCACCTTCGCGAAGGGCTCGAACTCCGGCTACGTACCCGTCGGTGGAGTCATCATCAGCGACGAGATCGCCGCGACCTTCGACACCCGCGTCTTCCCCGGTGGCCTCACCTACTCCGGCCACCCCATCGCCTGCGCCTCGATCGTCGGCTCCATCGACGCCTTCAAGGAGGAGGGGATCATCGAGAACGCGAAGCGCATCGGTGAGGACATCCTCGGCCCCGGTCTGCGCGAGCTCGCCGAGCGTCACCCCCTGATCGGCGAGGTCCGTGGCCTCGGCGTCTTCTGGGCGCTCGACCTCGTCACCGACCGCGCGACGCGCGAGCCGCTGGCGCCCTACGGCGGAACCTCACCCGCGATGGGCGAGCTCGTTGCCGAGTCGAAGAAGCGCGGCCTGCTGCCCTTCACGAACTTCAACCGCCTCCACGTCGTACCCCCGTGCAACGTGAGCGACGGAGAGGCCAAGGACGGCCTCGCCATCCTCGACGAGGTCTTCACCACCCTCGACAAGCACTACACCGGAGCCTGACCGCCGACCCCCACCCTCGACGTTTCCACCCTTAGGGATGATCAAGGCAGTTCAACTGCGCTTTTCCTCCCAAGATAGCGATCTTGAGACGCACTCACGGCGTCGATGCGCATGCAGACTTGAGCCCTAGCGCCCGAAAACGATGCACGCGAACGTGTTTCGGGCGGGCATGATCGTCGGTATGAGCCCCATCCTCACCGACGACAAGACCGTCCTGTCCTGGGCGTCGTCCCTCGAGCCGGCCGCGATGGCGCAGGCGCGCGCGACCGCGTCCATGCCGTTCGTCGTCACCCCGCTGGCGCTGATGGCGGATGCACACGTCGGAAAGGGGTCGACCGTCGGCAGCGTCATCGCGACCGAGGCGGCGATCATCCCGGCCGCGGTCGGCGTCGACATCGGCTGTGGCATGGCCGCTGTCGAGACCGCGCTGACGAGCCACGACCTGCCTGACGACCTCGCGCACCTGCACGACCTGATCCGCGCCGCCGTCCCCGCCGGTGTCGGCAAGGGCCACGAGGCGCGGGAGGTCGACGCGTTCGCCGAGGTGCCCTACTCCGGTACGTCGGACCTCTCCGACCGTCAGGTCGCGACGGCGCGAGCGCAGTTCGGGTCGCTCGGGTCGGGCAACCACTTCGTCGAGGTCTGCCTCGACGAGCGCGACCGCGTCTGGGTGGTTCTGCACTCGGGATCGCGCGGCATCGGCAACCAGCTCGCGATGACCCACATCGCGAAGGCCCAGGGCCTGATGAAGCAGTGGTTCATCTCGCTGCCCGACCCTGACCTCGCCTACCTGCCGCAGGGCACATCAGAGTTCGACGCCTACATCGCCGACCTCCTGTGGGCGCAGGCGTACGCGCGCGGCAACCGGGACCAGATGCTCACCCTCGTCCTCGACGCGGTGGAGCAAGTGACGCGCACGGGCATCGAGTCGAGCCGGGTGAACTGCCACCACAACTTCACCCAGCTCGAGCACCACCGCAACCGTGACCTGTGGATCACGCGCAAGGGTGCGATCGGCGCTCGCGCCGGTCAGCGCGGCATCATCCCCGGCTCCATGGGTACCCGGTCCTACGTCGTCGAGGGCCTCGGCTCCGCGGCGTCGTACGAGTCCTGCAGCCACGGTGCCGGTCGTCGGCTCTCCCGTACGGCGGCGAAGAAGACGCTGTCGGTCGAGTCGCTGCGCAAGGCCATGGAGGGCCGCGCGTGGAACGAGGGCGACGCGCGCGACCTCGTCGACGAGCACCCCCTGGCGTACAAGGACATCGACCAGGTGATGGCTGACCAGCGCGACCTGGTCCGCCCCCTCCACACCCTGTCGCAAGTCCTCAACTACAAGGGCACGCACTAGCACGACGAAAACCAGCCCAACCCCACGACGGTAGAAACCAGAAAGGAGTGGCCACGCACAGCAATCGCGCGGCCGCTCCTTTCTGGGATGAATGTGCCCCAGGACGCCATAGAGGCGGCTGAGGCGCCCCAGCAGGTCGGTCATTGCGTCCTGTCGGTGGGGAAGCCCGACGTGGGCGTTCTCCCCGGTTTCCTACCGTCGTCAGGTGACTGGGTGCGTTCAGCCGCTCCTATGGCGTCCTGGGGCACATTCATCCGGAAGATCTGTCACCGCTGGGACGCGGGGAGTGACGGGAGGGGGGCTTGGGGGGTCGCCTACGCTGCGGGTGTGAAGGTCTTGGTGCTGGGTTCGGGTGCTCGTGAGCATGCTCTGGTCCGCGCACTCGCGGCGGACCCTGACGTGACGGAGCTGTACGCCGCTCCGGGTAATGCCGGCATCGAGTCGCAAGCGACGGCGCTCCCGTGCGACCTCACCGACCCGCTCGCTCCCGCGGCGCTCGCGCGCGAGCTCGGAGTGGACCTCGTGGTGTTCGGACCGGAGGGCCCGCTCGTTCTCGGTGCCGCCGATCACGTGCGCGAGGCGGGCGTCGCGACGTTCGGGCCGGGACGCGAGGCTGCGCGCCTCGAGGGCAGCAAGGCGTTCGCGAAGGAGATCATGGCGGTCGCCGGTGTGCCGACGGCCATGGCTCACGTGTGCGACAACCTCGACGAGGTCGAGGTCGCGTTCGACCAGTTCGGTGCGCCGTACGTCGTCAAGGACGACGGTCTTGCCGCGGGCAAGGGGGTCGTCGTCACCGACGACCGCGTCATCGCTCTCGACCACGCACGCGAGTGTCTGAGCAAGCCCGGCGGGCGCATCGTCGTGGAGGACTTCCTCGATGGGCCGGAGGTCTCGCTCTTCTGCCTGAGCGACGGAGAGCACGTCGTCGCACTGCAGCCCGCGCAGGACTTCAAGCGGGTGTTCGACGGCGACCTCGGCCCCAACACCGGCGGCATGGGCGCCTACTCCCCGCTGCCGTGGGCGCCCGAGGGCCTCGTCGAGGACATTGTCGCGCGCGTCGTACAGCCCACGGTAGATGAGCTCCGCAGACGCGGCACACCGTTCGTGGGAGTCGTCTACGCCGGCCTGGCGCTGACCTCGCGCGGCCTGCGCGTCATCGAGTTCAACGCCCGTTTCGGTGACCCCGAGACGCAGGTCGTCCTCGCGCGGCTGCGCACCCCCTTGGCGCATGTGCTGTTCGCCGCAGCGACGGGCGCGCTGGGCGATCTGGAGGATCTGAGGTGGAGCGACGGCGCCGCGGTCACCGTTGTCGTCGCGGCCGAGAACTACCCCGACGCACCCGTCACCGGGCGCCCGATCGGCGGACTCGACCCGGCCGGCGAGGTCGAGGGCGCCTTCGTCCTGCACGCCGGGACTGCGTACGGCGAGCACCGGGAAGTGCTGTCCACGGGCGGTCGCGTGCTGAGTGTGGTGGGCGTGGGCACCGACCTCGCCGACGCACGCGAGAGGGCCTATGAAGCCCTCGACCACCTCACCCTCGAGGGCTCGCACTATCGCAGCGACATCGCCCTGGCCGCCGAGCTCGGCGAGATCAAGGTCCCCTGACCCGCTCGCCCCGACCCGAGTCCGCTGCTCGCACCCGCGCTCGCGGACAGGCCGCGAGTTGCTGCCCGAATCCCTAGGTTCGTGCCGCACTCAACCCAGCCATTCGGGCAGTAACTCACGACCGGCGTGCAACCTCGCGGGATGCTGCCTGCATCTAATGGAGTGAGGGCGTCGTCAGGCGCCTGGCCAGAGGGGGGCGGCGCTGTGAGCGGTGTGGCAGTGCCCCCTGACTTCGAGTCCTACGTCGCGGCCCGGCGCCCGCAGCTGCGGCGCACGGCCTACCTGCTGTGCGGTGACTGGGACAAGGCCGAGGACGTCGTGCAGGACGCGCTCACCCGGCTCTACGTGCACTGGCGGCGTGCCTCCCACGCCGACAACATCGACGCCTACGTACGCCGCTCGCTGGTCAACGCCTACCTCAGCGAGGGCCGTCGCCCGTGGCGGCGCGAGAGGGCGACCGACGTGCTTCCGGAGAAGGGGTACGCAGACCCCACCGACTCGTCCGGCGACCGCGACGACCTGCGCCGCGCCCTCGCCTCGCTCGGCGCCTCGCAGCGCGCCGTGGTCGTCCTGCGCTACTGGGACGACCTCTCGGTCGAGCAGACCGCCGACGCGCTCGGCTGCTCGACCGGCAACGTGAAGAGCCAGTCCGCGCGCGGCCTCGCCCGCCTGCGTGAAGCGCTGGCCGCATCTGACTCGGCCGACCCGGAGGTGGCGCGATGAGCATCGACATCCACGAGGAGCCCTGGCTCCGCAACGCGCTCGGCTCGCTGCTCGTCGACGAGCCGCCGATGTCGCCCGTCGCGGTCGTGGATGACGTACGGCGCGGTGAGACCGCCCGCATCGTCGTCCGTCGTCGTCGCACGGCAGCCCTTGCGGTTGCTGCAGTTCTGGCGCTCGTCGCCGTACCCGCCGGCTACCTCCTGCGTGCCGAACCACATGCCGCGACGCCACCGGCAAGCTCGACGTCCGCCACGTCTGGTGACACCGCGGAGGTGCTTCGCCAACGCGCCACTCCCGCACTTGCCACGCTGGGGTGGACCGTCGTCGGTCAGCGGGAGCCCGCCATCAACGGAGGGACGGTAGGCACGGAACTTGACCTCGATGTCGCGAGGACCACCGATGTGGCCAGCGCCGGAACGGATGGAGTCAAGACGACGAGCGTGCAGATCTTGAGCTACCAAAGCTTGACCGGTCCGGGCCGCTACCTCGCTCTATGCACGGCCAGTAGTTGCCCGAGCAGCGCACTAGTCCTGCCGTCGACGACTAGCTGTCAGGGCCAGCCGAACTGCTACACCGACGAGGGTGCCTACCTGGATTCGGTGGACCTCACCAGGTACGGGAGCCTCGTCCTCGACCGTAGCTACGAGTCTGGCGTGCTGATCGAGGTCCTCGTCGGACGAGACCCCAGCTTCCCGGCGCCGGCGAAGACCGTGGGTCCCATCTCCTTCCTCACCCCGACTGGAGCGCGCTCCCTCCTCGGAGCGCTCGGCAACCCCTACACGGACGCACCGGTGCCCTCGCAGAGCCCGCGGCCGATCCCGTCGCCGACGAGCGACGGATTCGTCCCGGTCGCGGACTGGGAGGCCGGCGTGCTCGCTGCTTTCTCCGGCGGGATCACGACCGTCTTCCAGCATGCAGACGTCACTGCGGCGAAGCTCGTGGTGTCGGGGCGCGAGGCCCAGGGCGATGGTGGCCGCTTGGTCCAGACGAGCGTCGACGACGGCTCGGCAGCGGCCGCCCAGCTTGCGTCGCCGCCGTGCGGGATCGATGACCCCACCTGCCGCGTGCTTCTGCCCTGGGGACGAGTGACCACCTCACAGGGTCCCGCGTGGATCTCCGTGGTCGACGTCTCGTTCACCGACCCGACCCACAGCACGCGCGTCGCCAGCGTCGTACGCGGCGACACGTTGGTGATGGTCACCTCCGACAGCCGCGAGGTGTCGACCGACTTCGTCTACGGTGCGTCGGGCGCACCGGGCCTGTCGCCCGACATCATCCTTGAACGAGCGCTCGCGATCCCGCTCCCGGAGTCGATGCGCGCCGCCGCCGGCCGGCCGATGGCGATGCCCCCGGGCGTGGCGTCCGGCACTGGTGGGAGCGCGTCGGCGTCGACTACTCAAGGGACGGGCGGGCCCCAAACGGCTCACGATCGAGCCTTCGCCGAGTCGGTGCCCTGCGCACGTGACCAGGTGAACGTCACGTACGGTGGTGCAGACGGGGCGACAGGTCTGAGCATCTACACCTTCTCAGTTCACAGTGTGTCCCAGAAGCCGTGCGGGCTCGTGGGACGGGCCACGATCACGATCCCGGGTCTCGCACTGCGGCATGCGGCGGGATCGGGGTCCTTCGCCGGCCCAGATCCCGCGGTCGTGACCGTGTTCCTGCTGCAACCGGGAGCCACAGCGGAGTTCAGCGCCACAAAGTGGCGGTGCGACTACGGGACAGGTGTGAGGGCCAGCACCTTCGACATCCGCATCAACTCTGCCACGGTGCGGACCTCGCTCCCGTTCGACGGCATGACGCAGTGCACAGGTGGTCCCGCAGCCGACCCGGGCAACGTCCTCACGGTGTACGGCTGGCGAGAGGCGCCCCAGGGACTGGTCTGGGGGTGACCCGCCATGTCACCACCTGAGAGGATGGGCGCACCGCCGTACGACGTCCCCACGGCGATCTCGTCCGCTCAGCAGCGAAGGCCCGCGCATGCCCAGCACGCCCGCGATCCCCGACGTCCTCGCCTCTCGATACGCCTCCACGGCGATGGCGACGATCTGGTCCCCCGAGCACAAGATCGTCCTCGAGCGACGCCTCTGGATCGCAGTCCTGCGCGCGCAGAAGGACCTCGGGATCGACGTACCCGACGGCGTGCTCGAGGCCTACGAGGCAGTCGTCGACCAGGTCGACCTCGACTCGATCCGCGATCGCGAGAAGGTCACGCGCCACGACGTGAAGGCGCGCATCGAGGAGTTCTCCGCGCTCGCCGGGCACGAGCACGTGCACAAGGGCATGACGAGCCGCGACCTCACCGAGAACGTCGAGCAGCTGCAGGTGCTCTCCTCCCTGCAGGTCACCCGCGACAAGACAGTCGCGGTGCTCGCTCGGCTGGCCGCGCACGCGATCGACTATGACGAGCTCGCGATCGCCGGCCGCTCGCACAACGTCGCGGCCCAGATGACCACGCTGGGCAAGCGTTTCGCGAGCGCGGCCGATGAGCTGCTCGTCGCGCACCGTCGCCTCGAGGAGCTCATCAACCGCTATCCGCTGCGAGGGATCAAGGGTCCGGTCGGCACCGCGCAGGACATGCTCGACCTGCTCGACGGCGACAGCGACAAGCTTGTCGAGCTCGAGGACCGCGTCGCCGCGCACCTCGGCTTCAACCACGTGTTCACCAGCGTCGGCCAGGTCTATCCCCGCTCGCTCGACTACGACGTGGTCTCCGCGCTCGTCCAGCTTGCCGCCGGCCCGTCGTCGTTCGCGACAACCGTGCGCCTCATGGCCGGCAACGAGCTGGTGACCGAGGGGTTCAAGGCCGGCCAGGTCGGCTCTTCTGCCATGCCGCACAAGATGAACAGCCGTTCGTGCGAGCGCATCAACGGCTTCGCGGTGATCCTGCGCGGCTATGCCTCGATGACGGCCGAGCTCTCCGGTGCGCAGTGGAACGAGGGAGACGTCTTCTGCTCCGTCGTACGTCGGGTGGCCCTGCCCGACGCCTTCTTCGCCATCGACGGCCTGCTCGAGACAATGCTCACCGTGCTCGACGAGTTCGGGGCCTTCCCCGCGGTGGCCGAGCGCGAGCTGCGCCGCTACCTGCCGTTCCTCGCGACCACCAAGGTGCTCATCGCCGCGGTCAAGAACGGCGTCGGTCGCGAGACCGCGCACGAAGCGATCAAGGAGCACGCCGTCGCCGTGGCGCTGGAGATGCGCGAGAAGGGCGTCGAGCACAACGACCTCTTCGACCGCCTCGCCGCCGACGACCGCCTCGGTCTCACCCGCGCCCAGCTCGACGAGCTCGTCAACGACCCCGTCGACTTCACCGGAGCCGCGCGCTCGCAGGTCGCAGCGGTCGTCGACGAGATCGAGCACCTCGTCGCCGAACGCCCCGACGCCGCCGTCTACCAACCCGAACCCATCCTCTGACCCTCGACCCGCCAGGTCACCCACCACCGGCGACAAGCCTCCCGCCACCCACCCACGACCGGCACGGCAGGGCACATTCATGAGGAACGGGGTCGGGAGTGCGGGCGATAGGGTCGGGGCGTGAGTGCTGCTGGTGATGCTGTGAGTCCTGCGCCTGCGTATGACCTGCCCGAGGAGTTTGTGCACGTCTACTCCGGCAAGGTGCGCGACCTGTACGAGACGCCCGAGGGGCGGCTGCTGTTCGTCGCGAGCGACCGGATCTCGGCCTACGACTGGGTGCTGCCCACACCGATCCCCGACAAGGGACGCATCCTCACGGCGATGTCGCTGTGGTGGTTCGACCGGGTCTCCGACATCGTGCCCAACCACGTCGTCTCGACCCGCGTGCCCGATGCCGTGGCTCGTCGCGCGATGGTCTGCACCAAGCTCGACATGTTCCCGGTCGAGTGCGTCGTACGCGGCTACCTCGCTGGGTCCGGCCTCACGGAATACCAGGCCAACGCCAGCATCTGCGGCGTCAACCTGCCGCCCGGTCTCAAGGACGGCTCGAAGCTCCCCAAGACGATCTTCACCCCGGCGACGAAGGCCGCGATCGGCGACCACGACGAGAACGTCACCTTCGATGAGGTCGTCGCCTCGATCGGGCAGGACGAGGCGCAGACCCTGCGGCGCCTGAGCATCTCGGTCTACGAGCGTGCCGCGCTCATCGCCGCGGACCGCGGGATGATCCTCGCCGACACGAAGTTCGAGTTCGGCATGCGCGCCGACGGCCAGATCGTCCTCGCCGACGAGGTGCTCACCCCTGACTCGAGCCGCTTCTGGCCCGAGGAGACCTGGGAGCCCGGCCACGCGCAGCCGTCCTATGACAAGCAGTACGTCCGCGACTGGCTCACCTCGCCCGCCTCGGGCTGGGACCGCACCTCCGGCGAGGCACCTCCGGCACTTCCCGACGAGGTCGTGGACAAGACGCGCGCGAAGTACGTCGAGGCCTACGAGCGGCTCACCGGGAAGCGCTTCGCCTGAGCCACACCCTGTTCGGACGAGGCCTGGCGCGTCAGCACGGCAGCCCTTCATCCATGCACCCGCACCGACGCAACTCAGTGGTCCCTAGTACACCGAGCCGTGAAATCAACATGACAGTGTTGGGTTTTCGGCCGTATGCCTCATCGATGTGCGGTTCCCGACGCGTCGCCCGAAGCCGCGCCTATCGCGGTTAGGGTGGTCGTATGACGTGGTTGGTAACCGGAGGCGCTGGGTACATCGGCTCGCACGTGGTGCGGGCCTTCGCGAGCGAGGGCATCGACTCCGTCGTGCTCGACGACCTCTCGAGCGGACGTCGCGAGTTCGTGCCCGACGGCGTGCCCCTCGTGGTCGCGTCGATCACCGACGCCGCCGCCGTCGGCGCCGCACTGCGCGAACACAGCATCGAGGGCGTGGTGCACGTCGGGGCACTGAAGTACGCCGGGGTCTCCGTTCGCGAGCCGTTCCCGAGCTATCACGTCAACGTCGAGGGCACGCGCGTCCTGCTCGAGCAGTGCATGGCAGCAGGCGTGCACAACGTCGTCTTCTCCAGCTCCGCAGCAGTGTTCGGCACGCCCGACGTGGAGCTCGTCACCGAGGACACCGCGAAGAATCCCGAGTCGCCGTACGGCGAGGGCAAGCTCATCGGCGAGTGGCTGCTGCGCGACGTCGCACGGGCCGAGGAGCTCGCCGGGCATGCGCCGTTCCGGCACACGTCGCTGCGCTACTTCAACGTCGTCGGCTCGGGCGTGCCCGAGGTCTACGACGTGAGCCCCCACAACCTGTTCCCGATCCTGCTCGACCGCGTGACGCGCGGCGAGGCGTTCACGGTCAACGGCGACGACTACGCCACGCCTGACGGCTCCTGCGTCCGCGACTACATCCACGTCAGCGACGTCGCGACGGCACACGTGGCCGCGGCTCGGGCGCTCGCGTCCGGACGCGAGATCGCCCCTGCCTACAACCTCGGTCGCGGCGACGGGATCTCGGTCAAGGAGATCATCGCGGCGGTCGAGTCGGCCGTCGGTCGACCGGTGCCCTACGACGTCGGCGTCCGTCGCCCCGGCGACCCGGCCCGCATCGTGACCTCGGCCGACCGCGCCCAGACCGAGCTCGGCTGGCACGCCACCCACGACCTCGACTCGATGGTCACCAGCGCCTGGGAGGCCTGGACCCAGGCCACCACCGCCGGCACCGCCCGCCTCGGCTGACCCACCCCTCACCCAAAGACCCGCCCAGCCAGCTCCACATTTCTTCCCTTAGGGACGAATCGCGCAGCTCAACTGCCATGATCATCCCTAAGGGTGGATCTGAGCAGCGAGGGGGCGGTCGGGGGGGCGTGCTGCGCCCGATAGGATGCGGTGTACCGCCTCACCACTCCCCCTGGAGCGCGCCGTGGCCCGCGTCGTCGTCGACGTCATGCTCAAGCCCGAGATCCTGGACCCCCAGGGCAAGGCCGTCGAAGGCGCGCTCGGCCGCCTCGGTCTCGCCGGGGTCACCTCCGTCCGGCAGGGCAAGTCCTTCGCCCTCGAGATCGACGGCGATGTCGACGACGCCCGCCTCGCGCAGATCCACGAGCTCGCTGCCTCGCTGTTGAGCAACCCGGTGATCGAGGACTACGTGATCCGCGAGGTCACCGCGTGACCATGCGCATCGGGGTCGTCACGTTCCCCGGGTCGCTCGACGACCGTGACGCTGCGCGCGCGGTACGCATCGCCGGTGGCGAGGCCGTCGCGCTCTGGCACGGCGATGCCGACCTGCACGCCGTCGACGCTGTGGTGCTGCCCGGCGGCTTCTCCTACGGCGACTACCTCCGCTGCGGCGCGATCGCGCGCTTCGCCCCGGTCATGGGCGCGCTCATCGACGCCGCCAACGGCGGCCTCCCCGTGCTCGGCATCTGCAACGGCTTTCAGGTCCTCTGCGAGTCGCACCTGCTCCCGGGCGCGCTCGTACGCAACGACTCGCTGCACTTCGTCTGCCGCGACCAGCGCCTGCGCATCGAGAGCACCACGACGCCGTGGACCTCGGACTACACCGTCGGTCAGGAGATCGTCGTGCCTCTGAAGAACGGCGAGGGTGGCTACGTCGCCTCGGAGGCGGTCCTCGATGAGCTCGAGGGCGAAGGACGCGTGGTCGCGCGCTATCTCGAGCTCAACCCCAACGGCAGCCGTCGCGACATCGCCGGCATCAGCAACGCCCGTGGCAACGTGGTCGGCCTCATGCCGCACCCCGAGCACGCGGTCGAGGCACTCACCGGCCCGACCACCGACGGTCTCGGGTTCTTCACCTCGATCCTGAAGGGTCTTGTCGAGGCATGACGCGCCATCCCGATACCGTCGCCGACGCGATCGCCCACCCCGAGCGCGAGCAGCCCTACGACCAGCTCGGCCTCAAGCCCAACGAGTACGACGACATCCGCACGATCCTGGGGCGCCGTCCGACGAGCGCCGAGCTCGCGATGTACCGCGTCATGTGGAGCGAGCACTGCTCGTACAAGTCGAGCAAGGTGCACCTGAGCCAGTTCGGCGACAAGAAGCCCGAGACCGACAAGCTCCTCGTCGGCATCGGCGAGAACGCTGGCGTCGTCGACATCGGTCAGGGCTGGGCGGTGACCTTCAAGGTCGAGTCGCACAACCATCCGTCCTACGTCGAGCCCTATCAGGGTGCCGCGACCGGCATCGGCGGCATCGTGCGCGACATCATCTCGATGGGCGCGCGCCCGGTCGCTGTCATGGACCCGCTGCGCTTCGGTGCCGCAGACCACCCTGACACGCGCCGGGTGCTGCCCGGTGTCGTCGCCGGCATCGGCGGCTACGGCAACTGCCTCGGGCTTCCCAACATCGGCGGTGAGATCGTCTTTGACTCCTGCTACCAAGGGAATCCGCTGGTCAACGCCCTCGCTGTTGGGGTCCTCCGACACGGCGACATCCACCTCGCGAGCGCCAAGGGTGTCGGCAACCTTGTCGTTCTGTACGGCGCCAAGACCGGTGGCGACGGCATCGGAGGCGCGTCGATCCTCGCCTCGGAGACCTTCGACGACGGTGGCCCGACGAAGCGCCCGGCGGTGCAGGTAGGTGACCCGTTCATGGAGAAGCTGCTCATCGAGTGCACCCTCGAGGTGCTGCACGCGGGCCTCGTCGAGGGCATCCAAGACCTCGGGGCAGCCGGGATCTCGTGCGCCACGAGCGAGCTCGCGAGCAACGGCGAGGGTGGCATGCACGTGCGGCTCGACGCCGTGCCCCTGCGCGACGCGACGCTGACTCCTGAGGAGATCCTCATGAGCGAGTCGCAGGAGCGCATGGCGGCCGTCGTGACGCCGGAGAAGATCGACGCGTTCCTCGCGATCTGCGCGAAGTGGGACGTCACCGCGGACGTGATCGGCGAGGTCACCGACACCGGGCGGCTCATCATCGAGTGGCACGGTGACGTGATCGTCGATGTACCGCCCCGCACCGTGGCGCACGACGGCCCGGTCTACAACCGCCCCTACGCCCGCCCGTCGTGGCAGGATGCGCTGCAGGCCGACGTGCCCGACGCGCTCGCTCGCCCGACGACCGCGGTCGAGCTGCACGACACGGTGCTGCGCATGGTCGGGTCGCCCAACCTCGCGTCGAAGACCTGGGTCACGCAGCAGTACGACCGATACGTGCTCGGCAACACCGTGCTCGCGCAGCCGGAGGACGCAGGCGTCATCCGCGTCGACGAGACGAGCGGTCTTGGCGTCGCGCTGTCGACCGACTGCAACGGCCGCTTCGCCAAGCTCGACCCCTACAACGGTGCGAAGCTCGCGCTCGCCGAGGCCTACCGCAACGTCGCAGCGACCGGTGCTGAGCCGCTCGCCGTGACCAACTGCCTCAACTTCGGATCGCCCGAGGACCCCGATGTCATGTGGCAGTTCGAGCGGGCCGTCACGGGTCTCGCCGACGGGTGCCTCGAGCTCGGTATCCCGGTCACCGGAGGCAATGTCAGCTTTTACAACCAGACGGGTGACGTCGCGATCCACCCGACGCCCGTCGTGGGAGTGCTCGGTGTGATCGACGACGTCGCGCTGCGTACGCCGATCGCGTTCGGCACGGTCGGCGACGTCGTGCTCCTGCTCGGCACCACGCGCGACGAGGTCGCCGGGTCGGAGTGGGCGCATGTCGTCCACGGCCACCTCGGCGGTCTCCCGCCGGCCGTCGACCTCGAGGCCGAGCGCCAGCTCGCGCAGGTGCTCGTCGCCGCCTCGCGGGGCTCGCTCGTCACGGCCGCTCACGACGTGAGCGACGGCGGACTCGTGCAGGTGCTCGTCGAGATGGCGCTGCGCCACGACGTCGGCGCCGACATCACGGTGCCCGACGGTGTCGATGCTTTCGTGTTCCTCCTCGCCGAGGCCACCGCGCGCGCAGTCGTCACCTGCGCCGCCGACCGCGTCGACGAGCTCGTCGCGCTGGCCGGCGCCCACGGTGTGCCGGTCGAGCGCATCGGCGAGGTCACGGGCACCGACGAGCTGCGGGTGGGTCCGGCGTACGGCGAGTCCCTCGCTTGGGGCCTGCACGACCTGCGCACGGTGGCCGACGCCACCCTGCCCGCCCTCTTCGACTGACCCGACGGACCCGCGCTGCTGCCGTAAGTGCTGCTGAAGCGGTCGACTCAACCGCACTTACGCCAGCAGCGCTGGTCCGGACCGTCGGCGTTCTCGACGACGGTGCAGCCCAGCAGCTGCGCCCAGAACTGCGCCAGCCGGAGGGGGTCACGAGCGTCGACGGCCACGGCGATCAGTCGTGAGGTCACCACCGCACAGTGGGCGCGAGACTCGTACGCAGCAACGAGCTCAGCGGGCCGCAGTCGCCGGTCAGCCGTGCTGCGGGACTGGTCAGGCCACCGCGGGGATGAGGTGTTCGAGATGCTCGAGGGTCGTCCCGAGCGGGGTCTCGAGCTTGAGGGCCGCGTGCTCGTCGCCACGGGTCGGTCCCTCGTTGACGATAGCGACCGGGATCCCCTGTGCTGCACTGCGTACGACGAAGCGCCGACCGGAGAAGACGGTCAGCGACGTCCCGAGGACGAGCAGCAGCGACGACGCCTCGACGAGGGCATACGACGCGTGCACCCGCGGAGGCGGCACGCTCTCGCCGAAGTAGACGACGTCGGGCTTGAGCACACCGCCACAGCGCGGACAGTCGACGACGGTGAACCCGTCGAGCTGCTCGTCGGGGATGTCGACGTCGCCATCGGGGTTCACCGCGGTCACGGTCGCCTGCCACGTGGCGTTGACCGCAGTCAGCAGGTCACGGACCTCGGTCCGCGGATAGGCCGCCTCGCACGCGAGGCAGACCACGCGGTCGAGCCGACCATGGAGGTCGATCACCGCGCGGCTCCCGGCTACCTGGTGCAGCCCGTCGACGTTCTGGGTGATGACACCCGCGACGAGGCCCTGCGCCTCCAGCCGCGCGACGACGCGATGGCCGACGTTGGGCTCCGCTGTCGACATGAAACCCCACCCGACGTGGCTGCGGGCCCAGTAGCGGCGGCGGGCGACGGGATCGTCGCGGAACGCCTGGTAGGTCATCGGAGCGTGCCTCCGCTGGGCGGCACCAGTGGCACCCCGGTAGTCAGGGATCCCCGACTCGGTCGAGATGCCCGCGCCGGTGAGCACCGCGACACCCCCACGGCTCACGAGCCGCGCGAGCTGCACCGTAGTCAGGTCCTGAGTCACCTCACCATGATGTCCCAGCCCACCGGGTCCGCGAGTTACTGCCGGAATCGTCAATTCGGAGCCATGAAACCAAGGATTCCGGCAGTAGCTCGAGGTGAGGTTGGGGGGCGCGGTGCGCGTCGGGCGGACACAATGTGCGGCATGGCCGAGCCAACTACCGAGACCGCTGCTGACACGCAGGCGTCCGCGCTTCCGACCGCGTCCAAGCCGCGACGTCGGACGCCGGCGACGAAGGCGGCTGGAGCGCCCGCATCCCCTGGCGAAGGTGATGGCGCTCCGGCGTTCAACGACCGGGGGGATGCCTGGGCGGTGGTGGGCGCAGGACCGCACGGGATGTCGGCGCTCAAGGCGCTGCTGCAGAACGGGATCGAGGCTGACGGGTTCGAGCGGGAGGCCGATGTCGGCGGCAACTGGAACTTCGGCGCCGAGAACTCTCGGGTCTATGAGTCGACGCACCTCATCTCGAGCAAGCCCTTCACGCAGTTCCCTGACTTCCCCATGCCGGACGCCTATCCCGACTATCCGAGTCACCGCCAGGTGAAAGACTACTTCGGGCGCTACGCCGACCACTTCGGGCTTCGACCCCGCATCCGGTTCTCGACCGACGTGGTCGGTGCCGTGCCCGTGGACGATGGTCGTGCGTGGGACGTCACGGTGCGGGACCGCATCACTGCTGCGGAGACGACGTACCGCTACGCCGGCCTGGTGGTCGGCAACGGGCACAACTGGTCGCCGAAGCAACCCACCTATCCCGGGCAGGACACCTTCGGCGGGGGGATCATCCACTCCGCCGACTACAAGGGCGCGGAGGTCCTGCGGGGCAAGCGTGTGCTGGTCGTGGGGGCCGGTAACACCGGCTGCGACGTCGCGGTCGAGGGCGCCCAGAACGCCATCCACACCTGGCACAGCACCCGGCGCGGCTACTACTACAACCCGAAGTACATGACCGGTCGTCCGAGCGACCAGGTCGCAGACAGCCTGCTGGCACTGAAGATCCCGCTGCCGGTCAGGCGCGCGATGTTCAAGGGGTCTCTGCGTTTCGCCGTCGGCGACCTCACGAAGTTTGGTCTCAAGAAGCCCGATCACAAGTTCTTCGAGACGCACCCGATCGTCAACCAGCAGCTGGTCTACTATGTCGGGCACGGCGAGATCACCCCGAGCGACGACATCGACCACTTCGAGCATGACGCTGTCGTCTTCACCGACGGCACTCGTGCCGAGGTCGATCTCGTGGTGTTCTGCACCGGCTACCTCGTCAGCTTCCCGTTCCTCGACCACGCGTGGCTCAACTGGCACGACGACCATCCGCAGCTGTTCCTGCAGATCTTCACCCCAGCGTTCGACAACCTTGTGGTGAGCGGCCTCATCCAGCCGGACTCCGGCCAGTGGACCCTGGCGCACTGGCAGGGGATGCTCATCGCGCGGGTCGCCGAGGCGTTGCGTCAGCGGCCGGGTGCGGCGCGCGGATTCCTGTCGCGAGCGTCGGCCGAAGCAGATCGTCGCTACTCCGCCGGTACGGAGTACAAGAACTCCACGAGGCACTACTACGAGGTCGCGCACCAGGACTACCTCGGCGTGCTGCAGGACGCGATCCGCGAGCTGGAGGTCTCGGCATGAACGCGGTCAACGCGCGGGTCGTCAGCGGAAATCCCCTGCGCCGCAAGACGAAGGTGATGCGTCCATGGGACTGGTCGTTCCCGTCGGCTCCGGTGTCGCACCGTGAGGTCATCTCGGGGCAGCCGGCCGAACCGAGCGATCGTCCGCCCCTCCTGATGGTGCACGGCGTCGCGCACGGTGCCTGGTGCTTCGCAGAGAACTGGGTCCCGGCAGCAGCGGAGAAGGGCTGGCCGTCCTACGCCGTCAGCCTGCGCGGACACGGTGGGTCCGCCGGTGCACGGCACCTGCGACGCACCCTGACTCGCGACTACGTCCACGACGTGATGCAGACGATCACGGAGCTGCCGTCGCCGCCGGTGCTCATCGGGCACTCGATGGGTGCGATCGTCGCGCAGCTCGTTGCCGAGCGATATCCGTTGCGCGGCTTGGTACTTCTGGCTCCGGCACCGATGCACTCTGCGGTCGGCGATCTCGTCGCGATCGCGAAGGACCGCCCGGCGGACCTCGGTCGTGCGGTGATCGGGCAGACCCTGTCGATGGAGCCCGACATCCTGTTCGAGGGTCTCGACGCGACGACAGCTCGCGCCTACTCAGACCGCACGGGTACGGAGTCACCGCTCGTGCAGTGGGAGCTGCTGCTGCGTCGCACGGTCGGACCCGTGCGCTGCCCCGTGCTCGTCATCGGCACCCCCAGCGATCGTCTCGTCCGACCAGCCGATGTGCAGCGCACGGCAGACTCCTACGGCGTCGAGCCGGTGTGGTTTCCGGGAATGGGTCACGACCTCATGCTCGACGCCGGGTGGGACCGGGTGCTCGACACCGTGCTCGAGTTCGCCGCCGACCTCCCGGCGTGGGGCACGGCCGCTCCGCGATGACCGAGGTCCTCGACGTGTGGGACTCAGGTGGCACGCCCGACCGGCTCGAGGTGAAGGCGGCGGTGAAAGCGTCGCTGGCCGAGCTCGTCGCCCGGGCACCGGGGCGTTCCGTGGAGGTGCGGGTCCCGCCGTACGCCGCTGTCCAGGCGATCGAGGGCGCAACCCACCGTCGCGGCACGCCGCCGGCTGTGGTCGAGTGCGACGCACGGACCTGGCTCGAGCTTGCTGCCGGCCGGCTCGCGTGGGGCGAGGCGGTGGCCGACGGCCGGGTACGTGCGAGCGGTGAGCGCAGCGACCTCTCGGCGTACCTCCCCCTGACCTGAGTGGTCGTGGGGTTCCTGCGTGGGGGAGGGGGCGTCAGTCGTTCGGCTGTGGGCCGTGTGGGTGGTGTGGGGACGGGTTCGTAGGCGCGAGGCGTTGAGACTGGGATGCGTGGGGGGAGCCCCAAGGAGGCTCCCGATGCTCGTGCTCGCCAGATCCGCCGGTCAGAGCGTGGTGCTCGACGAACGCATCACCATCACTGTCATCGAGACCAGCGGCGGCATCGTGCGCCTGGGCATCTCGGCCCCGGTCGACGTCGGCGTACGACGTGGCGAGCTTGATCGGCACACCGACGCGCAACGCCGCGCCCGTGCTGCTCATCCCGCAGGATCTGGCACAGCCGCCACGATCGCGGCGAGCCGGTCTGCTGCCGGCGTGACACCGGCCGTCGATGTGAGGTGGACGCGGTCGGTGGAGGTAGCCGCGGGACCCGCGGTCGAATCACCCAGGGGACCCGGTGGTGAGCCGCCCCGCGGACCCGACGCCGAGCCCCCAGGCGATGTCGTCGATGTGACAGAGTCGAGCAGGAACCGGTCGCCGAGCACCTGAGCAGCGACCGAATTCGTACGATTCGGTCACGATCGCGACGAAATCGGTACCTACCCCTCGATCTGGCCACGGTCGCCCCGCTACCCTGCGGCAACGTGCACCGGGGCGGCTGACGAGCCGTGACCGCGACGCGTCGTCCGTTCGGCCACCCGCCGGAGCCTGCCCGCAGACCCCGAGGATCCCCCCAGCATGAGCGACCTGACGCCGGACCTGGCGCACGAGACGACGGCTCCGGCGACCTCGACGGTGGCCTCGGACGTGAAGCCTCCGGCGATCCGGCTGCGCGGGCTGCGCAAGACGTTCGGCTCGGTCGTGGCGGTCGACTCCGTCGACCTCGACATCGCCGACGGGGAGTTCCTCACCCTGCTCGGTCCGTCCGGCTCGGGCAAGACCACGGTGCTGCGCATGATCGCCGGGTTCGAGCTCCCGACCGCAGGGTCGATCGAGCTGGCCGGCGCAGACGTGTCGAAGCTCCCGCCGTTCCAGCGTGACGTCAACACCGTCTTCCAGGACTACGCACTGTTCCCGCACCTCACGGTCGCGCAGAACGTGGAGTACGGACTCAAGGTCACCGGCGTCGGCAAGTCCGAGCGCCGTGATCGCGCGCGTGCCGCACTCGCCTCGGTGCGTCTCGAGGACTACGGCGACCGCAAGCCGGCCGCGATGTCCGGTGGTCAGCGTCAGCGCGTCGCACTCGCCCGTGCCCTCGTCAACCGCCCCAAGGTGCTGCTGCTCGACGAGCCGCTGGGTGCCCTCGACCTCAAGCTCCGCGAGCAGATGCAGGTGGAGCTCAAGGCGATCCAGCGCGACGTCGGGATCACGTTCGTCTTCGTGACGCACGACCAGGAGGAAGCGTTGACGATGAGCGACCGCATCGCCGTCTTCAACGCCGGTCGCATCGAGCAGATCGGCTCACCCGCGGACGTCTACGAGAAGCCGGCAACCGAGTTCGTCGCCGGCTTCGTCGGCACGTCGAACCTCCTGCGCGGCGAGGCAGCGCTCAAGGTGCTGGGCAACGAGGGCGTCTACAGCGTCCGTCCGGAGAAGATCCGCATCGTCGACACCGAGACGGTCATCGGTGACGGCGGGCACGGAGCCGACGGCACGGTCGCGGAGGTCGTCTACGTCGGTGACGCGACCCGTTTCGTCGTGAACCTCGATGCCGGTGGCTCGCTCGTCGCGCTGCAGCAGAACTCCACGACCTCGTCGTCCGACGTCGCCGCCCTGCGCGGCACGCGCGTGCGCCTCGCCTGGCGCCGCGAGCACGAATACCGCGTCCAGGCCTAGCGCCGTACGACGCCACACACTCCCCCGACAGACGGTCAGGGGCGACAACACGATGAGGAGGTAGCAGGTGCACACCACGCGCTTGCTCAAGACGGCGGCCACTGGCATCACCGTCGTCCTGCTGGCCGCTGCCTGCGGCTCCAGCAGCAGCTCGACCCCGTCCGGCAGTGCCGGCACGACTGAGCGCCCCGCACCACCGGCCGGCGCCGCCGCGGCCTCGGTCGGCGCAGGTGAGGGTGAGCTCAATATCGTCGCGTGGGCGGGCTATGCGGAGAACGGTTCGACCGACAAGACGGTCGACTGGGTCACGCAGTTCACCAAGGACAGCGGCTGCAAGGTCAACGTCAAGATCGGCAACACGTCCGACGAGATGGTGACCCTCATGAAGACGGGTCAGTACGACGGCGTCTCGGCATCCGGCGACGCGACGCTGCGCCTCGTCTACGGCGGCGACGTGGCGCCAGTCAACACCGACCTCGTTCCCAACTACAAGACCGTCTCGGACTTCCTCAAGCTCAAGCCGTGGAACTCCGTCAACGGCACGGCGTACGGCATCCCGCACGGCTGGGGCGCCAACGTGCTCGCCTACAACACGGCCGTCGTGAAGCCCGCGCCCACGTCGTGGGGCGCCGTCTTCGACGCCAACTCGCCCTACAAGGGCAAGATCACGGCGTACGACTCACCGATCTACATCGCCGACGCGGCGCTCTACCTGTCGAAGACCAAGCCCGAGCTGAAGATCACCAACCCGTACGCCCTCGATGACACGCAGTTCCAGGCGGCGGTCGACCTGCTCAAGGTCCAGCGCCCGCTCATCAGCAAGTACTGGGCCGCCTACACCGACCAGGTCAACTCGTTCGGTGCGCAGGAGAGCGTGCTGGGCACGGCGTGGCAGATCAACGCCAACCTCATCAACGGCGAGAAGAAGGTCGCCGTCGAGTCGTTCGTGCCGTCCGAGGGTTCCACCGGCTGGTCCGACACCTGGATGATCGCGAGCAAGGCCGCGCACCCGAACTGCATGTACAAGTGGATGGACTACATCATCTCGCCGAAGGTCAACGCACAGGTGGCCGAGTGGTTCGGCGAGGCACCCGCGCAGACGCTGGCGTGCAAGGAGACGTCGGACAAGGCGTTCTGCGACGGCTTCCACGCACTCGACGCGACCTACGCGAACTCGATCTCCTACTGGACCACCCCGACCAAGAACTGCCTCGACGGTCGCGGTGACATCTGCAAGGACTACGCGGCCTGGACCCAGGCGTGGACCGAGATCAAGGGCTGATGGCTCTAGACACGACGACACCGACCGCGACGAGCCCAGAGGGCTCGCCGCGGTCGGTCTCGGGCTTCCTCTACCGCCATCCGCGCGTGCGCCTGGCGGGCCTGCTGACGGCCCCGATGTTCTGGCTCGTCGTCCTCTACCTCGGGTCGCTCGCGATCATGGTGCTGGCGTCGTTCTGGAGCACGGACTCCTTCACGGGGAGCCTCATCAAGAACCCGACGCTGGAGAACTACCAGACGCTGTTCCGCGGCCAGGTCTACTGGGTCATCGCGGCGCGCACCGTCGGCATCGCGCTCGCCGTGACCGTGATCGACATGGTCCTCGCCGTACCCCTCGCGTTCATGGCGGCAAAAGTGGTGCGCAGCAGGAGGATCCGCTATGCCATCGTCATCGCGGTGACGATGCCGCTGTGGGCGGGCTACCTCGTCAAGGGCTATGCCATGCAGACGATGTTCATCAACAACGGTGTCATCGACTGGATCCTCGAGCCGCTCGGCCTCAAGGGCCCCGGGCTCGGTCTCGCTGCGGTCGTCTTCTCGCTCGCCTACCTGTGGCTGCCCTACATGGTGCTCCCGGTCTATGCCGGTCTCGAGCGCCTCCCCGACTCGCTGCTCGAGGCCTCCGCTGACCTCGGCGCGTCAGCGGGCCACACGTTCCGCTCGGTCGTGCTGCCCATGATCGTGCCCTCGCTGATCGCCGGGTCGATCTTCACGTTCTCCCTGACGCTCGGCGACTACATCATGGTGAAGATCGTCGGTGGCACGACCCAGATGTGGGCCAACGTCATCTACGACAACGTCGGTGTCGCCAACAACCTGCCGCTGGCTGCTGCGGCCGCGCTGTTCCCGATCACCGTGGTCGTCCTCTACCTGCTCGCGGTGCGTCGCACCGGCGCGCTCGAGAACCTCTGAGGTCGGCAGCATGACCATCTCGCGCCGTGCGCGCTGGATCCTCGGGCTCATCTCCGCAGCGGTCCTCGTCTTCATCTACTTCCCGCTCGTGGTCGTCGTGGTCAACTCCTTCAACGCCTCCAAGGTCTTCTCGTGGCCGCCCACGTCGTTCACCACCGAGTGGTGGACGAAGGCCGCGACCAACGACGGCGTGCGCGCGGCGATCCTCACGAGCGTCAAGGCGGCGAGCGGCGCGACGATCATCGCGCTGCTGCTCGGCTCTATGATCGCGTTCGCCGTGTCGCGCTATCGCTTCTTCGGTCGTGAGCCGCTCAGCTTCGTCGTGATCCTGCCGATCGCGCTGCCCGGCATCGTCACGGGTATCGCGCTCAACTCGTCGTTCAACACCGTGCTCGTGCCGCTCGGCATCAGCTTCGGGCTGTTCACGGTGATCCTCGGGCATGCGACGTTCTGCATCGTGGTCGTCTTCAACAACCTGCTGGCGCGCCTGCGGCGTACCGGGACGTCGTTCGAGGAGGCGGCGATGGACCTCGGCGCCGGGCCGTTCCAGACGTTCCGCGACGTGACCTTCCCCGCCGTACGCTCCGCTCTCGTCGCCGGTGCGCTGCTGGCCTTTGCGCTGTCGTTCGACGAGATCGTGGTCACGACGTTCACCTCCGGCCCCGGCATCGAGACGCTGCCGCAATGGATCTTCAACAACCTCTTCCGTCCCAACCAGGGTCCGATCATCAACGCGGTAGCCGCAGCCGTGCTCGTCGCCTTCATCGCCCCCGTCTACCTCGCGATGCGCATGTCCGACGGCCCCGGCCGAGTCACCCAGGTCGGCGCCGAGCCCTAGCCCCAGCCCCCCACCCCCCAGACCTGGCGTGATCTTGGTCGTGTGGCTGCTACCGGGGTCCGGAAGCAGCCATACGACCAAGATCACGCGGGGTTCTCGTGGGTGGGTGAGGATGGCGGGCATGGTGGAGGACCTATCGGTGCTGGGGCGTACGGCTACGGCGCCGGACTCGGTCGTGCGCTGGGGGACGGGCGCCGACGACGTGGCCGACGTGCGCCTCGGTGCTGGTGTAGGTGCGGGTGGTGATGGCGGGGGTGATGGCGGCACGCCGGCGGCTGGGCGGCCGCTGCTGGTGATGGTGCATGGCGGGTTCTGGCGGCCGGAGTACGACCGGCTGCACGTACGGCCCATGACGCAGGCGCTCGCGGCTGCGGGATGGACGGTCGCTGCGCCGGAGTACCGACGGGTGCCGGGTGACGCGGACGCCACGTGCGACGACGTACGCGCAGCACTTCTCTCGCTCCCCGCGCAGCTCCTCGATCATCACGACGGGCGGGTGATCGTGCTCGGGCACTCGGCCGGCGGGCACCTCGCACTCTGGGCGGCCGCAGCTGCGCTGGCTCCGGGGCTCGTCGGCACCCTTGCACTCGCCCCGGTGGCCGACCTCGTCGAGGCGGATCGCGAAGGGCTCGGGGCAGGAGCGGTCGAGGCGTTCCTGGGTGCGCCTGCGGCGACGCGCCCTGACCTCGATCCGACGCGGCTCGGAGCTGCTGCGGGGCGGCTCGTGGTGCTGCACGGCACCGAAGACGAGATCGTGCCGCTGCGGCAGTCGGAGGCGTACGCCGCCGCGCATCGAGATGCCGTGCTCGAAGCGGTGCCGGACACCGGACACTTCGCCCTGATCGACCCCGCTTCCCGGGCGTGGCCCCGCGTGATCGCGGCCCTCGACCTGCTCGGCGGCACCGCGCCGGCGCGCGAGGCTGGGCAGGGACCTCGAGGCACGTAGACTGCACGCGTGCTTCGCGGCGACGGACGGCTCAACCACGACCTTCTGCCCGGCGAGAAGGGACCGCAGGACGCCTGCGGTGTCTTCGGTGTCTGGGCCCCCGGAGAAGAGGTGTCGAAGCTCAGCTACTTCGGCCTCTATGCGCTGCAGCACCGCGGCCAGGAGTCGGCGGGCATCGCGGTCAGCGACGGCTTCCACACCGTGGTCTACAAGGACATGGGACTCGTCTCCCAGGTCTTCAACGAGGCCTCGCTCGAGAGCCTCCAGGGTCACATCGCGATCGGACACGCTCGCTACTCCACCACCGGTGCGAGCATCTGGGAGAACGCCCAGCCCACCTTCCGGGCCACCGCGACCGGCCACCTGGCGCTGGGCCACAACGGCAACCTCACCAACACCCACGACCTCGCGCGACGCGTGCGCGAACGCGCCGCGACCAACGGCGAGCTGCCGCTCGGCGGCAACGCCGTCAGCACGAGCGACACCGACCTCCTCACCGCCCTGCTCGCCTCGCACCCGGACCTCTCGCTCGAGGCCGCCGCGATGGTCGAGCTGCCGCTGCTCAAGGGCGCGTTCTCCCTCGTCTTCATGGACGACAACACGCTGTACGCCGCTCGGGACCCGCAGGGCATCCGGCCGCTGACCCTCGGCAAGCTCGAGCGCGGGTGGGTCGTCGCGAGCGAGACCGCGGCACTCGACATCGTCGGCGCGTCCTTCGTGCGTGAGATCGAGCCGGGCGAGCTCGTCGCCATCGACGAGCACGGGCTGCGCTCGCAGCGCTTCGCCGAGGCCGACCCCAAGGGCTGCCTGTTCGAGTTCGTCTACCTCGCGCGACCAGATACCTCGATCTCCGGCCACAGCATCCACGCGGTGCGCGTCGAGGTCGGTCGCCAGCTCGCGCGCGAGCACCCCGTCATCGCCGACCTCGTCATCCCGGTGCCCGAGAGCGGCACGCCGGGCGCCGTCGGCTACGCCCAGGAATCGGGCATCCCGTTCGCCCAGGGGCTCGTGAAGAACGCCTACGTCGGGCGCACGTTCATCCAGCCGTCGCAGACGATCCGCCAGCTCGGCATCAGGCTCAAGCTCAACCCGCTCAAGGAGATCGTCGCGGGCAAGAAGCTCGTGATCGTCGACGACTCCATCGTGCGCGGCAACACCCAGCGCGCCATCGTGCGGATGCTGCGCGAGGCGGGGGCGCTCGAGGTGCACGTGCGCATCTCGAGCCCGCCGGTGAAGTGGCCGTGCTTCTACGGCATCGACTTCGCGACCCGCGCCGAGCTCATCGCCAACGGCCTCGCGGTCGACGAGATCCGCACCGCGATCGGTGCCGACTCGCTGGGCTACGTCTCGCTCGACGGTCTCGTCACCTCGACCGGTGTTGCGATGGATCGCTTGTGCCGCGCGTGCTTCGACGGTGTCTATCCCGTCGAGCTGCCCGAGGGAGAGCTGCTGGGCAAGCATCTGCTCGAGGGCATCGAGAGCCTCGAGAAGGGGTTGCGCGACGCCGACAACCCGATGCCCACGCTCGACATCGACGGTCTTCCGGCGCTGCTCGGCGGCGGCGGTGCGGCAGACGCTCTGACGCGCCCGTGACCGAGCCGATCTCCGGCGACATCGTCCATCACAGCTCCGTCGCCCCGACGACCTATGCCGCTGCCGG
>JANMBJ010000162.1:0-5323 GCA_031360335.1 Candidatus Nanopelagicales bacterium
GTGGTGACCAGCGCTTCGAGCAGCGTCGTACCGTCGCGGAGCAGGCGCACGCGCGCCGTGGACAGGCGACGTCGGCGGAGCTCCTCGATCTCGAGGTCGGCCGGGCCGCCGCCGTGCGCCGCAGCGAGGTAGTGCACGCTCATCGTCAGCGGCGCGGCGCCGCCACAGTGGTCGCTCGCCGCCTCGGCGACGACGGCCGCGAGATAGCCGCCGTTGATGTGGCCGGTGATGGTCCAGGCTTCGTCCAGGTGGATCTGCGTCACCCGACGCACTCTTCCACGCGCTGATCTCGAGTGCTCGCGGTGGTCACCGTCGCGCGAGTCACAGGTCCAACGGTCGCTGAGCGGGTCGAGTTAGCGACCGTTAGACCTGTGACTCGGGAAAGGAGTGTCAGTCGAGCGGCGTCACGTAGGCGCCGGAGATGCCGCCGTCGACGAGGAAGTTGCTGGCGGTGATGAAGGAGCTGTCGTCGCTGCCGAGGAAGGCGACGGCTGCGGCGATCTCGCTCGGCTCGGCAAAGCGGCCGAACGGGATGTGTACGAGGCGTCGAGCAGCCCGCTCCGGATCCTTGGCGAACAGCTCGCGCAGCAGCGGCGTGTTGACCGGGCCGGGTGAGAGAGCATTGACGCGGATGCCCTCGCGGGCGAACTGCACACCGAGCTCGCGGCTCATCGCGAGCACGCCGCCCTTGGACGCGGTGTAGGAGATCTGCGAGGTCGCTGCACCCATCGTGGCGACGAACGACGCCGTGTTGATGATCGACCCCTTGCCCTGACGCTGCATATAGGGGATGACCTCCTTGCAGCAGAGGTAGACCGACGTGAGGTTGACGCGCTGCACGCGGTCCCACGCCTCGATTCCGGTGGTCAGGATCGAGTCGTCGTCCGGCGGCGAGATGCCGGCGTTGTGGAACGACACGTCGATCGATCCGTACGTGTCGAACGCGGTCTGGAACATCCGGGCGACGTCGGCGGCCTCGGTCACATCAGCCTGTACGGCGATGCCCCCGACCTCCTCGGCGACGGCGCTGCCGGCGTCAGGATTCATGTCGACGATGACGACCTTGGCGCCTTCGGCGGCGACGCGTACTGCAGTCGCCTTGCCGATGCCGCTTCCGCCGCCGGTGATGACGACGGTGCGATCGGTGAACCGGTCCACGGGTGATCAGCCTTCCGTTGAGATGAACACGTTCTTGACCTCGGTGAACGCGTGGAGCGCGTCCGGCCCGAGCTCCCGGCCCAGGCCGGACTTCTTGAAGCCGCCGAACGGCGTCCAGTAGCGCACCGAGGAGTGTGAGTTGACCGACAGGTTGCCGGCGTCGATCCCGCGGCTGACCCGGATCGCGCGACCGACGTCGCGCGTCCAGATGGACCCGCTCAAGCCGTAGGGCGTCGCGTTCGTCAGCCGGATCGCGTCGGCCTCGTCGTCGAACGGCATCACCGCGACGATCGGGCCGAACGTCTCCTCCTGCATGAGCGGGTCGTCCTCCGACGACGGCACGACGACGGTGGCGGGATACCAGAACCCGGCACCGGCCGGCACCTCGCCGCGGATCACGACGTTGGTCGAGTCGGTGATGTAGGCCGCCACGCTGTCGCGGTGCGCGGCGCTGATGAGCGGACCCATCTCGGAGGTGTCGAGACTCGGGTCCTCGACGCGTACTCCGAGCACCGCCGTCTCGAGCTTGGCGAGGAAGTCGTCCATCACCGAGCGCTGCACCAGGATGCGCGACCGCGCGCAGCAGTCCTGGCCCGCGTTGTCGAACACGGCGTACGGCGCGGTCGCGGCTGCCCGGTCGAGGTCGGCGTCGGCGAAGATCACGTTGGCGCTCTTGCCACCGAGCTCGAGGGTGACCGGCTTGACCTGACGCGCGCAACCTTCGGCCACTCGGATGCCGACCTCGGTCGACCCGGTGAACACCACCTTCGCGACGTCGGGGTGCGTCACGAAGCGCTCCCCCACGATCGAGCCCTTGCCGGTGAGCACCTGGAAGACATCCTCGGGCAGACCTGCCTCGAGTCCTAGCTCGGCGATGCGCATCGCGGTCAGCGGCGTGAGCTCGGCGGGCTTGAGCACGACCGTGTTACCGGCGGCGAGCGCGGGGGCGAAGCCCCAGCCGGCGATCGGCATCGGGAAGTTCCACGGCACGATGACGCCGACGACGCCGAGCGGCTCGTGGAACGTGACGTTGAGGCCACCGGCCACCGGGATCTGCGCACCGAGCAGCCGCTCGGGTGCACCGGAGTAGTAGGCGAGCACGTCGCGGACGTTGCCCGCCTCCCAGCGCGCGTTGCCGATCGTGTGTCCGGAATTGCGCACCTCGAGCCGCGCGAGCTCGTCGAGGTGGTCGTCGACGAGTGCCGAGAACCGGCGCAGGAGCCGAGCGCGGTCTCCGGGGGCGACGTACCGCCAGGTCTCGAATGCCCGGCGGGAGCGGGCGATGGCGGCGTCGGTCTCCTCCAGCGAGATCGACGGCACGGAGGTCACGAGCTCCTCCGTCGCCGGGTTCACGACATCGTGCAAGACAGTCACAACAAGCCTCTCCAGATCGTGAGGTGCGGTGAGATCTAGCCACCCATGGGCAGTTCGTGACCTCTCGGGTCAGAAAGTGCCCCGCAAGGGCTGTTCTTGACCTTAGAGGTCACACCGTGTCGTTTCCGCGCAGGCTCTACAAGCGCTCGAAGCCGCGAAAGCGCTCCCAGTCGGTGATGGTGCGGGCAAAGGCCTCGATCTCGATCCGGCCCATGTTCGTGTAGTGCTGCCGCACGTCCTCGCCGAAGGTCGCGGCGACCCACTCCGAGCCTTCCCAGAGGTCGACCGCGTCGGCTAGGCGCCACGGCACCTTGGCACCATCGGACTGGTAGGCGTTGCCCGTGTTCTCGGGGCGGAGCTCGAGGCCCTTCTCGATGCCATCGAGCCCGGCTGCGACCATCGCAGCCACCGCGAGATAGGGGTTGCTGTCGCCGCCGGGCACACGGTTCTCGAGCCGAAGGCCGGCACCGCGACCGACGAGGCGCAGCGCGCACGTGCGGTTGTCACGACCCCACTCGATCGAGGTGGGGGCGAACGACCCGGGAGCGAATCGCTTGTAGGAGTTGATGTTGGGCGCGAACATGAGCGAGAGCTCCTGCAGGTGCGCCAGCTGCCCCGCGATGAAGGATCGACCGACGTCGGACATCCCGTGCACCTCGTCGGACTTGTCGGCCATCACGAGCGACCCGTCCCGGCCGCGGAACGAGAGGTGGATGTGGCAGGAGTTGCCTTCGCGCTCGTCGTACTTCGCCATGAAGGTGAGCGCATAGCCCTCCTGCGCGGCGATCTCCTTGGCACCCGTCTTGTAGACGACGTGGTTGTCGCACGTCGTCAGGGCATCCTCGTAGAGGAATGCGATCTCGTGCTGGCCGAAGTTGCACTCGCCCTTCGCGCTCTCGACCTGCAGGCCGGCGCCCGCCATCTCCAGGCGGATGCGGCGCAGCAGCGGCTCGACCCGCGACGTCCCGATGATGGAGTAGTCGACGTTGTACAGGTTGGACGGGTTCATGTCGCGGTAGCCGCGCTTCCACGCGTCCTCGTAGGTGTCGTTGAACAGGATGAACTCGAGCTCCGTCCCGACGAACGCCTCCATGTCGGCATCCGCGAGGCGGGCTAGCTGCTTCTTGAGCACCTGGCGGGGCGACGCGACGACGTCGCGACCGTCGAGCCACGTGACATCGGCCTGCACCATCGCGGTGCCCGGGTGCCACGGAACTCGACGTAGCGTGCCGAGGTCGTGGGCCATCACGAAGTCGCCGTAGCCCGAGGTCCAGCTCGACATCGCATAGCCGTCGACCGTGTTCATGTCGACATCGACGGCCAGGATGTAGTTGCAGCCCTCGGTGCCGTGCGGCAGCACGTACTCGATGAAGTACGGCGCATGAACGCGCTTACCCTGCAGCCGTCCCTGCATATCGGTGATCGCGACGATGACAGTGTCGATCCGACCGTCGGCGACCTCGGCCTTGAGCTGCTCGACGGACAGTGGGGCGCCGGCGACGGCGTGGTCGGACATGGGACTTCCCTTCACGTGAGTGATGACACCCTGCCGTGTTTGGGTGTCATTCGGGAGTCGAAACGCCCAAAGATCGGTCTAGACCGAAACGCCCCCGAAGCCAGCCCGACCGGTCTACGCTCCGGGACCAGTGCCGGCCCCAGTGGCGGTCGGCGACAGGGGGTCGCACAGCGAACGAGGAGGGTCGGTGATCGACGTCATGCCCGACACCGTCGACCCCAGCCTCCTCGACCGGATCGACGCCGTGCCTGCGCTGGCGTCACGCACCGACGTGAGCGACCTGTCTGGCGGCCTCACCAACCGCAACCTCAGGGTCGAGACCCGCGACGGCGTCTTCGTCGCCCGGCTCTCCTCGCCGGAGAGTGCCCTGCTGGCGATCGACCGCGCGAACGAGCACGCCAACTCGGTGGCCGCTGCCGCGTCGGGCGCGGCACCTGCAGTCATCGCCTTCGCGCCCGAGGTGAGCGTGCTCGTCGTGGGCTTCGTCGACGGCAGCACGTGGACCAACGACGACGTGCTCGCGCCGGCCAACGCCCCGCGTATCGCGGAGGTCTGTCGGCGCCTGCATGCGGGGCCGCGGTTCGTCAACGACTTCGACATGCTGGTGCTGCAGCCTTACTACCTCTCCATCGTGTCGCAGCGAGACCTGCGTCTCCCGGACCGCTACCTGGACTTCGCGCCGCATGTGGCAGCGATGGCAGAGTCGCTCGGCGTGCGACCGCAGCGGAGGGTGCCGTGCAACAACGACCTGCTCGCGGCGAACGTCCTCGACACCGGTGACCGCCTCTGGCTCATCGACTACGAGTACTCCGGCAACAACGATCCCTTCTTCGAGATCGGCAACCTCTGGAGCGAGGCCGCAGGCACCCCTGACGACCTCGAGCGACTGGTGGCGGCGTACGTCGGGCACCCCTCGACCGCACTCACCGCGCGTGCCCGGTTGTGGGGGCTGATGAGCAAGTACGGCTGGATGCTCTGGGCCTCCATCCAGGACGGCACGAGCGATCTGGACTTCGACTTCTGGTCGTGGGGACTGGAGAAGTACGACCGAGCGGTGGCGGAGTTCGACGGACCGGACTTCGGTCGCCTCCTCGAGGAGGTGCGTAGCACCGACTGAACTCGCGACCGCGTGTTACGTGCAGATCAATCTTGCGCGTGTCGCCACCCGGCACCGGAGCGGTGCCGACACACTGCGATCAAACCTGGCTGCGGCGCCGCCGTAGTCGGCCCGTAAGGGGTTCCCGAAGGAGGGGACAAGTGTCCGACATCTCCAAG
>JANMBJ010000180.1:0-5552 GCA_031360335.1 Candidatus Nanopelagicales bacterium
GTGCACGACTACCTGTGGCGCTGGGACACCGACTGGTTCTGGTGCTCTCGCGCCTTCGGCGCCCAGCGGCCCCTCATCCGCCGGCTGTGGCCGAAGGACCGGCTGCGCTCCGACGTCTACTGGAAGCTCGTGGCACTCGACCGTCGCACGTCGTTGTCCTCGCGCCTCGGATCCGCCCGACGGAAGCCGCCACGCGAGCAGGTCGTGCAGGACATCGAGGTGCCGGTCACTGCACTGGCGGAGTTCCTGGACTTCTTCCATCGCGAGGTCGGCATCGAGCCGGTGTGGGTGTGCCCCTTGCGACAACGCGACCCGATGGCCCGCTGGCCGCTCTACGAGCTCGATCCCTCCACCACCTATGTCAACGTCGGCTTCTGGTCGACGGTCGCCGTGCCACGAGGTGCCACGCCGGACGACGGACGCGTCAACCGGCGGATCGAAGCGGTGGTCACCAGCCTCGGCGGCCGCAAGTCGTTGTATTCGACGGCTTTCTACGGTCGGGAGGAGTTTGAGGTGCTCTACGGCGGCGACTCCTATGCGGAGTTGCGTGCGACCTACGACCACAACGGGCGGTTGCCGGACATGTGGACCAAGGCGGTCGGGCGAGGCTAGGCCGCTGCCGAGGCTGGCACGAGGTCCTCAGACAGGTGGGTGGTAGGACGTACGAGGAACGACGCACAGATACGGGGTACACGGTAGGACGGTGTAACCGCAGCCGGCAGCTGCTGCGGAAGAGGTCGGCCGACAGGGCCGGCGGACAGGGCACGGGATGTGCGCAGGGCACGCGCACGTGGGGACGGGACGGAAGATGAAGCTCGCCGACATCATCTCGCTGGTCGTCGGACCGGACAGCGACGTCGAGCTCACGGCCTACGACGGCAGCCACCACGGACCACGCGACAACGACGTGGCCTTGGATATCCGATCACCGCGCGCGGTGTCGCTGCTCATGTCGGCACCGGGCCAGCTCGGACTCGCGCGGGCCTATGTCGCCGGCGAGCTCGAGGTCAGAGGTGACCTCTACACCGCGCTCGACCGGCTCGCACGGCTCGATGTCTCCACGCCGAGCACGATGGATCGGCTCAAGGCCTATCGCGCTCTCGCACCCTTCGCGCTGCGTCGCGAAGCACCTCCCGCGGAGGAGGTGCAGCTCGGCGGATCGCGGCACTCGAAGCGTCGGGATGCCGACGCGATCCACCATCACTACGACGTGAGCAACACCTTCTACCGGTGGGTTCTCGGATCTTCGATGGCCTACACGTGCGCCGTGTTTCCCAAGGAGGACGCCACCCTGGAGGAGGCGCAGGACGAGAAGTTCGACCTCGTCTGCCGCAAGCTCGACCTCCAGCGCGGGCAGCGGCTGCTCGACGTCGGGTGCGGCTGGGGTGGCCTGGTGCGGCACGCCGCGAAGTACTACGGGGTTCGCGTCATCGGTGTCACGCTCTCCCAGCGGCAGGCCGAGTGGGGTGCCGACGTCGTCGAGAGCGAAGGTCTCGGCCATCTCGCCCAGATCCGCTTCCAGGACTATCGCGACGTGCAGGAGCGGGGCTTCGACGCGATCTCCTCCATCGGTCTCACCGAGCACATCGGGCTCGAGAACTATCCGACCTACTTCGGGAGCCTCAAGTCACGGCTCAACCCGACGGGCCGACTGCTCAACCACTGCATCACGCGCACCGACACCCGCTCGCGCACGCTCTACAAGAACGGCTTCATCAACCGCTACGTGTTCCCCGACGGGGAGCTCGTCCCTGTCGGTCGGATCATCTCCGCGATCGAGGACCAGGGCTTCGAGGTCCGGCACGAGGAGAACCTGCGCGAGCACTATGCGCTGACCCTCAAGCACTGGTCGGCCAACCTCGATGACCACTGGGACGAGGCCGTCACCGAGGTCGGCGCAAGCAAGTCCCGGGTGTGGCGTCTCTATCTCGCCGCCTCCCGGATGGGCTTCGCCCGCAACATGATCCAGCTGCACCAGGTGCTCGCCGTGGCGCCCGACGAGCACGGCAGCTCTCGTGTCCCGTTGCGCCTCGGCCTCGACCGAGCCTGACCGGCGGCGCTGACGTCACGGCGTCAGAGCTGTCGCGCCACTAGCTGCGTCGGCAACCTGAGTCAGATCGGCTGCACGGCGGTGCCAGGACCAGCGACGTCGAGACCGCCGTCGATGGTGATGGTCGTGCCGGTGACATAGTCACCAGCCGGGGAGGCGAGGAACGCGATCATGGCGGCGACCTCGTCCGCCGCCTGCAGGCGTCCCAGCGGCACCGGCCCTGCGAGGGCGTCGAGGTCGATGCCATAGCGGGTGAGCGCCTCGGTGTGCACGAAGCCGGGTGCGACGGCGACGAGGCGTAGGCCGTGCCGGCCCCACTCGGTCGCGAGCGTGCGCGTCAGCGACTCGACCGCCGCGCGGGCGGCGGAGGAGTGCGCCATGCCGGGAGTCCCGCGATGCGGCGACATCGTGACACTCACGATCTTGCCGTAGCCGGCGGGGATCATCGAACGTGCTGCAACCTCCCTGAGGACATACCACGTCGCATCGAGATTGAGGCGCGTGACCGCCCGGAACCCCTTGTAGGACATGGACTCTCCCGGGGAGACGAACTGGCCTCCGGCGTTGTTGACGAGGATGTCGATCCGCTCGAGGCGATCGATCACCATGCCCACCATCAGCTCCACCTGCTCGGGTTCGCGTACGTCGCACTGCACCAGCTCGAGTGGGTGCGCGCCTCCTGCGCTCGCCGCCAGCATCGCGGTCTCCGCGAGCGCCTCTTCCCTGCGCCCCACGATGGCAACCCGCGCTCCGAGCGACGCGAGCAGCAGGGCGGTCGCTCGACCGATCCCGCTGCCGCCACCGGTCACGAGCGCAGTGCGCCCGTCGAGACAGTGCGGTGCGAGGACGGCGAGCACGTCGGGGCGCGAAGGAGGAGTCACCTGCGCAGGCTACGCGCGCGAAGCGGGCCTCCACCGGGCGGTGGACACGCACGCCGGGATCGACGTGGACCTCGAGACTGCGAGCGCCCTCACCCCCAGTCCGGCGCGTCAGACGGCGCGGTCCACGGGTCCGGGTGCCGACGTCTGACCCGGAACGCTGCGCGATCGAGCTGGTCGAGGTCGCGCCCCACATCGTCAGCCAGATGCTCGCGCCAATCCGTCACGAGCCGTCAGCATGCCGAACCCGGGAGCCCGGATACGTGCACCGGGCAGATCAGAGTCGGACGCGGGCGAAGTAGACAGCTGAGGTCCAGATCCGCGAGTGCTGCACCCGGGTGCCCGTGTGCGGCGAGTGCCACACGGTGTTGCCGCCGGCGTAGATCCCCGCGTGGTAGACGCGACCGTTGCGGTCGTGGAAGAAGACGAGGTCGCCCGGCACCGCCTGGGCGCTCGAGATGTGGATCATCGACGCGTACTGCGCACGCGAGACGCGCGGGATGGAGATGCCCAGGCGCGCGAAGACGTACCGGGTGTAGCCCGAGCAGTCGAAGCCGGTCCGCGGTGACGTGCCACCGGCGCGATAGGCGATCCCCACATAGCGGGACGCCTCACGGATCACCAGGCGACCACGGAAGACGGCGTTGCGCAGGGTGGCGCGGGAGGCCAGCACACCGTTGGGGAGGCGCACGGCGACCGCAGCAGACGACGAAGCGCTCGTCGACGAGGTCGAGACGCCGGTCGCGGCCCGCGTGCCGGAGCCCGCTGTGGTGCTGACACCCGCGGGTGCGGTCGATGCCGAGGCCGACACAGCCGCCGCAGGGGCGAGCGTGACGGTCAGTGCCAGTGCCAGGGTCACGGCACAGCGCGCGCGAACAGACGACATGGGTCCTCCACGACGCCTACGAGGTGAGCTGTCGGGTTCGGGCCGGGAGATGGCCCGGCCGGTCGTGAGACCGGCTTCACCCCAAGGACTCGCCTGGGATCGTGCATGTCGGCGGGCCCGGTTGAGTGGGTCCCCCGCTCCTGCCAGTGGGGTCGTAGCCGTACGGAGGTGACAGGACTCGGCGTCCTCCAACGGGATCCACCGTGCAGTGGACTGGCACAGAATCTAGGGGAGCCGACACCCAGATGTCACGACAGGATCACGGTCCGGTTGACCAGATCGGGCAAAAAGTGGCACAACACCACTCGTCCAGCCGATTCCAGGACGGTTACGTCGCGCCCGGCCCTCAAGTCATCGGCCCGATCAGCCGAGCCTTGAGCCCGCCTGACCCGGCGCGCCGACTCTCCGGCGAGCAACCCCAGCATCGTGGTGACGCTCGTCATCTCGCCGACGTCCAGCATGACCAGCGCCATCGGACGCGAGCGCCGGCGTGAGCCCGACCGCACCTGGCCGCACCCGCGTCACTTCGCCCCACACGCGACCTGGGTGTCGTGGGGGTTTCCGCCCGCGGGAAGCCCCCACGACACCCAGGTCGGCGGTGGGGTTCTAGCCCTTGGAGACGAAGACGTGGCTGGCGGTGATGGCATCGAGCTCGGCGTACTCCCCCGCGCTGCCGATGAGCACGCCTCCGGGTGAGGAGACAACCTTCACCGTGGCGCCGGGCATGGCGCCGGCCCGGCGCATCGAGGCCATGAGAGCAGCGTCGGTCTGGATCGGCTCGCCGATGCGTACGACGGTCACCCGCGTCGAGGAGTCACGGACGACGCGGTCGAGCGTCGTGAGGCCCGAGAGGTCGGACTCGATGACCTCCTGGTCGAGCTCGTCGAGGCCCGGGATCGGGTTGCCATAGGGCGATGTCGTGGGGTGGCCGAGGATCTCGAGGATCCGGCGCTCGACGCTCTCGCTCATGACGTGCTCCCAGCGGCACGCCTCCGCATGGACGTCCTCCCAGGGGAGGCCGATGACGTCGACCAGCAGGCACTCCGCCAGCCGGTGCTTGCGCATGACGCGCATCGCCATCGACCGACCGTCGGTGGAGAGCTCGAGGTGGCGGTCGCCCTCGACGGAGAGCAGCCCGTCACGTTCCATGCGGGCGACGGTCTGGGAGACGGTCGGCCCCGACTGGGCCAGCCGCTCGGCGATCCGGGCGCGCAGCGGGACGATCCCCTCCTCCTCGAGCTCGAAGATGGTCCGGAGATACATCTCCGTGGTGTCGATGAGGTCGCTCACGGCCACAGGTCCTTCGTCGTCGTCACGCGCGGGACGCACGGACCGGATGCTCGCGCAGACCGGCACCAGTGCGTCTGACGAGGTCATCCTGTCCTACTCCGGCAGAGCGATGCAGGCGCGCGAGCGGACTGGTCCTGTCTTCCACGTCACGCTCTCCCACCTACACCCCCCGGGGTACCTCGCCGGAGTGGTCCACAGGTGCTCGAGACGCCGTGCCGGCGGCGCGTTCGGCCGCGTCGCCAGCGCATCTCTCGGGGACGGCTGCGACCTGGAGGGGCGGGCTTGGAGGTTGCCCTCTAGCCTCGGGGCGTGCCGAGCGTCCTGTGGTTCCGTCGAGATCTACGCATCCATGACAACCCGGCGCTCCTCGCGGCGGTCGAGGCCGCTCGCGCTGACGGCGACGGCCGCGTCGTCGCCCTGTTCGTGCTCGATCCACGCCTCTGGGACA
>JANMBJ010000183.1:0-7344 GCA_031360335.1 Candidatus Nanopelagicales bacterium
ACCAACCACCAACCACCAACCACCAACCACCAACGTTCCGAAGTGAAGTGTGCGGACCCCGCTCAGGCCGAGAGTCGGCCCCAGAGCCGCACCGCTCCTCAGGTGAGGCCCTTCCCGCCCGGTCGGGTTGCGGGATGGGCACGGTGGCCCGAGGCTTCGGGTCAAGGCGCCCGGCACCACCTAGCTGAAGAGCCCGGTGGCCGAAGAATTCGTGAACGAGCGGCCGATGCACTCGGCCCAGTCGATCCCCTCGTGGTGTCGTTTCCCTCCGGGATGACTGGCGGTGAGGGGTTCGACGTCCTTCTGGAGCTCGTTCACGCTCGAGTCATCCATGTCCTCGACCTCGAGTTCGTCGCGCGCTCCTGGGACGTAGCGGTCGGCGTTGTGGACCGCTCGTCGATCTCGAACCCGCAGGGAATCGACCTGAGCGTCTTCGACGGCTCGTCCTGCGGCTTGCTCGACGCCGACGACGTCGAGACGGTCGGACGCTCGATCGAACCAGGCGGTGTCGCCGCTGTCGTGGTCTACGAGAACGTGTTCGCGGAGCGCCTGACATCAGCGTTCGACTGCAGCGGAGGGCGAGTGACCAGGCGCAACTCCGTGTCGGTCGACGACCTGTCGGCCGCGCTCGACCGGGCGGAATCGGTCGAGCCTGAGTGACTTGCGGACAGTCGGCCGGGTGGTCGCCTGACGTGCACACGTGGAGAGGATCTCGGATGGGCCTGATCAAGACAGCAGCCAAGGTGGCGGTGGCCAGCTCGGTCCACGGTCGCGTGCAGCGTCGCCAGCAGGCGAGACGGGCCGAGCAGGACAGCGCCCCGCAGCAGGCGACGGCACCCACGACAGCTCATGCCGTCATGCTCACGCAGCTTGCCCAGCTCGGTGAGCTGAAGTCCGCCGGCGTCATCACCGATGCCGAGCTCCAGGCGAAGAAGGCTCAGATTCTCGCCCTGTGACGGACGAGCGCTCGGATTGCCACGCGCCCGCTCGGCCGCAGTCACGCTGGCATCGGCGAGCGTGACGAGCCGCTCAACCGGGCGCCGTCAGCCGGTCGAGGAACCGGGGATGTGCACGACGGGCGGGACGATCGTCGTGGCGCGCGTCGGATAGATCGGTGCGAGCGCAAGCATCGGCCCGCGTGTCCCTGCCTCGGTGACCTCACGTACCGCGTAGGCCGCTCCGCCCGACACGGGGGTGACGACCAGGATCGAGGTGGCCGCCGTCGTCGTGACGGGCACAGCGATCCGACCCACCGACCCGCCCGCGACGTTGACCGTGGTGGTCCACTGTGGCGCTGCCGATCCGGGGACGTAGAGGTCCAGGCGCACGATGGTGTCGGTGTCGGGAGCCGCGAGGGTCACCGCGTGCTTGAAGGCGCCACCGGCGAGACCCACGACGATCCCGGGCGCCGACAACGGCGGGGTGCCGGCAGTCGCGTCCTTCTCGTGCAGCGTGCCGCTGACCTTGCCACCGGTGCCCACCTCGACGCCGGCGACGACCTCTGCGGTCGAGGAGATGACCAGACCCGCGGGCTGACCGGCGAGCACGTCGAAGATGTCGACCGACGTCACGTGCCCCGCCTGCAGGTCGATGTGATCGATACCCACTGGGACGAGCGAACCGTCAGGGGTGAGTAGCTGCAGCGCGACCGTGGTGTCGACGTCGGGTGAGATGAGGTCGAGACGGGCCGACGTGACCGGCTGCGGGATGTCGGGGATGACGACCAGGGTGCCGGCCTCGGTCGCGGGCAGCAGCGACATGCCCAGGGGGATGAGTCCGGAGGACTGCTGGTCGAGACCGCTGACCCCGACGCGGCCCGAGGTGACGGATACGTGCACCGCGGTGACGATCTGGTTGGGCGCCAGGGAGTCCAGACGTACCTGACGTCGCGACGAGGCCGGCAGCACGATGCCCGAGCCCCCGGGTGCCGGCACCGGGCCGTTGGGTCCGTAGACCAGCAGGTCGACCTGCGCCGGACGGTCGTCGTCGTTGACGAGCAGAACCTGCGTGAGGCGACCGACAGTCGAGCCACCCCCGATGAGCCACGTCTCGGTGACCGGGCGCGCGCAGGGGGCTGCGGCGAGGCCGCGGCTGCTGCCCTCCCCCGATCGGATCAGCTGGTCGGCACCGAACGCGCCGGCGAAAGATCCGGTCGCCCGGGCCAGCTGTGCCGGGCCAGGCTTCGTGGTGACGACGCGGGTCACCGTGCCACCCGGCTCCTTCACGAGCAGCGGCTCGGAGCTCGACGCCAGTGTCGTGAGATCAGCGAGGGTCGCCACGCCGTCGGCCACGCTCGGCAACGGCGCGACGCCGGCCGAGATGGTCGACACCAGGGCAGCGCTCGCGGTGGTCACCGGACAGACCAGCTCGGTTGACGCGACCGGCTCCGCCACCGGTGTGGTGTCGGCACGAATCGGGCTGGGGACGAGCAGCTGGCCGACGCCCACGACAACGACGAGCGCGACCGCCGCGCCCGCCAGGGCCACCGGCGGACGACGCAGCATCGAGCGCCACGACCGCCGTACGCGCGGTCCGTCGCCCACGGAGCCACCGGCGTGGGCGGCGTCAGAAGCGGCAGCGTGGGCGACACCTGTGCCCCTCGGCTCGGACGAGCCCAGCCCGCCGGCGGTCGGCGTCGCTGCGGTCGTCGTCGCCTCGGTCGCGGGTCCAGCCGAGATCGCTTGCGCCGAATCAGGTGTCACCACCTCGCTCGTCGAGTCAGCCTGTTCGGCCGACCGGGTCGCCAATGGGCGGACCGTCCCCGAGGTGACGCGGATCGTCGCCGGACGAGGTGCAGCGAGTCGCTCCACGCCAGGTACGCCGTCGGCGCCCGTCGGTTCGGACTCGTTCGGCTCGGACTCGATCGGCTCGGACACGGCCAGCCCGGCCTCGGTCGGCTCGTGTGCGGAGACCTCGGACTCGGGCGGTGGCGCCTCGCCCGCAGGAGGCACCGAGGCAGGCGCCGTGCGCGCGGCGGCCTTACGGACGGTCGCCCTGGGGACGGTGGCCGCGCGGGCGCTCGGCGGAGTCGACATGGTGGCGTCAGGCGACGCAGGCTCGACCACGGCGCCCGAGTCCGCTGCTGCTCTCTCCGCCTTCTCCGCTGCCTTGGCGAGCGCTGCGGCAGAGGGCTTGCGCCGGCGCGCTGCTGCTGCCGGCGCAGCGCCCGCCAGCATCGCTGCATCGGCCGCGGTGGCAGCGGACGAGTCGGGGGTGGCCGAGGCATCGATCTTGGCGCTCGGCAGCACGGGCGGCGCCGGAGTCGGCGTGTCCTGCGCGTCGTCATGGGAGGTCGCCGTCATGCGGTCGCCCCCCTCGAGTCAGGTGCTGCAGTGGTGGGCGAGGTCGGGCCAGTCGGGTCAGTCGGGTCGCCGGAGGCCGCGCCGTCAAAGACATCGGCGTCGTCGTCCTCCTCGGCTCGCCTCGACGGGAGGGCCAGCAGCAGCACGAGGAGCACCGCGACGGCCTGGACCCAGAGCCACGTGGTGCGCGACGAGCCGTCGAACGACACGGTCACCGGGACCGAGGTGGCGACGAGACCCGCCTGCTGGAGGGCAGGGTCGGTGGCCGTGTCGTCGCCGGGGATCCGGCCCGCCGTGGGAAGGACGGATGAGCCGTCGACCGTCCAGCGCCACCGGGTGTCGGCCGTCTCGGACACGACGAGAGTGCGCCCCGACTTGCCCGGGGGCACGTCGGTGTCGATGCGGATCGGAGCACGCGTCTCATCCACGACGGTCGGCACGGCGACCGACGTGCGGATCGTGACGGTGCCCGCGGCGTCGCCGGCGGTCGGGGCGATGGCCTGCGCGCGCGACGCTGTCGGCACGACCTGCCACACCGCGGCTCCGTCGCGCGACGACAGCCGTCGCAGGCCGCGTTGGCCGTCGAGCGACTCGACGAGCGGGTCGCGGCGGCGGCCGGCGTCGTCGACCACGATGTAGCGAACGCCGTGGGTCGCGATCTGGTCGACCTCGTCAGCACCGAGACCGGCTGCGAGACGGGCCACGAGCTTGTCGAGCTGGTCGGACACTGCGGCCGGCGCTGCGACGTCGAGGTCACCGAGCTGAGGCGACGGGGCGCTGAGCAGGTCGTAGACGAGCCGGTCGCCGTCACCTCGTCGTACGACGAGGGCGCGCGGCCGCTCGACACCGCGCATCTCCGCCTCGATGTAGGCCGGAAGCACCGAGCGCGGACCACGGGTCAGCGGACCGTCGACCCCGAGGACGAGCAGCGCGAGCGAGGTCACCGGAGCCATGAGCAGCGCGACCACGAGCACACCCGCGGCGGGTTGCCGGACACCGAAGCTCGCGCCCGCAAGTCGTTGTGGCAGCTGGTCGACGACCCGCGCCGACAACACGATGAGAGCGCCCGCCCACACTGCGGTGGCGACACCGGGCCACGGCGACACCGGGTCGGTGAGCGCAGCGACCTGCACGCGCAGCACCGACTGCACGACTCCGAACGCAAGGGCGACGAGCCCGACGATCCACCCGGCGAGCACGATGCGTCGACCGCCACGGATCGCGACTGCGGCGAGGCCGCCGAGCAGAAGGCCCGCGGCGAGCCACAGCGGGGTCGAGCCGGGTCCACCCGGTCGCAGGAGAAGCACGTCATAGGGAACAAGGTGCGCATCGACGGGGCCGACGAGCCCCGGCTCGAGCCAGAGCAGGGACGGCTCGCGCACGACACGCAAGCTCCAGGGGACGAGCAGCACCACGGGCAGCAGCACCGTGACCAGCAGTCGGAGCCGACCCACCACGTCGTGCACCACGACGACGCCCGCGACAGCCGCGAGCACGACCGCCATCAGCCAGACCACCGGTGTGAACGAGGCGACGAGCGCCAGCAGCATCGCGGTGCCGAAGGCGCGACGCCAGCTCGGAGCGCACCCGACGCCGACCAGGCGCGCGCAGGAGCGCGCCAGCCACGGCAGCAGCACGAGCGATGCGGCGGTGCCGAGCCGGCCACCGGAGATCGCGCCTGTGACGGCCGGCAGCGTCGCGTAGGTCGAGGCCGCGGCGACGCGGATCCACAACGACGACACGACACCGCGCATCGCGAGGTAGGACGACGCGCCCGCGAGCGGCACGAGCCCGAGCAGCAGCAGGTCGACGGCCCACGACGCCGAGCCGCGCAGGACGAGGGCGAGCGCCGACAGCGGGACGAGCCAGGCCGGTGAGTCGGCGGCCGAGCCAGGGCCGACCTCGTGCCATGCGGTCAGATAGCTCTGCCAGAGGTCGCCGACGCCGCTCGGGACCGGCAGCAGGGCGCCGCCCTGCAGGACCCCGTCGCCGAAGAGGCCACGGACACCGACGAGGGCGAACGCCAGCAGACCGAGGAGGAGGAGCATGCCTGGCCGGGAGATGAACCGACGGATCCGGGAGGGGCGACGGTCATCGGCATACCAGCCGTCCGGGTCGTCAGGCGTCGAGTCGAGGACGGATCGCTGGGCGTCGGCCGTCTCCCGGCCGGCGACAAGGTCGCCCACGGTCTCCAGCGCATGCCGCGCCTGGATGCCCCGAGGTGCCAGGAAGGTGCGTACGTCGGCCGCAGGAACTGCCCCGGGAAGCGCAGACGCCGCGTTGACGCGCGCTCGCGAGGCCCTGAGCCCGCTGCGGTCGAGGATGGCGTCGCGGAACGCCCCCCATTCGTCGCGCGCCTCCTGCGGTGCCTTTCCGACGAGCAGGCCGACGGCGCGCAGGAGCGATCCGACAAGGAGCCGCCACGTCACCAGGACGCGGTGGAAGCCCGGCGTCTGCGCGCGGAGCAGATGGATAGCCGCGACTCGGTCGATGCGGCGTGGGCGGTCAGGGTGCTTCGGAGAGCCGGCGTCGACCGGGCGGCGACCGTGCGTGGCCGCCTCTCGGTGGTGGACGACCGCGGACGTCGCGACCACCACGCGGGCACCCGAGCGCCGCGCCCGCCAGCAGAAGTCGACGTCGTCACGGAACATCGCGAGCGCCGGGTCGAAGCCTCCGAGCGCGTCCCACACATCGCGGCGTGCGAGCATGCCCGCGCTGCTGACGGCGAGCACATCGCCGACGTCGTCGTGCTGTCCCTGGTCGAGCTCGCGCCGCTCGAGACCCGTGACCCTGTTGCCCGACCGCGCGACCGTGACACCGCACTCGACCAGCACGTCGCGGTTGCGCCAGCCGCGGAGCTTGGGGCCGAGCACCTCGACCGTGCGCTGCCGGTCGGCCGCGCGCAGCAGCTCGACGAGGGCAGTGGGGGCGGGCGCGGAGTCGTCGTGGAGCAGCCACACCCAGCGGACGACGTCGACGTCGGTGTCGAGGACGCCGGAGTTGGTGGCGAGCCCGGCCGCCACGGCTGCGCCGAACGCTGTGTCGCGCGGCATCGTCAGGGTCCGGTCCACGAGGCCGGCCTTCTCCGCACGCCGCAGGATGTCCGGGGTGGTGTCCTCGCTGCCGGTGTCGACGACGACGACCCGCTCGGGCCGACGGGTCGAGCGAGCAAGTGCGGTGAGCACTGCCGGCAACCATCGGGTGCCGTCGTGCGTGACGAGGATCGCGGTGACCCGGTGCTCGCGGGGTGGCACATCATCGTCGGCGTCATCGAGCTCGTCGAGGTCGAAGCCCAGGTAGCCCTCGTCAGGGGTGGGGGTGACGGCGGCATCCACGGGACGGGGTTCCAGGAGGTCCGTGACGTCGTGCTCCTCGCCCGGCAGGTGGGCTGCGATGCCTCGCACCTGGTGGCTCAGCCGCCGGAGCTCGCCACGGGTGTCGAGCACCGTGGTCGTTGTGCTGGCGCCGACCTCTGCGGGCGTTCCGCGGCGTGGGCCCACATCGCGCGTGTCGACACTGTCGACTTCTGGAACATCGGTGGCCATGGCTCGCAGAACCCTATGCGACGCAGGTGGGTGCTCCGTAGCCCACGGACGGGTCGCCAGCGCCGGATGTGCCCCATCCCTCACCACACTGTGACGAACCTGTGCCCGGGAGACCCAAACCCGGCCGCACGCTGTCCGGCGCTGGAGTCACGGGCTGACGCGCTGGCCCGGGCCTTCGGAGAGAGTGACCTGTCGGGTCAGACGGCGGCCTTCTTGAGACGGCGACGCTCGCGCTCGGACAGTCCGCCCCAGATCCCGAACCGTTCGTCATTCTCGAGGGCGTATTCCAAGCACTCGACGCGCACGTCGCACGTGGTGCACACGCGCTTCGCCTCGCGGGTGGAGCCGCCCTTCTCCGGGAAGAACGCCTCCGGATCGGTCTGTGCGCAGAGAGCACGCTCCTGCCACCCGAGCTCTTCAGCATCGGTCAACGGCAGGACGGTGGCCTGACTCACCGTAGTACCTCCTCGACCCGGGCCCGATGTCTCGCGACACGC
>JANMBJ010000224.1:0-2726 GCA_031360335.1 Candidatus Nanopelagicales bacterium
GGGCTGGCGCCAGCCCGGCGACAACCCCCGACCCAGCTGGCACTGCCCGACATCGACGCCGCGATCACCCAGCTCGCCCGCGCCGTGACCAGCAGCGGCCGCGAACGCGCCGCGCACGCCCTGCTCGACGCGCCGGTGCACGCCGCCCGCGAACTCGCGTGGGCGCGGCAGGAGGCGGCACGCCCACCGGAGGAGATCCCACGCGAGCACCTCAACCACCAGGGCGACCTCGACCGCGCCCGCGCCGACCGTGACCAGGCCCAGCAACGCCTGGACCAGGCCGCGGCCCGGATGCGGGAGCTCGAAGCCGAGCTCGCCAACACTGGGATCTTCGGACGCAAACGACGCGCCGAGCTCACTACCGCGATCACCCGCAGCCAAGACTTCGTCACCGGCACCCTCAGCCGGCTCGAGACGGCCGAGAAGGTCGTGACCCGCCTCGCCGGGGTCGTCGACACCGACACCACCACCCGCGCCACCCAGGCAGACCGCGACCGTCAGGAGCGGCACGACGCCTGGGCAACCCGGCCCGACACCGAGCTGCGGGATCCGAACCCGCACACCGGCGACCACGACCCCCGACCCGTTGTCGAAGCCGAAGCGGCACGCATCGCAGCCCGCGCAGCCGCCCGGCCACGAACCCCGACCACGCCGATGAGAGTCAGCCACGACAGCACTCACCACAGCCGCGGACCCGACCACTACCGCAGCATCTGAGCTCCACGCTGGCACGGAACGAGAGCAGCCGGACACCTGCGGACAACCGGTCCGGCATCGTCACCAAACCGTTGCCTCTACACCTCGATGTTGGCGACGTGTGCTGCACACCTCCAGATGAGAGCACCCACCAGATCCCGCCCTGGAACACCACCGAAACGGAGCACCCGACCATGACCCGAGACGAGCTCGCCACCCTCCCCGCCCTCCTCGACGTCCCCACCGCCGCCAAGGTCCTCGGCATCGGCCGATCCCTGGCCTACGACCTCGTCCGCCGCGGCGAATGGCCCACCACCGTCCTGCACATCGGGAAGCTCATCAAGATCCCGACGGCCCCGTTGTTGTTTCTCATCAGCCAGCCGACTGCAGAGTTCGCAGTCTCCGATCGCGGCTGATCGTCCTCGGAGCCAGGTCGGCGTTACGCGGCGGGGGCGTTCCCGTGTGGCGTCTCAGTCCGCTCCCGCTTCGGGACCTCCAAGAATGGGATCGAGAACTGCCGCCACCTTCGCCAGCTGGTCGTCGAGGAGCGCGTCGGTGACGTCCTCGAGACCCTCCTTGTGACGCCATGCAGCCCACTTGACCTGAGCGATGTCGCCGTACCCGGCGACCACCGGGGCGATCGGCCCGAGTGTCACGTTGCGGTACCGGGCTACCGTGCGCATGGACTCGAGAAGGACCTGGTCGTCAATCCCCGCGGCCGCGAGCTGCACGATGTCGACGTAGTCGCGCCAGCGCGTGCTCGACGTGCCACGTTCGAGGATGGTCACGCCCTTCTCGGCCACGGTCGTCTCCGGCGCGTAGCCGAGCATCTCGATGGGGTCACCGAGCACTCGGGGAACCTGCACGCGTCGAGGCGGTGGGACGACCGGGTCTCCGGTGGAGATGTCCCAGGCGATGACGATCCGTTGTGATCCGATCGAGGCCGCCACTCGCATCCGCCAGCCGGGGTACTGCGCCGCTTCGCGGATCTCGGCAACCGTGATCGAGTCGAGGTCGAAGCTGACGCCGTCGTCGACGATCACAGCTGCGACGTCTCGGACCACCTGGGTGATGTGCTCCGGGGTGAGCGACGCGCTGACCGCTTCGGCATCGATGTCCCTCGTGGGGCGCCGTGCTCCGTAGACGCCCAGCAGGATGCCGCCTTTGAGGACGAAGTCCTCACCGTGCTCGGTCCGCATCAGGCGGTCGAGGAACGACTCCAACCCATGCCGCGTGACGTACTCCGCCGTGGGCGCCTGAGTTTCGTTCCTCGCCGCGTGCGACCGCGCCAGCCTCTGCAGCTGAAGAAGACTTCCTCGCCGGAGCTCATCCGATCGCCTCCAATGTCTGGCGTAGCGGCGTCATCGCTCGCGGGAGCTGGTCGGCGAGCTCCAGCAGCTCGCTGGGCTTGCCGCCACGTCGCAACCACTCCCGCAAGGCGTCACGGCCGAGTTCGTATCCGAGGTCTCCGCGCAGGCGGAACGCATCGACGATGCAGCGCTGCGGGGAGTAGAGGCCGATGCTCAGTGTCGTGCCCGGGATCTCGATCTCGCCGCGCCCCAGGTCGAACGTGTCTGCATCGAACAGGTGCCACGCGATCGCCGCAGTGGAGGCCGGTCGCCGGCTGCCGCGCGGGATCGCGACATGGAGCGCGCGTGGGACCTCGTCGGTCAGGTCGTAGTGCGCCAGCGCCGACGTGAGGCAGATCGTGGCCCGGGAGTGCCGGGCGGCCGCCTCCAACCAGTCCCAGTCTGCGGCCGGAGCGTCGGCAGGCAGGTAGAGCCCTCGAGCGATCCTGTCGTAGCGGCCAGCGTCAGCAGCCCGGTAGAAGCTGCTCTTGGGCATGCCGCCGGGCTCGCGAGCGCGACGCGGATTCGCGGCGTCCATTCCTACCTCGCCTCTCGGGACAATACGTATACAGGTAACAGTACCTGTCTACGATCCGTCCCACCAGGGCTGACGAGGTCCGCGAATCCGCCGCGAGACGCTCTCCGCCCTGCACGCAGGTGACAGCCAGGCAAATGACACGC
>JANMBJ010000274.1:0-14818 GCA_031360335.1 Candidatus Nanopelagicales bacterium
TCGTGGTTCTCCGATCCCACCACCGGCACGATCTTCGCCACCCAGGGAGCGACCACCACCGGCCAGGCCTGGGCCGCCGAGGCGGTCGGTATCCCCTCAGCCGCCACTATCGCCCCGGCCGCGAGCACGGGAACGTCGGACGCCGAGCAGAAGCGCATCCTCGCTCAAGGGATCCCGCCGTTCCTCATCGACACGGCGAAGGAGTGGACGAGCGGTGAGACCACAGACGTGGGGCGCGCATTCGCCATCCAGCAGAAGTTCTTGAAGGAGTTCACCTACTCCGTCGACGTCACCTCCGACCAGCGCACCTCCTACCTCCAGCAGTTCATGGACGACAAGAAGGGCTACTGCCAGCAGTTCGCGGCGACCATGGCGCTCATGGCCCGATCCCTCGGGATCCCGGCGCGGGTCGTCGTCGGCTACACGCAGGGCACACCGGACCCCGCCGGTGGCTGGGTGGTCCTGGCCAAGGATGCGCACGCCTGGCCCGAGCTCAGCTTCCCCGGCGTCGGCTGGGTGCGATTCGAGCCAACACCGCGGACAACCGCCGATGGTGGAAGCCTGCGGCCGGTGCCGATCCCGACTGCCGCGCCATCGGCACCGTCGACGGCCTCTCCCGGAGCAAGCGCGTCGCCCAGCCGCGGGGGCAAGCTCGACAACCTCACCGAGAAGGAGAATCCCGGCGACGTCCCTGCCTTCAACGGCCCGGACTCATCCGCGGGCACCACCGCCGACCAGTGGCGGCTGCGCGGGATCCTGGTCATGATCCTGGTCGGACTGGCCGGGGGCGCGGTGCCGGCCGTGCGACGTTGGTTGCGTCGTCGCCGGCGCCTCGGTGCCGACGCCAGCGTCGAGGACGCCTGGGACGAGTTGCGCGATACCGCTCGCGACCTCGGCGTGCCGTGGTCCGACGCGCTGACCCCCCGGCAGGCGGTGGCCAGCGTGATCGACAAGCAGCGGCTGCGTGGCACGGTGGCCGAGGCAGCGATCCGCGTCGGTCATACGACGGAGCGCTCGCGCTATGCCGCGACACCCCCGCCGACCGAGGGCCTCGTCGAGGACGTGTCCGCGGTCCGCACGGCACTGCTCGAGCGCACCGATCGCGGTACCCGGGTCAGAGCGATCCTGCTGCCGGCCAGCCTGCGCCGACCCCAGGACTGAGGCCCTCGCCCGACGTCGGTGCCGCACGCCTGCGGTGTGGTGGGCGTCGTGTGCTGGGTGGGCCACCGCCTTCCGGTCGGCGTCCGCAGGACCGGGCATCGGTGGCTGGGCGGCGGGCGGCCAGCACCGCGTACGACGACGGCCGCAGACCCGGAGGTCTGCGGCCGTCGTGAGCTGGTCGTGAATCTGGTCCTAGAAGCCGTCGCCCTCGCGACGCTTGCGGAATCGCTCTTCGACCCGGTCCATGAATCCACCCTGCTTGGGCGCCTTGGCCGCAGCGGTCGGACGGCCGGGAGTTGTGGGGGCGGCAGCCACGGCCGGTGCCGCACCCGGGCGCAGGGTGGTGACAACGAGAACGGTGCCGCCCAGCATCACCAGGAAGCCGATGACGCCGATCGGGATGAGCGAGGTGGCGGCGCCAGTGATGAGCAGCCCGACACCGACGATCGCGGTGAGGACGCCGATGGCCGCTCGACGACGTCCGCCGGGCCGCGGGACGGCCGAGCGCAGGCTCGAGGCGAACTTCGGGTCCTCGGCGTAGAGGGCCCGCTCCATCTGCTCGAGCAGGCGCTGCTCGTGCTCAGAGAGCGGCACGGCTCCTCCTCGGTCTCGTGGCTGGCCACGGGGTCGGTCCTTAGGCAGGTGAGCCGACAGTGCGGCCCTACTGTTGAGGATAGGCAGCGAACGGCGAACTGGAAACCCGAAGACGCATCTATCCCGCGCGTCGTGGGTGTCTTCTCTCTCTCATGTCGGTCGCGAAACGCCAGATCTGTACGTTGTGGCGCATCTGACCGTGTCAGGACAACGATCCGCGTGGCTCCTACGTTCCCCGCCGCAGACCTGTCGAAGACCCACGCCTCAGGGCTCTCGCGGCGTCTCGCTGTGTCGCGGTGACGCTCGGCACCGTCAGGCCTGAGGTCGCGGTGCCACCGGGGCGCCACCGAAGCCGTCGTCACCGCCGGTGCCGATCAGCCGCGCCGGGCGCACCGAGCCCCGACCAAAGCGGGCGGAGGCCCGGTCGACCGCCTGCTCGGCCTCACGCCAGCCGAGCTCGGGCTCGTCGAGCTGCATCTGACGGGGTGCGTCGGCGGCATCGATGAGTCCCTCGGCCCGTACGCCGACGAGCCGCAGCCGGGCGCGCTGCAGCCCGAGGGCGTCGAAGAGCTCGCGCGCGGTCTCATAGATCTCGCGCCCGACATCGGTCGGCGAACGCAGGGTGCGTGACCGGGAGATGGTCGAGAAGTCGGCGAAGCGCACCTTGATGACGACGGTGCGTCCGGCGTATCCCTGCTGACGCAGCCGGGCGGCGACCTTCTCCGAGAGGCGCAGCAGCTCGCGGCGGATCACATCGGGGTCGTCGATGTCGCGCGGGAAGGTCTCCTCGTTGCCGATGCTCTTCTCCCCCTCCGGCACCTCGACGGAGCGCGGGTCGCGACCCCAGGCGAGAGCGGCGAGGTGCGAGCCGGAGGCCTGGCCCAGCGCCCGCACGAGGGTGTCGACCGGGGTGTGGGCGATGTCGCCGACGGTGGTGAGCCCGAGCCGGGTCAGCGCCTCCTCGGTCTTCTCCCCCACGCCCCACAGCTCGCCGACGGGCAGCGGGTGCAGGAAGGACACGACCCGGTCGGCCGGGACGACGAGGAGGCCGTCGGGCTTGGCACGGGTCGAGGCGAGCTTGGCGACGAACTTCGTCGACGCCACCCCGACCGAGCACGTGATCCCCTGCTCGTCGTGCACCCTCGACCGGATGCTCTCGCCGATCACCGCGGGCGGGCCGAGGCGACGGATCGCCCCGGACACGTCGAGGAACGCCTCGTCGAGGCTCAGCGGCTCGACGAGGGGCGTGACGTCGCGGAACACCGCCATCACCCCGGCGGAGACCTCGGTGTAGAGCTCGAAGTTCGGCGGGAGGATCACCACCGCAGGACAGAGCCGCTTGGCGCGCGACATCGGCATCGCCGAGTGGATGCCGTACTTCCGAGCCTCGTAGGTCGCCGCCGTGACGACGCCGCGCGAGCCGTCGCCGCCGACGATCATCGGCAGGCCGACGAGGTCGGGGCGCGAGCGCAGCTCGCACGAGGCATAGAACGCGTCCATGTCGACGTGCAGGACCGGGCACCCGTCGTCGTCGCGCGGGGTGCCGCTCTCGGCATGGCTGCCCTGGAGCAGGCCACGGGGATCCGGGTGCGCGGAGACGTCGGCCTGGGTCAGGCGTACGCCGCGACGGATCTGGCTGCGGCTCACCTGGCCCTCCTCATAGGGCCATCATCCGCCTTGGCACCCACATCCCGGCCCCATGCCGCACGAGCCCAGTGCCGCACGAGCCCTGTGCCGCACGAGCCCAGTGCCGCACGAGCGGGTGTCACCATCCGGAGCTGCCGGGGCTGGAGTGCCAGAGCTTGCCCGGAGGCGTACGCCGACGGCGCGCCGCCTCGTCGTCCTCGTCGCCGGTGGTCTCCCCGGCTGCCGCTGCGGCTGCCGCACGGGATGCGGCCGCCGCCTGGCTGCTGCTGCGAGTATCGGCCGCATCGACGCCCTGCGGCTTGATGTCGGCGTAGGGCGACTGACGAAAGCCGCTGGCGTGCACGAGGACCCGGCGCACCCGCGCCGCCCGATCCTCGGTCGTCTCAGCGGGTCCTGTCGTCGCAGGCCTGCCAGCGGGTTCCGTCGTCTCCACCGGGTCGGTACGGCCCCGGGCCGCAGCAGCGAGGTCGGACCCGCGCCGACCCATGCCACCGGCACCCGATCCCGCACCCGAACCGCCGCCGTAACCGCCGTAGCCGTAGCCGGGGGCAGCCGCGCCCGACGGGGTCGGCGCCATGACGGGACGGCTCGACCGGCTCTCGGCACGGCCCGTCACGGCCGCGTCGATGCCGTCGTCGAGGGTGCCGGTGTCGGTGCTCACGAGCGCCTCGACCGCGGCGACGCCCCCGCGACGCCACACGTCGTGGACCACGCCGAGCTCCCACGCCCCGGTCGCGCGGATCGAGATCCCCCGCGGTCCGGTACGCCGGACCACCCCGCGCACCAGGAGCAGCCAGGAGCCGAACACCGTGGCGGCGTAAGGCCCCTGCACGTCCTCGAAGAAGGTGGCGTCGACCGGACCGGTCGAGTCGTCGAGGGTGAGGAACACGACGCGGCGCCCGGAGCGCACCGGCGGGGTCTGGGTGGCCACCTTGACCCCCGCGACGAACACCTCGGACTGGTTGCGCCGACGCAGCAGGTCGCGCGAGCGCGTGACCGACAGCGCCTCGAGCATCGGGGTGTAGAAGTCCACGACGTGACGGCTGGCGTCGAGGCCGAGCACCTCGAGCTCGGCACGCACCCGCTCGGCGTCGGTCATCTCCGGCAGCCCGCTCGACGCGATCTCACCCGGGGCGTCGCCGAGGTCGAGGGTGAGCTGCACGTCGAGGTCGGCGGCCGCGGTCACGGTCGCCGGTGACATCGCCTGGCGGCGCGCGGCCGCGACAGTGTTGCCGGACGACGAGGACACCGTCGGCAGCCCCGTGGCGGTGAGTGGGAGGGCACTGCGCCCAGCAGACCCGCGCGACCCGCGCGGCGCCGAGGACTTCGCGGCCCGGGTCGTCGCCCGGGTGTGCCGGTCGAGGTCGGCGACCTGCAGCAGCAGGTCGCGGCGGGTCACCCGGCCACGGCGGCGGACGGGGCTCGACAGGCCGTTGCCGTAGAGCGAGTCGAACGCGCCCGCGACGACGAGGCGCTCGACCACCGGGCGCGCGACGCGGGCGCGGTGCCAGAAGTCCGACAGCGAGCCGTAGGGCCGGCCGGCCACCACGCGCTCGATCTCCGCGGAGCTGATGCCCTTGACATCGGCGAGGGAGAGCCGGATGCCGTAGGCCGAGCCGTCGGGAACGCCCGGGACATCCTGCGGACGCCGCGGTCGCTCGCCGAGGATCTCCGGCGGCGGCTCGTCATAGGGCGACACCCGCTCGACGCGGTAGGTGCCGTCGGAGGTGTTGACGTCGAGGGCAAGGATCGCGATGCCGAGGTTGCGCGCCTCGTCGAGGATCAGCCGCTTGGGATACATCCCCGGGTCATGGGTGAGCACCCCGGCGAGGAAGGCCGCCGGGTGGTGCGTCTTGAGCCAGGCGGAGTGATACGTCGGCAGCGCGAACGCCGCCGCGTGCGCCTTGCAGAAGCCGAAGGACGCGAACGCCCGCAGCACCTCCCACACCCGCTCGATCGTCACGAGGTCATAGCCGCGGTCGCGCGCTGCTGGGTAGAACCACGCGCGCACCTCGGGCTGGGTGTCGGGCGAGCCGAGGCTGCGGCGTACCTCGTCGGCCTCGGCCAGCGAGCACCCGGTCATCACCACGACGATGCGCAGCACCTGCTCGTGGAACACCACGACGCCGTAGGTCTCCTCGAGCGCGGGACGCAGGTCGGGGTGGAGGTAGACCGGGTCGTTCCATCCCTGTCTGGCCCGCAGGAACGGCGTCACCATGTCGGACTTCACCGGGCCGGGGCGGAACAGCGAGATGTCGGTGATGAGGTCGTCGAAGGTCTCAGGTGCGAACTTGCCGACGAGCTCGCGCTGCCCCGGCGACTCGATCTGGAAGCAGCCAAGGGTGTGCGCCGACTTCACGAGCGCATAGGTCGCCGGGTCGTCGAGAGGCACTGCGTCGAGGTCGACCGTCTCGCCGTCGACCCGCTCGATCTCGGTGAGGGCGTAGGCCATCGAGGACTGCATGCGGATGCCGAGGACATCGAGCTTGAGCAGCCCGAGCTCCTCGACGTCGTCCTTGTCGAACTGGCTCATGGGGAAGCCCATCCAGCTCGCCTCGACCGGCGTGCGGTCGAGCAGCGTGGTGTCGGAGAGCAGCACGCCGCACGGGTGCAGCGCGATGTGGCGGGGCAGGCCGTCGAGCGCCTCGACGAGGGTGAGGAAGCCGTCGAGCTCACCGCGCGCAGCGAGCTTGCCCAGCCCCGAGGACCGCAGCTCGGGCAGCTCCTCGAGCGCCTGTCGCGCATCGCGTGCGCGGATGTGCGGGAACGACTTCGCGAACGCGTCGATCTCCCCTGCCGGCATCCCCAGCGCCGCCCCGACATCGCGTACGGCGTGGCGCACGCGATAGGTGTCGCGCATGGAGACGCAGGCACAGCGCTCGCCGCCGAAGCGCTCGAGGATGCGGCCGTAGACGTCGGTGCGTCGCGCCGACTCGACGTCGACGTCGATGTCGGGCAGCGCCCGGCGCAGCGGTGAGAGGAACCGCTCCATCACCAGCCCGTGCGCGAGCGGGTCGACACCGGAGATACCGAGCAGGTGGTTGACCAGGCTGCCCGCCCCCGAGCCGCGGGCGGCGACGCGGACGTCCATCCCGCGGATGAGGTCGACGACCTCGCCGACGGTGAGGAAGTAACCGGCGAAGCCGAGCGCGGCGATGGTGGCGAGCTCTGCGTCGAGCCGCTCGTGCACGTCGTGCGGGCGGTGCCGACCACGGTCGAGGTAGGCGGTGAGCGCGGAGTCGCAGCGCGCCCGCAGGTGGCGGTCGGCCTCGAGCGCCTCGGCCGCCAGGGTCGCCGGCCCCCGGTCGCGCACGACGCTGCTGCGCCCCGCCACCCGCGCGGGCAGCAGGAGGTCGAGCTCCGGCACGTGCACCTCACCGATGCCGAGGTCGGTGACCGGGTCGAGCCGGCACGCGTCGGCGAGGGTGCGGGTGTCGGCGAGCAGCCGCGACACCTCGCGCCGCTCGGCGGACTCCCCCTGCACCACCCCGGCGAGATGGACGACCTCGCGGGCGACGCGCTCCATGTGCGCACCCTCGGCGAGGTAGCCCTCGCCGTTGGCACGGTCGAGGTGGCGGGAGTCGAGAGGCACGAGGCGACGGATCGCGTCGAGGACGTCGACGACCGGTGCCTGGTCACGCTCGGCATGGCGGACGGCGTTGGTGATCACCGCAGGCAGGTCGTGGTCGCGGGCGAAGCGCAGCGCCCGGGCAGCCAGGCCAGCGGAGTAGGGCAGGCCCCGGCTCGGTGCTCCCGACAGGTCGCTCACCGCGAGCGCCGAGTCGCGCGCCCGGTGGCTCACCACCTCGATGGCGAGGCGCCGCCCGAACACCTCGCGCCACGGGGAGAGCGCGGCCTCAGCGAGGTCCGGACGCCGACGGGCCAGGGCACGCCCGGCCTCCGACTCGGGGCCGAGCAGCAGCACGAGACCGTCGGCGTGCGCGGCCACGGTCTCGAGGGTGGTCACCGGGGAGCCGCGGCGGCCCTCGGCGGCCCGGGCGTCGCGCGGGTCGAGCACTGCCGCCCCCGGCAACGGGTCGGGTCGCAGCCCGAGGTGCGCGGCGGACACGAGCCGGCACAGCGAGGCCCAGCCGGTACGGCCCCGCGCGAGCAGCACGATGCGCGGGTGCCTCGGGTCGACCTCGGCACCGCCCCGGGCCGGGGTGCGCCGGGCGGGTGACGACCGCGCCGCGGTCGTGAGCGCCGCCGACGTGGCGGCCGTGCGCTCGGCCAGCGTCGGCCCCGCGCCGAGACGTCCGGCAGCGGTACGGCGTACACGGGATCCCAGGGCGTCGCTCGCGGCACCGGGCGCGAGCACCTCGTGGACGGCGAGGTCGAGACCGAGGATCGGGGCGATGCCGGCGTCGCGGCAGGCGAGGACGAAGCGGACCGCGCCGTAGAGGCCGTCGCGGTCGGTGAGCGCGAGCGCGTCCGGGCCGAGCGAGGCCGCCCGCGCCGCCAGCGCCGCGGGGCTGCTGGCGCCGTGGCGCAGGGAGTAGCCGGAGGCGACGTGGAGGTGGACGAAGGGGTCGGTGGGCACAGGAGATCGACAGCAGCTGACGGAGACGGGTCGGGGGCGATCAGGACGCGCGCGATGCGGGGATGTCGGAGAGCGCGAGCTGGCGGGTGACGCCGAGGACCCGCGCGACGAGCGCGAGGAAGGTCTCGACGTCGCGGAGCAGGTCGTCGGCCTCGCGCTCGGTGACGACACCGCGCAACCCGGCCTCGGCCGCGGCGCGCTTGCCGGCACCGGCGGCGAAGAACGCTGCCCACTCCGAGAGCTCGGGGGCGACCTCGGCGAGCAGCACCCAGGCGCTGCGCACCCGGCTCGAGCGCCGACCACGCGGCCGGGCCCGGGCGGCCAGGACGGCAGCGGCCGCCCGGAGGGCAGCGAGGTGGGCGTGGGCGTAGCGGGTCTCGGGGTCCTCGGCAGCAGTCACGGCGAGCAGCTCGCGGGCCGAGCCGGCGAGCAGGTCGCGGCTCGCCCCGGGTGCGTCGGGACGCGGCAACGCCCCCGACGACGCGGCGGCGGGCATCGCACTGGACGACATGACCGACGGCGTCGTGACGGGTGGCGTCGTGACGGGTGGCGTCGTGACGGGTCGCGTCGTGACGGAACGCGTAGGGGCGGAACGCGGCTCGAGCACCGGCTCAGACCTGGTCACCTCAGACCTGGTCAGCTCAGACCTGGTCAGCTCAGACCTGGTCAGCTCAGACCTGGTCAGCTCAGACCGGGACGGCTCGGACAGGAACAGCGGCAAGGTCGCAGTCAGTGACGGGGGCACGTCAGGCTCCTCTCGAAGGAACGGTGGGACGGGGTGGTGAACTGGGATCGGATCGGGTCGGGTCGGATCGGATCGGGTCGGATCGGATCGGATCGGATCGGGTCGGGTCGGGTCGGGTCGGGTCGGGTCGGGTCGGGCTGGGTCGGGTCAGTCGAGGGCGCGGGCGAGGCGCCAGCGCGCCGGCACCGGTGGACTTGTCGCAGCGGCTCGTGGGTCGGTCGCAGGCACGTCACGGACGAGGTCGTAGACCCCGCACGTGCCGCTGCGCCCGGACGAGGCCTCGACCCGCCACACCTCGCGCTCGACGGCCCCGACATCGGCGGCCACCGAACGGAGTGGCTCCGAGGTCGCTGCTGCCGAGTTCTCCGGAGAGGGGCGGGCAGCGGCAGCGACGCCCCTGCGGGTGGCGCGGGACCCGCGGACCGACCACCAGGTGCCGAGCTCGACCCAGTGCGCAAGGACCTCACGGACGAGATAGAGCCGGCCGCGCCAGAGGAACTGGGCGGGCACATCAGAACCCGAGCGTGAGTCGGCCCCGATGCGGACGTCGATGGCCTCGCCGTAGGTGCGCACGGATCCTCCTTCCTGACTGTGTCAGCGCTGCTGCTACTGCTGCTGCCGCTGTCGTCACGACACCGAGGTCGGCGCCGTCGTGACGGGTTGCAGAGGAAGAACGACCCGTGAACCTGATTGCTGCGCTGCCAGCGAGTGCTGGCGTGCTGGTGGTCCTGGTGGTGCTGACGTGCTGACGGTGCGGGCGCCGGATCTGGTGAGCCGGCTCCCGCTGGTGCGGGCAAGGGTGGTCGGACCCGTCGGCGGACCGGAGCGCTTCCCCACGCTCGCGGCCCCACCGGCGGGACCTCAGTGCTCCCTCGCAGGACCGGTGGGCGGTGGGGACCGCGAGAACCCCACGGACCCACCGGTGCCTGCGCCGAGACCTCCCACAGCGCGATCCGTGGGGTCATCTCGGGCTGGTGGTGCTCGATCGCACAGCTGGTCGGACAACCAGGAGTTCGAACATCTGTACGATCGAGTATCACCGTATCCCCCACCCCCGACAGCGCGTCAAGCCCTCCCCACAACCCCGGCGACGACGAGCACGAACCAGTCCCGAAACACCGTCGCGGACCGGTCCCGAGGGACGTCGCGACCATCGGTTCGCACCCACCTCACCTGTGCGCTCCCGTTGCCCGGCGCGCGGCCCTACCCTTCGCTCCATGAACCCACAGGCCACCGACAGTCCGGACGCTGACACCGGCGACACCGGCAACGGCCAGCTCTCGGCCACCGGACTGCCGACGCCGAGGCCGCCGACGCCCGGGCTCTCCACGACCGCGCAGCACCCCGGGGTCAACGCCGACGGCACGCTCGACACCTCGGCCCCCGACGTGTCCGGACTGCACCCCAACGCGGCGCGCGTGGCGCAGGCCCTGGCCCGGCTCGGTGTGGCAGGTGTCGTACGCGAGCTGCCCGAGCGCGCCGCGACCGCCGCCGACGCCGCTGCGCTGCTCGGTATCGAGGTGGGAGCGGTCGCCAACTCGCTCATCTTCGATGCCGACGGCCAGCCGCTGCTGGTGCTTACCTCAGGTGCTCACCGCGCCGACACCCTGCTGCTGTCCGGGATCGCCGGCGCCGGGTCGGTCCGCCGCGCCACCCCGGAGTTCGTCCGTCAGCACACCGGTCAGCCGATCGGCGGGGTCGCGCCCGTAGGTCATCCCAAGCCGCTGCGCACGATCGTCGACGTCGACCTCGCGCGCTATCCCGTCGTGTGGGCTGCAGGTGGGCACCCGCACTTCGTCTTCCCCACGACCTACGACGAGCTGCTGCGCGTCACCGCCGGCGAGGCCGCCGAGGTCGGCGAGCGCGCCACCTGAGCCGTCGTACGCCTACACACACGGTGGACGACGACGAGATCGCCATCGTCGAGGTGCGACCGCACTGGGGCGGCACCGCACAGCACCCCGCGTGCCGCTCCGACGGCGTACGGTTCGTCCTGGTGTGCCGGGAAGTCTGGTCGGCGTCCGCCTCGCGCTGCCGTGACACCGACCACCGACCAGGAGCCCCGTGCCCGACTCGCTGCCCACCGTCGCGCTGGCCGTGTTCGCGGTGTCGGCGATCGTCGCGCTGACCGCGTCGGCGCTGCTCATCGTGCGGCTCGAGCGCATCGGCGCCCGGCTGTCGTTGAGCGAGGCAGGGCTCGGGCTCGTCGCCGCCCTGGCCGCGGACCTGCCCGAGATCTCCACGGCGGTCACCGCGCTGCTCCAGGGGCAGAACGACGTCGGCATCGGCGTGATCCTCGGCTCCAACGTCGCCAAGCTCGCGATGCTCCTCGGCCTCGCCGCGATCGTCGCGCGTCGCATCAGGCTCGACCGCCGCGTGGTGCTGCTCGAGACCGTCGTGGCCGTCGGACTTGCCGTGGTCACCCTCGCTGTCGTCTCCGAGACGATCACGCCGATCCCCGGTCTTGCGTTGGCTCTGGTGGTGTTCGGGCCCTACGTCGCACTGTCGGTGATGCGACCTGCCACCCGGTCGCGGCTGCCGATCCCGGCCCGGCTGCGCGGCACGCTGACCTCGGCGATCACGCAGGAGGAGGGCGACCTCGACATCCACCCGGGTCGTGGGGGCGGCCTCGACGTCGTGGTCGCAGGACTGCTGCTCGTGGTGGTCGTCGCAGCGTCCGTCGCACTCGAACGCAGCGGCACCGACATCGGTGCCGCCTGGGACCTCTCCGACGTCGTCGTCGGCGCGGTGCTGCTCGCCGTCGTGACGAGCATCCCCAACGCCGTCGCGGCGATCTACCTCGCGCGCAAGGGACGTGGCGCGGCCACCCTGAGCACCACGACCAACAGCAACAACATCAACGTCGTCGTCGGCCTGCTCATCCCCGCGGCGTTCCTCGGCCTCGGCACCGTGACGAGCTCCGCACTGCTTACGGCCTGGTGGTACGTCGGGCTCACCGCGGTCACCCTCGCCTGGGCGTTCGTCCGCCGCGGCCTTCGGCTCGTCGACGGCGTGGTCATCGCGGTCGCCTACGCCCTGTTCGTCGTCGTCCTGCTGCGCTGATCGCCGCAGCAAGGTCGGTCGGCACGCGCGGCGGCGCCCGGCGCGACAGGATGGGAGCGATGACCGCGCAGCAGCACCCCCCGTCAGGGCAGGACCCCGCGCACTACTCCGTCGGCTCTCGACCCGGTGCCGCCGAGCCCGTGCCTGCCGTGGTGAGCCTGCACCTCTACGGCGTCGACGGGATCGGCATCCTGCGTGCCGTCGGGCGCATGGGCCTGGACCGCGGGGGCGTACGACGCATCCCGGGCGCGACGTTCGTGAAGCTCGTGGGCACGGGGTCCGGGAAGACGTTCATGATGCGCGACGCCGACCCCCACCACTGGGGTGTGCTGGCGTGCTGGCGCGACGACGAGGGACCGGCCCGCTACGAGGCGTCGCGGAGCCACGACGCGTGGTCGCACCTCGCCCACGAGCAGGCTCGGATCCTCATGCGTCCGTTGAGCTCTCGCGGCACCTGGGCGGGGCGTACACCGTTCGGCGACCCCGTCGCACACCGATGGGACGGCCGCGTGGCCGCCATCACACGGGCCCGGATCAAGCCGTCGCACTGGCGCAGGTTCTGGTCGTCGGTGCCACCTGTCTCGACCGACCTGCGCGACGTCGACGGCCTCGACCTCGCCCTCGGGATCGGTGAGGCCCCGGTGGGGCTGCAGGGCACATTCAGCCTGTGGCGCACGGGATCCGCGCTCTCGGAGTTCGCCCACCGACGCGCTCCGCACCAGGAGGTCATGCGGCGTACCCACGAGGTCGGGTGGTATGCCGAAGAGCTCTTTGCCCGTCTCGCCGTGATCGACGCCACCGGCCACTACGCCCGACGCGACATCGCCGCCCCAGACGGACCCGCGATGCTGGCATAACTGCTGCTGACACGGCCGCTTCAGCAGCAGTTGCGGCAGCAAGGCGGGTCCCTCCGGACCATCCGGTCAGTGGTCGTACGGCGTGGTCGCGACCGTGCGCACCTGGGTCGAGGCGCCACGCGGCGGCGCTGCTCGTCGCTCACGGGACCAGAGGTCACGCAGCGCCCAGAACAGGAACACGGCGTAGACCGGCACCCCGAAGAGGTTGCCGAACGCGATGAGGCCGCCGACGGCGAGCAGCACGAGCGTGATCACGGTCTTGCCGACGATCCCGAAGCTCATCGTCGAGGAACGCACCGCTGACGCCTTGGGCCTCGCTGAGGCAGAGGTGTGGCGCGGTGCGCCGGACGTCGGTGCTGCGGCGGGAGACCACGCGACCGTCGCGCTGGAGCCTGGACCGGCCCAGGCCGGGGTGGCGCCGCTCGACCCGCTCGGCGGAACTCCAGATGCGCTCACCCCTCAGGGATCGGCCGATACCTTCCGCCACTCGATGGGATGTCCCGTCTCTCACCCGGTCGGCTCAAGGACGCTCGGAGGTCTGAGCACGGGGCGGGATGCGAAGGTCTGCTCCGCCACCCCGTAAGGTCGGGCCGACATGAGCGTTCGCGTCTACTCCGGTCCCCACGCCGACCGCCGTCGAGGCGGGTCGGGGGGCGTCCTCCGCATGCTCCCGTGGCTGTTGGCGCTGGTCACGATCCTGGCCCAGATCGCCTGGCCGCTCACCCACGACAGCACCCGTGACGTGCTCACGGTCGTGACCGTCGTGCTGTTCTTCCTCACCAGCGCGACCCATGCGCTGACTTCGCGCGGGCTGCTGTGGGCGCTCGGCTGGTTCGTGCTCAGCGCCGGCATCGGGTTCGGCGCCGAGGTGCTCGGCACGCGCACCGGGTTCCCGTTCGGGACCTACACCTACGCCGACACGCTGGGTCCCCTGGTCGCTGGCGTGCCGGTCGTCATCCCGCTGGCCTGGGCGATGATGAGCTATCCCGCCCTCCTCGTCGCGCGACGCCTGTCGAGCGGGCCGCTGCTCACCCCGGTGATCGCGGCCGTGGCGCTCGCCTCGTGGGACCTGTTCCTCGACCCGCAGATGGTGGCCGAGGGCCACTGGACGTGGAGCCTCGACAACACGCCCGTGCTGCGCGGCATCGAGAACGTCCCCGTCCAGAACTTCGTGGGCTGGCTGCTGGTCTCGCTAGTGCTGATGCTGCTGCTCGACCGGTTGCCGCGGCGGCGCAGCGACGGAGCCGAGGGCGACGGCGTCCCCGCGCTCATGTTCCTGTGGACCTACCTCTCCAACGTCATCCTCAACGCCGTCTTCCTGCACCGTCCCGGTGTGGCGCTCTGGGGTGGCATCGCGATGGGTGTCGTCGCGATCCCCTACGCCTACGCGTTGTGGACCGGTCGGGACTGAGCCGCGGCGTCGACGCGACCGTCGCGGCGGCTGCCGTCGGTGCCTGGATCGCGACCGCGCACACGGCCTACAACCTCTCGATCCTGCGCACGCCTTCCACGCATCCACCTGTCATTGCCGAGCGGGTCAGCATCCTGGTGCCGGCACGTGACGAGGCACGTCGCATCGGTCCGTGCATCGAGGCGCTGCTTGCGAGCACGGGGCTGCGCGACGTCGAGATTCTCGTGCTCGACGACGGGTCGACGGATGACACTGCAGACGTCGTACGCCGTTGTGCCGCAGGCGATTCCCGGCTCAGGGTCATCGACGGTGGCAGCGCACCCCTGCCCGCCGGCTGGCTCGGCAAGACGTGGGCCTGCGAGCGTCTCGCGCGTGCTGCGAGCGGCTCTGTGCTGGTGTTCGTCGACGCTGACGTCGTGGTCTCACCGCGCGGCATCGCGGCCAGCGTGACGCTGCTGCGACAGAGCCGGCTCGACCTCGTGTGCCCGTATCCACGCCAGCTCGCCGACGGTGCCGTGCCCCGGCTCGTTCAGCCGCTGCTGCAGTGGTCGTGGGCGACGATGCTGCCTCTCGGTGTCGCCGAGTCCTCGCCGCGCGAGTCGCTGGTCGCGGCCAACGGCCAGCTGCTCGTGGTCGACACTGCGGTCTACCACCGCAGTGGCGGGCACGACGGCGTACGCCACGAGGTCCTCGACGACGTCGCGCTGCTGCGCGCGGTCAAGCGAGCGGGTGGCCGTGGTGTCGTGGTCGACGGCACGCAGGTCGCGACCTGCCGGATGTATGACGACACCGACTCGCTG
>JANMBJ010000299.1:0-7125 GCA_031360335.1 Candidatus Nanopelagicales bacterium
CATCACCCCCGACGGTCTCGTGCTGCGCGAGACGGCACCCGGAGTGACCGTCGACGACGTCCGCGCCGCCACCGGACCGACCCTGGCGCTCGACCCCGCCCTCACCTGAGACACCAGCATTACCAACGACTTACGTCGCGGGCGGGAGCATGATCGTCACCCCGGCCGTCTCGGATTGCTGCTCGCTGAGGTCGAGAGTCATGAGCCGGGCGAGATGCTCAAATCCGGATCGTTCGTAGAACGACCCGGCTGACCAGGGCGAGGATCCCATGCCGAGGACCTGATCCTCGTCCGTGGCGACGACGGCTCGGCATCGCCCGTCCTGGGCAGACCACCATCGGGCGAAACCGAGCCGATAGTGGTCGAAGTCTCGCTCGTCGGCGGGGTGGCGTTCGGTGTGCATCTGCCAACGAAGCCGTGCCAGATCCTCGAGATCGTCCGCGGTGGCTTCTCGGATCGCGATCGGCATGCACCGAGACTAGGACCGCGATCCGCGCGAGTGCCCACGGTCTGTCCCATCCGGTCGCTGCACGTGCAGACTCGGCACGTGGAGCGCGTGGTCATCCTGCGGACGGAGCGGCTCGCTGTGACCACGTGGCTGCCGGGCGATGCGGACGACCTCAACCTCCTGCACTCAGATCCCGTGACGATGACCTACATAGGCGGCCGCCCGGAGACGAGGGACGAGTCGTCCGCGCGGTTGGCGCAGTACCTCGTCGACCAGGACTCCCGGGGGTGGACCAAGTGGCGTGTGGAGGACGCGGGTGGGCGGATGGTCGGTCGCGCCGGCTTCGGCACGTATCTCGATGACCGCGAGCTCGGCTACACGATCGACAGCCGTCACTGCGGGCAGGGGCTCGCCACCGAGCTGGCGGTCGGACTCATCGCCTGGCACGTCACCAACCCTGTCGTGCGATCCGCAGATGGCGCGAACCCCCTGCGCCTCTGGGCCTATGCCGACGTCGACAACATCGCCAGCATCCGAGTCATGACCAAGGCCGGTCTGCACTTCGTCGAGGTCCGCCAGCACGCGGGGCGGCCGTACGCCTTCTTCATCCTCGAGCGCTAGGACACCCGAACGAGGCCCTGGCCGCTCGGTTCTCTCGTGGTCACCGGCTTCTGACTGCTCGTCACGTCCGGGCTGGAAGCACGCAGAACTCGTTGCCGGACGGGTCTGCGTAGAGGCGCCACGGCAGCTCGCCCCAGTGGGGGTCAAGCCTGCTGCCGCCGCGCTCGACGATACGTGCCTCGATGTCGTCGGGATCGTCCCCGGTCTCGAGGCGGACGTCGAGGTGCAGCCTGTTCTTGCTCGTTCTCTTAGGGGCTGGTTCAGGGCACAGCTCGAGGAAGGGACCGAGCCGCGTCGGGTGGCGTAAGGATCGGGGTGCGCCGCTGACGGAGTGGGTCCAGCCGGTCAGCCAGGACCAGAACTGCGCATCCCGGTCGGTGTCGGCAGAGTCGAGCCGGAGCGCCGCGAGGATCCCGGTGTCTGCGTACGCCGCCTGATCCTGCGTGACGCCGAAGGGGCTTCCCTCCGGGTCGGCGAGCACCACCGCGCGCGCATCGCCCTCGGTCCTGTCGGGGTGTCGGGCGCCCAGCCCGAGCAGCCGCTCGACTTCCTGGGTGTGTCGGGCCCCGCCCCAGATCTCCACCTGGACTCTCGACGGATCGACGGGGAGCTCGGGCACCCGCTGGAAGCACACGTCGAGCACCGGTCCGCCCTCGATGGTGAGGCGCGTCTCGTATCCAGCAGGCTCGTCGGTCAGCTGCTCCGCGCCGAGCACCGCCTCCCAGAACCGGCCCACCAGCTGCGGGTCGACGGCATCGACGACGAGATTCTCCAGGTACATGGACCCACCGTAAGTCCCTGCAGGCGAGGACATCACGAGTCCTGGCACTGCTCAGATGCGCAGGCCTCGCGGAAATCGAGCCGCCGATGGCACGGACCCTCCGCACGTCGGCGTCATCCTTCTACGAACGGGAGAGAAGCGCGCGTAGGCGACGACAGAAGCGCAGCCGCGCTGACGGCGGGCGGAAGCATCGTGCAGCGGGGGGTCAGCAGTCGGAGGCTTCGGTGACCACGTACCCAGCTCCCGGCAGATGCATGACGACGACGGATGCTGCGCCGCTGGTGTATCGATCCACGGAGTCGGGGCCGCGCCAGCCCGTCGCGGGCAGAGCGAACGTTGCCGTGCCGGACTTGAGGAAGGTCGTGATCGCTGCGTCGGGCGTTCTCGAACCCGTCACACCGGCAGCGATCTGAAGCGCAACTGCGTGACACACACCGCCGGGTGACGCTGAGGTCTGCGGGATCGCCGCAGCAGTGGCAGCGGTGGTGGAAGCGGCAGTGGTGGCGGCAGCCGCTCCTCGCGCTTCCGGAGCCGAGGCGACGTGGACCTGGCCGCAGCCTCCGAGCAGCACCATCAGCGGGACACCGAGCGCGGCTACGCGCCGCTTGCGCGTCATGGCGCTCAGACGTCGTAGGAGGGCCAACGGTTCCCGCCGGTTGCAGCACGGCGCGCGGGCGCACCAGATGCCAGATCGCCCGACGGCACGTTCGCCGGATCTACCTGTCTCGCGCGGATTCTCGGACCGACTGCTCCTCGCGAGTCAGATCCTCCTCGCGAGGAAGGGGCCGGACGCCGTGGGAGATTGCGGCCTGGCCCGTCGCTGACGGACGGGCCAGGCAGAGGGCTCGTCAGGGGCAGGTGACGTTCGGGTTCCAGTCGGCAAACATGCCGGCAGGGTTGTGCTTCCAGATCCACGCGTGCAGCTCGTAGAAGTCCGGTAGGCCGTAGCGGTTTCCCGCGGGGACGAGCTCGAAGGTCTGGCCGAACAGGCGCGGGGCATGCCGGTGGTGGGCGTTCCAGTCGGCCGCGATCACGACGTACTCCACTGCGACCAGGCGCATGGACCCGTTCGCGCCAGGCTGGTAGATGACGGCCTCCGGCGTGCGCGCATCGATCGCACCGTCGCCGACCAGTGACCCGTTGACGAAGTGCACCCCCATGCCGCCGGCCGGGTTGTCGATGCAGTCGATGCCGTTGACGTCGTGCAGGTCGATGCTCCACCCGGCAGCGATGGCCACGGAGATGTTGTGGAAGCGTGCGGTGGCTTCGCGCACGTCGCTGATCCCGCTCTCGTGCTCGGATGCGCGTGCGTCGTCACCGTGCGCAGAAGCGCTCTGGGCGCCGGTCAGCAGGGCGCTCATCGCCAGTGCTGCAGCGATGATGACTCTCGTAGTCCTCATGGGTCGTCCTCCGTCGTCCGAGTGGCTCCGTGCGTCGGGCCGCTGGTCGGCCTGGCAGGTGAAGTCAGCCAGAGCTGCGTGCGGAGGGGATCGGACCGCTGCCCCATGTTGGCTGGCGTGGATCCCTACGTTGCCGGCAAGCCCGCTCGCGCCAGTGCCGGGCTCACGACGTCGCCCGGCTGGGCTCGCGTCAGGTACGGCATCAGTCGAGGCGGCATTCCCCGCCGACCAGCGGGATGGGGGCGGACGGGAGTGAGAACTTCGCGATCGGCCCACTCGCCAAGACCGGGCAAAGTTGTCTACGAACGTTGACAACGGTTGTTTGTCTACGTTCGTAGACACAGTGCATGTGCCTGCGTTGGTCAACAGCTGAGTGCATACGATCGTAGACAAGGGACTGTTGTCTACGATCGTAGACAACACGTGGAAGGATTCGCGACATGGATGCTGGCACGCTGATCAGCGACTGGAACAAGCTGGGTGCCCTGGTGAAGGACGCCCGCCACGACCACGGGTGGTCTCAGGCGCAACTTGCGGACCGAGCGCACGTGTCCCGCGCTTGGATCGCCAAGATCGAGGGCGGGCATCGTGGCGCCGAGCTCGAGCAGATCCTTCGACTATTCACCGCTCTCAACTTGACATTGGTGGCCCAGCCCGCCGGAGCGACGTCCAGCGCACCGATCTCTGGCACGGAGCGAACCCACGAAGGCAGCGGTCTCTCGCAGTCGGTGGCAGATGCGCGCCTCGAGGCCAGTCGCCGCCGCCGCAACGCATGGGCACACGCGCGGGATCTGACTATCCCGCAGGCGGCGGAATGACCGCCGAGAGGTTGCTCGTACTCCTGCGCGGGCAGCCCGTAGGAACCCTTGAGCGGATCGATGATCGGTTGCAGCCGACGTTCACGTATGACCCGGGCCACGTGGCATCGTCTGGCATCGCGCTCTCGGCGAGCCTTCCGCTACGGCGAGAGACGTATCGCGCTGAGCATGTCGCTCCGTACCTGAGAGGCCTTCTTCCCGAGAACCGCGACACCCTCACCGCGTGGGCCGACCAGCTCAGCACCGACGCCGACGACGTGTTCGCGATGCTCGCGCGCATGGGGTGGGAATGCCCCGGGGCCGTCCAGTTCTGCGCCGAGGACAGACTCGACGAGCTGCGGTCGCGAGGAGCCGAGTACAAGCCTCTTGGCGAGGACTACATCGCGGAGCGACTCCACGACCTCATCGAGCAGCCGGCGAGCTGGAGCATGCCCGAAGAGCATTGGTCGTTGGGAGGGCAGCAGGAGAAGTTCGCCCTCGCCCGCCTCAATGGGAGCTGGCACGAAGCCCACGGCAGCGCCGCAACTACGCACATCTTCAAGCCTGGGATCTCTCGGCTCATGAACCAGGCCCTCGTGGAGCACGCGACCATGGCCGCTGCACGCGCGGTGGGAGTGGAAGTCGCCGAGACGACGTTCATGGAGTTTGACGACCAGGTCGCGATCGTGATGGAGCGCTTCGACCGCAGGACCACCGCGGAGGGCGTGGAACGGCTCCACCAGGAGGACTTCTGCCAAGCTCTTCGCAGGCTCCCGGAAGTGAAGTACGAGCAGCGCGGTGGCCCAACCCTCAAGGACATGGCCGGGCTGATCCAGCGCCAGTCCGCGGATAGAGAGATCGACTCCCTGGCCGTGGCCGACTTCGTCGCGATCAACGTCGTCGCGGGAGCACCGGACGGCCACTCCAAGAACATCTCGATGCTGCGCCACGGGGACAACTGGGTAGCGCCCCTCTATGACCTAGCAACAGGCCTGGTCTACGAGAAGGCGGCCGTTGATCGAAGCGTTGCGGTTTCCATCGGCGGTGAACGGCAGGTCAGCCGGATTCGAGCCAAGCAGTGGGAGAAGGCCGCGCAGACGCTGAAGATCGACCCGGCAGACCTGATCAGTCGGGTACGACAGCTAGCCACTGACTTCCCACAGGCCTTCAGCGACGTCCTGTCTGGCTGTGGCGGGGCCCCGGGGGTGTCCGACGTGAAAGCCCGCAGCCAGGCGGCCATCGCCGACCACTGCAGCCGGATCCTCAGGCAGATTTGAGGCACGTCCCCGTGCCCGGTGGCCCTTCACCCGTGATTGAGCTGATGGACCCTCGCCACCACGTCTTCGGTGACGACAGGACTAACGAAACGATCCCTCGGTTCCGACTGACAGACTCCCTAGCGACCGCCGCCGAACCGAACCCGAACGGCAGGGCGCGCGCTGCCTACCAGGGTCCCGGTCCCGCTAGGCGCCCCGAAGATGAACCGGAGCACCCCAACGAACCTGTTGGGTCCCTCCACGGAAGGCGAGCGCTAACACTTCTGCTCGCGCTCTGGGACGGGGGTGCGCACTCCGGGACGTCACTCAGCCGAGGAAACGAGACGGGTTCGTCCACCGGCGCGCGCTGGGCGCGCTGGTGGTCTCCGGGCTCACGTTGCTCGTATCCGATCGCGAGGTCGCCCCACAGGACCATCGGGCTGGGCATCAGCCGGTTGGGGTCAGGACTCGAGGTCGTGCACAACGGCGTCGACCACCGTGCGAGCGTCACGCGGGAATCCGTAGAAGATCCCAGACGAGCGCCGGGTGAGCCATGGGAAGCCGACGTACCACACGCCGGGCGACGCAGCGGCGCAGCCGTCGTGCTGCGGACGACCGTCCGAACCTATGAGCGGAAGATGGACCCACGACAGGTCTCCGGTGAATCCTGTGCTCCAGATCACCGTGTTCACGCCAGCTGACCGTAGGTTGAGGCTGGCCGCGTCGTGTCGGGGAAGTGGACCACGTGGCCGCGCATCCGGCACGGGGTCGGATGCAAGGATGCTGCGCTGCGCGATGTGGTCGTCCACCAATCTCGTGATCTGGGCTGCGACGGTGTCGCCATATGCCGCGTTGTCGGCGACCGATCCGTCGAAGTTGACCAGCTCGCCGTCGGCGGAGATGACGCGACCAAGGAGCTGAACCCCGAGGCCGGCCAAGATGGGCAGGTCCAGGCTTCTGCCGCCGGCTAATAGGGCGATCGCCAGCTCGGTGTCGTCCCGACGGGGCAGGTCCCGGGGGCATTGGTCCCAGTAACCACTCTCGACCAGCCACGTGAGGAGCTCACGTCCTCGGTACAGCCAGGGGATGCGACCAACCCGGCTCGTCGATTGGTACACCGTGCGTCCAGCGAGGGCCAGGTCCTCGGCGATCTGGCAGCCTGATTGTCCCCCTCCGACGACGAGCACGGCACCGTCGACCAGCTGGTGCGGGGATCGGTAGTCCGCGGTGTGCAGCTGACGCACACGGGCGGTGAGTCGCGCCGCCTGGGTCGGTGTCCTGGGCACGTTCCGCATGCCCGACGCGAGTATGAGTGTGCGGGTGGTCAGTTCTGCGTCCGGCGTGGACACGAGGAAACCATGGCCTTGGCGTGTCACCGACAGCACTGGCGTGTTGGTGCGGACTGGAAGGTTCTCGGCCTGCAGAGCCAACAGTCGGATCACCTCGTCGCGAGGGCACGTCAGCCCCAGGTCGTTCTCCGGACGCAGTCCGCCGTTCATCGAGTCGGGGGTATTCAGGGTGAAACTGTCCCAGCGTTGCCTGCGCCACGTGTCGGCGACGTCGTTTCGTTCGAGCACGACGTGCTCTACGCCCGCCTCCAACAGCTGCCGGCTTGCGCTGAGACCGGCCGGCCCGGCCCCCACCACCGCGCACTGAAGGTCCACAGCTCAAGCATGAGACCAACAGCACGAATCGGCGACGCTCACGGCAGGAAGCTCCTCGACACCGCCCGAGAGCGATCGAGATCGGCAGGGTGCACCCTGAGCGTGCACGCTAACGGCACATCTGATGCGGTCGGAGCGCGCGCGTCGGCGACTGGACA
>JANMBJ010000305.1:0-2519 GCA_031360335.1 Candidatus Nanopelagicales bacterium
ATGGTGGGGGCGCGCCTGCGCCTCACGTCAGTTGCGGAGCTCGGAGCACCACTCGGCGAAGAAGGCTCGTAGGCGGTCGATCTCGGCGTGAGCCAAGGGGAGGTCGTCATCGGTGAACCTGTCGAGGGTGGTGATCTGCGCGGCCAGGAGCTCAGCGGTGAATCCCGCGTCCAGGGCAGCGGCCTCGGCAATGAGCAGCTGCTTGCTGTAGTGGTCGCTCAAGGCAAGTACGTCCACGAAGTCACGTGCGGCCGCCCTATCGAACAGAGCGAGCAACTTGCGCCCGCCTAGCTCTTCCGGCGCGAAGGTGGGTCCAACGAAGCTGGCGGTTGCAGGGTGTCCGGGCGGGGAGTCCAGAGCGAGGTCGACGAGCAGGTCCTCGGATCCGTGGATGATCAACCGGCAGAAGGTCGCCGTGTCGGTGATCCGTTCACTCACCCAACCGTGGGTTGCCATCAGGGCCTCGAACTCGTCGCGTGCCAGCGCGACGTCGCCAGGCTGACGGGTGAAGAAGTCGAGATCCTGAGTTGGTCGCTCGCTGAGATGCTGTGCGACGAGGGCCGCACTGCCTGCCAGGAGGAACCGCTCACTTGCAGGCAGGGTGAAGAACAACCGCGCGACGGTGATCTAGAAGCCCGTCAACGCGGAGACGTTGTCATCGTGGCTTGTCGTGGACACTAGGCGTCGCCTTCCAGCGCGGCTGCGACGACCGGCGCCCAAGCGTCGCGGACGTCTCGAGGCACGACCAACTCGTCCCACAGGTCCACCAGCAGCGCACCGTCGACGTAGGCACCAATGTCGGCCGCCCGCCCTTCCCGGAGCAAGGCCTCGTAGGCCCTCGCACGCTGTGCACGATCCGCCAGATGGGATACCCGGCCGGGCTCGGACCAGCTCACGTGCAGGGGCAGGGTGATCGTCGCCATCGCGCGACTCACCGTAAGGCGAGGCAGTCGGTCCGGGACCGCAAACACACGCCCTCGACCAGAAACCCGCTCGGTGAACGTCACGACCGGGACGGCCGCGAGAGCGTGCCCAGTAGCAGCCAGCACTCGTTGAGCAGTGTCAAGGGTCGGAGACGTCCGACCGTGCTCATACGCCGACAGCGTCGGACGCGACGTACCCGCGCGACGCGCGACCTCGCTCTGCGTCAGGCCAGACTCGTCGCGCGCCCGGGCCAGGAGTGTCGCCGACATCCCGTGACCTCCTAGGTATCAGATTCAATACTCTACGCCGGTCGAGAGGCTCCGGCCAAACGGTGGAATCTTCAGAGGGCTTGGCTGATCAGGTGGAAACCGATCCGTTCCTGCTCCAGTCGCACGGAGGGACCGAAGGTGTCGGCACGCAGGTCGGCGTAGAGGCGCAGCTCAGGTTCGCTGAGCTCGACCTCGTGAAGCCAATCGATGCGCGCCAGCCGCCCAAGCCCGAAGCCCGAGCCGAGCACGGCGATCGCAGCGACCGAGTCCGGCAGCGCGAGATAGGTGATCTCGTTCTCGACAACAAGCACACGCGGCGCGAGCGCACCAAGACCGGCAACGGCGTCGACGCGCGCCATGACTTCGAGAAACCCGCCTGGAAGTGGTCGCGATGGGTCGAGTGTCCGAAACCGCACGTAGTCAGGCTTACGGCGGAAACCGAAGCGCGCCGCGAGGTCTGTGCGGATCGCTGTTTCATCGATCCGCGCGGGCGCGAGGACCTCGGTGAGCAGGTCGGAGAGTAACGACCGATTCGTCTCGAGAAACTTCGTGTCGACTCCCGGGACGTCGACCTGGCGTAGGTACACCGGGTCCGCGTTATACGCGGACACCCAGGCAACCACCGCCAGAGCGTTCACCACCTCGTCGCCCGAGCGGTCCTACGGCGACATCGCGGCGGCACGAACACCCCACCAACTCTGTCGCCGAGGCAAGTCCGTACCCCTACTATTTTGTTGCATCTAGATCGCTAGGACCCCTACCATTCTGTAGCAAGGGCGCCACCCACGCCACCCGTCCTTCTGCCACCTTCGGATGGAGTCGAACCCTTGCGAGACGATGAGCTGCGCCGCATCTTGATGGATGCCAACCCGTGGTGGCGCGCTGCGGCAGCCGGGACCGACCCGACGCTCTGGGTCCGGTCCCACAGACTGCTGCTGGACCGGGCCCGTCACGACCTGGGCTACCGCGCGAGCATCCTCGACGATGTCGCGACCAACGCGTTGAGCGATCTGCTTGTCGTGGTGACAGGGCCACGCCGAATCGGCAAATCTGTCGCTCTGTTGGACACGGTGACCGCCCTCTGCGGACGTGGCGATGTCGACCCTCGTCAGATCCTCCACGTGCCTTGCGACGGGATGCGGGACCGCGACCTGCGCAGAGTGCTGACGCTCGGCCGGGAGCTCACTCGATCCGTCGACTCGCCGCAGTCGGTGCGACGCGTGTGGTTGCTCGACGAGATCACCGGCATCGCCGGTTGGACATCAGTGCTCAAAGCGGCCCGCGACGGAACCGACTTCGGCGACGACACCGTCGTGGTCTCCGGCA
>JANMBJ010000310.1:0-12282 GCA_031360335.1 Candidatus Nanopelagicales bacterium
CCCTGCGCCGCGTCGTGCTGCCCATGCGCGAGGTCGTCAACGGGCTCATGCGCCGAGACCTCCACGTCGTCACCGACGACATGGCCCCCTACTACCAGGACGTCTACGACCACGTCCTGCGCGCGACAGAGTGGACCGAATCCCTACGCGACCTGGTCACCACAATCCTCGAAACCAACATCACCCTGCAGGGCAACCGACTCAACGTGATCACCAAGAAAGTCACCAGCTGGGCAGCGATCATCGCCGTCCCCACCGCAATCACCGGCTGGTACGGCCAGAACGTCCCCTATCCCGGGTTCGCCAGCACCAGCGGCCTGATCACCTCGTTCCTGCTCATCGTCACCATCTCCTCCGGCCTCGACCTCACCTTCAAGCGCAACGACTGGCTCTGACCACTCGACCAGCAGGCTGCTGCCGCACCCGGATCGCCTGTCCCGCACTCTCCTGGACGGCAGCGCATCGTGGGCGCCGTCGCCCGGCTGGCGGCGCAGAGGGCTGATCGACCCGATGTTCACCGCTGTCCGAACCACCGGGATCGACCGACGACCCGCCTCTTCCGGCGAGCCACTCCCGAACAACAAGGCCACCTGCCCGACCGTCGCCGAAGGGGATCCCGGCCGACTGCACCGATAACGCCCGCGGTGCCGGACGGCTGAACCGTGGTCCTAGCCTGTAGCCCGCGACCCTACCGAGGAGAAGACAATGGAGCACTTCGACGTCGTCGTCCTGGGGGGCGGATCGGCCGGTGAACTGGTCGCGACCCTCCTCGCTGAGGCCGGGCGCACCGTTGCGCTCGTGGAGGGGTTTCGCGTTGGCGGTGAATGCCCGTATGTCGCCTGTATGCCGAGCAAGTCCATGCTGCGTAGCGCCCGGATTCACCACGACGACGACGTGGCCCGGCTGGTCGCTGACCCAGCCGTCTCGAGGCCTGCCGGCGACGACGGCGCGTTCCTCGACGCGGTCCGTCGTCGCGACGAGATCGCGGACCATCGCGACGACCACCGGGCGGCCGCGGCCCTCGCGTCCGCGGGAGCCCACCTGGTCCGGGGGCAGGGTGGAGTTCTGCGTCACGGGGTCGTGGCGGTCGGCGATCGCCAGCTCGGGTGGACGGACCTGGTGATCGCCACGGGATCCCAGCCGGCGATTCCAGACATCGAGGGCCTCGGCGGAGTCCCTACCTGGACCAGCGACCAGGCACTGTCGGCCGCGCAGCGCCCGTCATCGGTCCTGGTGGCCGGCGGCGGTCCGGTCGGCTGCGAGCTCGCCCAGGTCTTCGCCCGCTTCGGCACGACCACCACCCTGGTCGAGGCCGGACCGCAGGTTGCCGGTCGGGAGCAACCTCAGGTGGCGCAACGGCTGGCGGGGGTACTCCGTGATGACGGGATCGACATCCGTCTGGGCACAACGATTCTCAAGGTCGAGCCATCAGATTGCGGGGTGCTGGCGAGCCTGTCGGACGGCACCGAGGTGGACGCAGAGCGCATGATCCTGGCCACGGGACGGCGTCCCACGATCCGCGGTCTCCACCTGGAGGTGCTCGACGTCGAGCTTGACGACGCGGGCGCCATCCCCGTTGACGACCATTGCCGCGTCCCCGGTCACCCGCACGTCTGGGCGGCGGGGGACGTCACTGGTATCGCCCCCTTCACCCACACCGCCACCTACCAGGCTCGCATCATCGTCAACAACCTCCTCGGGGAGGATCGGGCCGCCAGCTACATCGCCATTCCACGGGCCGTGTACACCGATCCCCCCGTCGCCAGCGTCGGACGCTACGCAGACCCGGGCACCGACGATGGCGGTCTGATCACCGCGACGATGGACCTCGACCAGACGGCACGTGCAGCGATCGACGGTCGCACGGGCGGAATCCTCGTCCTGACCGCCGATCGCGCGCGCGGGGTGCTCGTGGGCGCCGCCGCGATCGGCCCGAACGCCGACGCGTGGCTAGCCGAAGCGACCCTTGCCATCCACGCCCAAATCCCACTGACCGTCCTCCATGATGTCGTCCATGCCTTCCCCACCTACGGAGAGGCGTTCGAACCAGCGCTGCGCGACCTCCTCGCGCGGATGAGGAAAGTCCAGGATTCATGATGACTCGCCTTGGCGTAGTCGCTCTGATGGGTCGCGACGGTGGCGTGGCGGGCGATGGCCCATTCGGCAGGGGCCGTGGCAGGGCCGATGAGGGTCTGGCCGAGCGGTGCGAGCTTGCACTCGACGCGGGGTGAGATCTCGGGGGAAGCAGGGGCGTTGCAGCGCACCATTTTCGTCGAAGAGGAAGAGCGGCGTGCAACTTCCGATCCCGTTCGCGCGATCGACGCCGCCAACGCAACCCCCGCTCGCTCGGATCTTCGGCAAGGGGCGAGGCGCGCCTCAAGTTGTACCTGTGCATCACGCTGATCGCGGCGGGTGGCGAGCACGTGATCTACCTACCCATCTCGGCATCTCAATGCGCTGCCACCCATGGACTCGCGGACCCGGATGGCAGGGGTGCCCGGCGGATCTCCGAGGCATTGACCTGGCTTGGACAGGAGGGCTTCGTCAAGCTATCGAAGAAGCACGGCCAGCCGCCCACATTCGAACTGCGCAGCGCGCTGGGAGACAGCACCAAGTACGTGAGGCCCCGGGGAGGTACGTCACGGTCCCCGTCGGCTTGTGGGTGAGCGGCTGGCTCGCCGTGCTGTCTGCTCGCGCTGTGACGCTGCTCATCATCCTGTCGGACCCTCAGGGCGGCGTAGACCCATCGACGCCGCCGTCACTTGGGACAGGTCAGGCGGACCGATACGGCATCTCGCAAGACACGTGGACGCGTGCCCTGAAGGAGCTGTTCTCGCTCGGGTTGTTGTCGGTCGGGAAGAACTCGACGAAGTCGGGACTCGACTGGGACCGGGGTCCGTAACACCTACTGGATCGACAAAGCCCGCCCTGACACGGCTCCCTAGGCGGCACTGTCCAAACTTTCACGGGCTCGCCACGGGCTCTTCGACCCGAGTGCCGGGACCACAGGGGTGTGATCCCGGCGTTTGCCCTGGTCAGGGCTGGTGGGGCGGGTGGGGCTCGAAACCACGACCTGACGGATTATGAGTCCGCTGCTCTGACCAGCTGAGCTACCGCCCCTGCGGTCGTCAGCGTATCGAGCCGCGTTGCGACGTGATTCACGGCGCACCGGGCCATGCTCTCGTCAACGAGCAACGCGCGCGGTCGCGCTCGTTGCGTCGACCGGTGGCTTCGCAGGTTGTCCGACGTCGCTACGCAGCGTCTTCGCATCTTCGTCACGACGATCTCCGGAGGGAGTCTCGGGCCTCGGTCGTGCCGGTGACGGGACTGACGGGTCCTGAGGCAGAGTGTCCATGTGAGTGACACCGAGGACTCAGCCGCAGACGCTGAGGCGCCATCGACCGCACCAGCGAGCGGCGGTATCGGCGGCCTGATCAATGCGGTGCGGGACTGGGCCGACGACTTCCAGCGGCGACACACGATCGTCGGCTTCCCCTATGCCGTCGTCAAGAAGTACGGCGACGACGAGGGTGGCCGGCACGCCGCACTGCTCACCTACTACGGCTTCCTCAGCATCTTCCCCGTGCTCTTGCTCGTCGTCTTCGTCGTCAGCACCGCACTGCGCGACAACGACTCGCTGCGCCAGCAGGTCGTCGACGCGATCGTTCCCGACCAGTTCCAGGACAGCGTCGATGCTGCGCTGCTGGCGCTGCCCACCGGCGGGCTCCCGCTCGTCATCGGCGTCGTGGCCGCACTGTTCACCGGGCTCGGAATCGTGTTCTCCACCTACCAGACGCTCAATCACGTCGCTGCCGTGCCGCACCGCTCACGGCTCGAGTTCTTCCCGCGCTATCTGCGCATCATCGCGATGCTGCTGCTCCTCATCCTCGGTGCCGCCGGCATCGGCGTGCTGACCGTCCTGTCGGGGTCGATCATCGAGATCCAGAACGTGTCCTCCCTCGCCGCCTATACGGGCACCGTGACCATCATGTTCCTGCTCATGTGGGCTGCCACCGCGCTGCTGCTGCCGCATCGCGCCCGCTTCAGGATCGTCTGGCCGGCCGCTCTCGTCGGGTCGATGGCGGTTGCCGGACTTCTGACGTTCGGGGCGACGCTGCTGCCTCAGTTCGTCGCCCGCTCCGGCCCGGTCTACGGCAGCTTTGCCACCATCGCCGGCCTCTTCGCACTGCTCTACCTCGTCAGCCAGGTCGTCGTGTACGCCGCCGAGATCGCGATCGTGCGGCACCGACGGCTGTGGCCACGCGCCCTCGACATGCTCAACCCGACCGACGCCGACCGTCGCGCGCTGCAGTACCTCGCGCGCGAGCAGGAGCGCATCCGTATCGAGCGGATCCACGCCGAGTTCGACTCCGACCCCTCCTGAGCCGTGGGGCAGCGACCGACCTAGGGTGATCTGGTGCTCAACGTCGACGCCCACGAGGCCCGCAGCTGGTTCGGATTCGGAGTGGCCGGCAACTTCGCCGGCCACCTGGAGCAGGCCGGCGAGGCAGCCGACTTCGTGAGCGTGGGCGGTGACGACACCAAGCCCAAGGGCATCTTCCCGTTCTATGTGCCCGGCGGCTCGACGTTCCTCGCGGAGTTCCCGCTGTCGTCCGACGCCATCACGCTGCCGGTGTCCGACGTAGCGCTCAACCTCCAGATCGAGCCCGAGGCAGCAATGGTGTGCACCGTCGCCTACGACACCGACGGCAGAGTCACCTCGCTCACGCCGACCGCGATCGGCGCCTTCAACGACTGCTCCATCCGGCGCGAGGGAGCGAAGAAGATCAGCGAGAAGAAGAACTGGGGACCCGACTCCAAGGGCCTCGCCAAAGCGCTGTTCCCCGTGACCGACCTGCGGGCCGGCGGTGCGACCGCAACCCTGCGCATCGCCAGCTTCCTGCGCCGCGGCGACGGCACCCACGCCTACGGCCAGGACAGCCCGGTCACCGGATACTCCTACTTCGGCGACCAGCTCCTCGACTGGATCGTGGAGCGCCTCACCCACCAGACCGGGTCTGCGGAGACACCGCTGGAGAATGTCGGCCTCCTCCTACGCGAAGCCGGCGCCCCCACGACCGTCGTCATCGGCATCGGCGCGACCCGCTACACCGACTTCGGCGAGAGCAACTTCCTTGTCGACGGCGACGACTCCATCGTCATCGTCTACGACGGGACTCAGAGCACACCCGAGCAGGTCGCCGACGCCGTACGCGAGCACCGCGAGGCAGACCTCCCGGCCGCCTCGGTGCTCGTCCAGGGCGTACGCACCGCCTGATCGACCCACGACAGCACGAAGGCCACCACTCGCTGAGGGGCGGCCTTCGTGCTGTGGCTCCCGCGTCTGGATTCGAACCAGAAACCGCCCGATTAACAGTCGGGAGCTCTGCCGTTGAGCTACGCGGGATCGTGCTGCTGCGCCACCTGCGTGACGTAGCGCTAGGAGGATAGCAAGTGCGCGGGGTCGGTCGAAAATCGCGCCCGACACCCGGGTGAGCCTGAGGTGTTCTCCTCAGGTCACGGCGGTCGCGGCCGACAGATCGGCCTCACACTCCGAGAGAGATGCGCAGGCTTGCGAGGGCCTCGTCAGCCCGGCGGCGGAGCTCGGGGTCACGCGGGTCGAGGCCACCGTCGAAGACCACCGACCACCGCAGCTCGGAGCTGCCGGGCTCTCGTCGGGCGACGAACCGCGCGCCGCGCTCCCCCACCAGCTCCACGTGGTGCTGCACGACGATGCTGGCGTTGACCCGCTCGCGCACCACCTCGGGCAGCGCGCCCGGCTCCTCGGCGATGGGGATCCGACGTACGACCGCGCGTCCACCCGGCGAGTCCTGGGCAGTCACCTCGACCGCGGACTCCTCCCACGTCGCACGCAGCACGAGGTCCCACGGGATCCGGACCTCGACACCGTCGACCTGCGGCAGCAGCAGCGCCTTGTCGGTGGCCACGAGGGTCGAGGTGCCCGAGGGGCACCAGCCGAGCACGCGCTCGCCGGGCGCCCGAGCGCGGACCTCGGCCGGCGGACGCAGCCTCACGATGACCGCCTCTCGACCGGACTCAGGACCGACCTCATGACGACGTGCCGCCCGCGACCTGCTCGCGCAGGCCGCGGCGGTAGGTCTCGAGCGCGAGCACATCGGCGAACAGCGCTTGATACGTGTCGGGATCGGTCGACGGCTCGACTCGCTGGAGACGCGCCTTGACGTCGGTGATGCGCCGCGAGGCGTCGATCTCCAGCAGGCGCGCGATGACCGACTGCGCATAGCGCTGGTCGACCTCGACGGTCGGCATCGGGTCGACGGCGAGCTCGTGCACGACAGCGCGTACGGCGTCGTCCGGGCAGGCGGCGAGCACGGCATCGAGCCACGCGCGGTCGACGAGCCCGGAGGCCGCGCCGCCGGCCGAGGTGATGGCCGCGTGCACGGCGGAGTAGGCAGGTGACCGGAAGGCATCGGTCTCCAGCGCGTCGACCCAGGAGCCGCCGAGCTGCGGCGCCTGGAGGCAGACCTTGAGCGCCTCGCGCTCGACCGCGGCCACCTTGTCGCGCGGGTCGGGTCGGGGCAGGCGCGGGACAGCGCCCGCAACCTGGTCGACCGTGGGGGCTTCGGGATCCGCACTTCGCCGCGCCGCCGGCGGTTGGGCGCGCCCGGCGGCCTGGACCGCACGGCGCACCTCGTCGTCGGGGATGGCGAGCCAGCCGGACACCTTGCGGATGTACTCCGGGCGCAGCGCCTCGTCACGGATGCGTGCGATCACCGGAGCCGCGGCGCGCAGACCGGCGACGCGACCTTCGGCGTGGTCGAGGTCGTGACCCTTGAGCTCGGTGCGGATCGCGAACTCGAAGAGCGGCACCTTCGCTTTCACCAGCTCCTGCACGGCTTCCGGGCCCTTGGCGATGCGCAGGTCGCACGGGTCCATGCCGTTGGGCTCGACCGCGACGAAGGTCTGCGCGGTGAACCGCTGGTCTTCACCGAATGCGCGCTGTGCTGCCTTCTGGCCGGCCGCGTCACCGTCGAAGGTGAAGACGACCTCGCCGGTGAAGACACCGTCGTCCATGAGCAGGCGACGCAGCACGCTGATGTGATCGGTGCCGAACGACGTGCCGCAGGTGGCGACCGCCGTCTCGACGCCGGACAGGTGCGCGGCCATGACATCGGTGTAGCCCTCGACGATCACGGCCTGCTTGCGCTTCGCGATCTCCCTGCGCGCGAGGTCGATGCCATAGAGGACCTGGCTCTTCTTGTAGAGCGGCGTCTCGGGGGTGTTGAGGTACTTCGGGCCGTCGTCATCGTCATAGAGCTTGCGGGCGCCGAAGCCGACGACGTCGCCGCTCGTGTCTCGGATCGGCCAGACGAGGCGGCCGCGGAACCGGTCGTAGATTCCGCGCTGCCCTCCGCGGGCAACGAGGCCACCCTCGACGAGCTGGTCGTCGGTGAAGCCCTTGCTGCGCAGGTGGAGGAGCAGGGAGTCCCAGCCCTTGGGGGCGTAGCCGACACCGAAGTGGGCGGCCGCGTCGGCGTCGAAGCCGCGCTCGGTGAGGAACCGGCGGCCGGTCTCCGCCTCCGGGGCCGCGAGCTTCTCGACGTAGAACGCGGCGGCCGCCTTGTGGGCCTCGATGAGGCGGCTGCGGTTGCCGACCTGGCGACCCGGGGCAGCCGAGCCCTCGGCGTAGCGCAGCGTGACGCCGTAGCGCCCGGCCAGCTTCTCCACCGCCTCGGTGAACGACAGGTGGTCGACCTTGCGGAGGAAGGCGATGACGTCGCCGCCCTCGCCGCACCCGAAGCAGTACCACGCACCCTTGGCAGGGCTCACGTTGAACGACGGGCTCCGTTCGTCGTGGAACGGGCAGATGCCCTTGAGGCTCCCGCCGCCGGCCGACTTGAGCGTGACGTAGTCCCGGATCACCTCGTCGATGCGGGCCTTCTCACGTACGAGGACGACATCCTCGTCCCTGATCCGCCCGGCCACGACAGTGATCCTACGGAGCCCGTCCAACCCGCGCCCACGCCGTCCACCACAGGCGCAGCACACCCCCGCCACGACCCGGATGTGGACCGTGATCACGGTGCTCGGAGCCAGATCGGGGCGCGTGGACGACGGGGTGTGGTGGGATCGGCGGGTGACTGCCCCGCCGTCTTCCCCCCTCGACTCCGACCTCGCCCGGCTCCGGGCGGACACCCCGGGGTGCCTGCGTACGCACCACCTCAACAACGCCGGCTCGGCACTGCCGCCCCAGGTCGTGGTCGACACGATGATCGACCACCTGAGGCGTGAGGCGGAGATCGGCGGCTACGAGGCGCACGCCGAGGCGCAGGACCGGCTCGACACGACCTATGCCTCCGTCGGCCGCCTCGTCGGCGCGCCCGCGAGCAGCATCGCGCTCACCACGAGCGCGACCGACTCGTGGCTGCGCGGATTCCTGTCGATCCCGCTCGCCGCCGGCGACCGCATCCTGGTCTCCCAGGCGGAGTACGCCAGCAACGTGCTCGCACTGCTGGCAGCGACACGACGCGTCGGCGCGACCCTCGAGGCGGTGCCGGACGACGCCTCCGGGGTGCTCGACGTCGACGCGCTGCGATCGATGCTCGACGAGCGCGTGCAGGTCGTCGCCGTCACCCACGCGCCGAGCCAGAACGGCCTGCTCAACCCCGCTGCCCAGGTCGGCGTCGCAATCCGTGAGCTGGCACCGCAGGCGTGGTTCGTCGTCGACGCGTGCCAGTCGGTCGGCCAGGTGCCCGTCGACGCGGTCGCGATGGGCGCCGACTTCCTCTCTGCCACCGGGCGCAAGTTCCTCCGCGGCCCGCGCGGCACCGGGTTCCTCTACGCCTCCGACCGGGCACTCACCCTGGAGCCCGCACTCATCGACCTCCATGCCGCCACCTGGACGAGCGAGTCGACCTACGACGTTGCCGAGGGCGGCATGCGCTTCGAGAACTGGGAGAAGTCCTACGCCGCGATGCTCGGGATGGGCGCTGCCGCCGACTACGCCCTCGACCTCGGGCTCGACCAGATCGCAGCGCGGATCGGCTGGCTCGCCGACCGGATTCGCCTGGCGCTCAGCGAGATCCCGGGTGTCGTGGTCCGCGACCGTGGCGACGTGCGCACCGGCATCGTGACGTTCTCCGTCGAAGGTCGCGACGCGGCAGATGTGGTACGCGGGATCAAGGCCGCGGGCGTCAACGTGAGCTATTCGCCGAGGGAGTACGCCGTACGCGACTTCGACGCCCACGGGATCACCGGCCTGGTCCGAGCCAGCCCCCACATCTTCACCGACGACAACGACCTCACAGCCCTAGAAACCGCAGTCCGCACCGCCTGACCCTCAGGGACCCGAGTAACAGGTCCAATGGTCGCCAACTGGGCCTCCTGAGCGACCGTTGGACCTGTTACTCGCGACCTCGACCGGTGCGCGGGCGGTCAGCGGCGGCAGTGGCGGGCGTGCCAGGCGACGGCGCTGCGGTCGGTGAGGCTGGCGACCTGGTCGACGACCACGCGCAGGCGTGCGGCATCGTCGGGTGCGTCGTCGTACGCCGTCCGCAGGGCCGGGTCGAGCGCCTCGCGGCCGGCGAGGCGCAGGGCCGAGACGAGCTCCTGCACGAGCTCACGCTGGTCGGAGTAGACCGACTCGGCACCGGCCCGCTGCATCACCCAACGGTTAGCGATGGCCTTGAGCACCGCGACCTCGAGCCGTTGCTCGCGGGGCACGACGAGATCCGCGCCATAGCGCGTGAGCCGCCCGTCGCCGGAGGCTGACCGCGTCGCGGCCTCGGCGGCGCCCGCGAAGCGCCCGATCAGCTGCGACGTGAGGTTCTTCAGCGCAGCAAGATCGCGCAGCGACCCGTCATAGGACGACGGCCAGAAGGGCAACGACGTGAGGCGTACGACGGCGGCACCGAGGTCGGCGCGCTCGGCATCCTCGACGTAGCCCTGAGCTACGTCGAGCAGGCCTTCGGGATCCTCGACGCCCCCGGCGCCTGTGAGCGCCCGGATGTCGAGATGCCCTGCGACGAGTGCATCCTCGACGTCGTGCACGGAGTAGGCGACGTCGTCGGACCAGTCCATGACCTGCGCCTCGAAGCAGGTGCGACCGTCGGGAGACTCCGCACGGATCCAGGCGAACACATCGAGATCGTCGTCGTAGGAACCGAACTTGCGCCTGCCCTCGACCCGCGACCACGGGTATTTCGATGCGGCGTCGAGGGCTGCGCGAGTGAGGTTGAGGCCCACCGGGCCACCTGGTCGTGGACCATCGGGCGGGCTGAATGTCTTCGCCTCGAGGCGAGTGAGGATACGCAGCGACTGGGCGTTGCCCTCGAACCCGCCGATCGACGCAGCGACCTCGTCGAGGGCGTCCTCGCCGTTGTGCCCGAAGGGCGGGTGCCCGAGGTCGTGCGCGAGACACGCGGTCTCGACCAGATCCGGGTCGCAGCCCAGCGCGGCACCGAGCTCGCGCCCGACCTGCGCGCACTCGAGCGAGTGCGTGAGGCGCGTGCGCAGGAAGTCGCTCTCCCCCGCCACCATGACCTGCGTCTTCGCGGCAAGGCGGCGCAACGCCGCGGAGTGCAGCACGCGAGCGCGGTCGCGGGCGAAGGCCGTACGCCCGGGTCGCTTGGGCGATTCAGCGACCCACCGCGCTTCGTCCCGCGGCTCGTAGCCGTCGGAGAGCCGGTCGTCGTCGGTGTGGAGGTCCATCACCACTGACCCTAGCGACCCGTCGCGACCGAGGCCGCGTCTCAGCTGGCGACGATCTGGTCGACGCGCCGGTGCTCCGCGAGCCAGAACCACAGCAGGCCAGCGGTCTCGCGCCCGACATAGTCGATGGTGATGCTCGAACCGGAGCCTGACGAGGTGGGCGAACCGTGCGCGTCGATGCCCAGCGCCCGGGCGATCGCGAGGCTGCGCGCGAGGTGCGCCGGATCGGTCACGATCGTCGCGCTGGTCCATCCCTTTCGGGCCATCAGCTGGGCAACCGCTGTGAGGCTGCCGAGGGTGTCGCTGCCCGTCGACACGGCTGTCACGGCACCCCTCGGGGTGCCGGCCTGCACGAGCCAGTCCTTGCCGGCCTGCGCCTCCGTCGTGATGTCACCGGGCTGGTTGCCCCCGACCGTGACGATCCGAGGCGCGACCTCGTCGTCGTACAACGACCTCGCATGTCCGAGGCGGGCCTCGAGCACGGAGCTCGGTCGACCGTTGAACTGTGCGGCGCCGAGCACGACGACGGCGTCGGTGGGGGTGCGGTCGTCGTGCCGCGCGGTCGCGACGACCATCCCCGCCAGCGCGAGGGGTACGACGACGACCCCCAGCACGACGAGCACGAGGATCCACCGCACCACCCGGCGCACGGGCGTGCGTCGAGGCACCGACCCGGCTGGGGTAGTGGTGTCGACGGCGGCGATCATCGCACCAGTGTCCCCGATGGGCGCCTGTGGTCCCACCATTCCTTCAGATCGTTCGCACACGTTTCGCACCCCGTCGCAGACACGGTCCTCACATGGTCGGCGCCCACCGTGGGGGTCACGAAGAACCCGAGGGTCACACCTCGGCACAACCCCACCAAGGAGCCCACATGATCGACAACGAGACCGAGGCAGCCACCGCCAAGTCCGCACGTCGCTGGGGCGCGGGCGCTGCCCTCGTCGCCGCCGGCCTCGCGGGCGGCGTCATCCTCGCCGGCACCTTGACGGCGAATGCCGCGACGAGCACCCCGACCCCGACGGCCTCGTCGAGCAGCTCGTCGAGCACCGCCACCGGCGGCTCCTCGACCAGCGGCACGGCGAGGACCATCGACCCGTCGAAGTCGCAGCGATCGGACGAGGAGCTGCTCACCGGCGACACCGCAGCCAAGGTCACCGCCGCCGCGCTCGCGACGTACCCGAACGCCACCATCGAGCGCGTCGAGACCGACTCTGACGGCGTCTTCGAGGCGCACATCGTCACGACCACCGGCGACCACGTCATCGTGCAGGTCGGCAAGGACTTCGCCGTGACCGGCACGCAGACCGGCGGCCCTGGTGCCGGTGGCAAGGGCGGTCCGGCCAACGGGGTCGACCCTGACCCCAACGACAACGACGGCCCCGGCACCACCAACCCCGGCCGCAGCCAGTCGAGCTCGACCGCTCCGAGCGCGTCCAGCACCTCCTGAACCCTTGCGTCACTGAACGACCAGGCCACTGACGCGTCCTCGAGACGCACACCGTCCGCACCGGACCAACCCCCCTCGGTCGGCCCGGACGACGAACGACGGGCGGGACCTCCTCGTGGAGGTCCCACCCGTCGGTGTCT
>JANMBJ010000340.1:0-23377 GCA_031360335.1 Candidatus Nanopelagicales bacterium
CGACACCATTGAGACCGGCCCCTCGGCCGACATCAAGCCGGGCAACAACCTGCCGCTGCGCAACATCCCCGTCGGTACGGTCATCCACGCCGTCGAGCTTCGTCCTGGTGGCGGTGCGAAGATCGCTCGGTCGGCCGGTACGAGCATCCAGCTCGTCGCCAAGGACGGCCCCTACGCCCAGCTGCGTCTGCCCTCGGGCGAGATCCGCAACGTCGACGTGCGCTGCCGCGCGACGATCGGTGAGGTGGGCAACGCCGAGCAGAGCAACATCAACTGGGGCAAGGCCGGCCGCATGCGCTGGAAAGGTGTCCGCCCCACCGTCCGCGGTGTCGCCATGAACCCGGTCGACCACCCGCACGGTGGTGGTGAGGGCAAGACCTCCGGTGGTCGTCACCCGGTCAACCCCAACGGAAAGCCCGAAGGTCGCACCCGCAAGGCCAACAAGGCCAGCGACAAGTTCATCGTCCGCCGCCGCAAGACCGGCAAGAAGCGCTAAGGGAGCCATACTCGATGCCTCGCAGCCTGAAGAAGGGCCCCTTCATCGACGGCCACCTTGCCAAGAAGGTGGACGATCAGAACTCCAAGGGCACCCACAACGTGATCAAGACCTGGTCGCGCCGTTCGATGATCGTGCCGGACATGCTCGGTCACACCATCGCGGTGCACGACGGTCGCAAGCACATCCCGGTCTTCGTGACCGAGAACATGATCGGTCACAAGCTCGGCGAGTTTGCGCCGACGCGTACCTTCCGTGGCCACGTGAAGGACGACCGCAAGGCGAAGCGCCGCTAACCGCGGCGTGACGCCACCGAGCCAGGAAAGACAGACCAGACGTGAGTACGACGACCAGCAAGGGGACAGCGATGGAAGCCAGGGCCCAGGCGCGTTACGTGCGTGTCACGCCCATGAAGGCACGCCGCGTCATCGACCTGATTCGCGGCCTGCCGGCAGCGGAGGCGCAGGCGATCCTGCACTTCGCCCCGCAAGCGGCGAGCGAGCCGGTGGGCAAGGTGCTTGACAGCGCCATCGCCAACGCGACGAACAACTTCAACCTCGATCGGGACACGCTCGTGGTCCGAGAGGCCTACGTAGACGAGGGCCCGACGTTGAAGCGGTTCCGCCCGCGTGCTCAAGGTCGTGCGTACCGCATCCGCAAGCGCACCAGTCACATCACCGTCGTCGTCGAGTCGGTCACCGCCGACTCGTCCTCGACGCGGAAGAAGGGGTGACCCGGCCGTGGGCCAGAAGATCAACCCGTATGGCTTTCGCCTGGGTATCACCACCGACTACAAGTCGCGCTGGTTCGCGGACTCGTCCAAGGACGGTCAGCGCTACCGCGACTACGTCGACGAGGACGTCAAGATCCGTCGCCTCATGAACAAGGGCATGGAGCGGGCCGGCATCAGCAAGGTGGAGATCGAGCGCACGCGTGAGCGTGTCCGTGTCGACATCCACACTGCTCGTCCGGGCATCGTCATCGGCCGCCGTGGTGCCGAGGCCGACCGCATCCGCGGCGACCTCGAGAAGCTCACCGGCAAGCAGGTCCAGCTCAACATCCTCGAGGTCAAGAACCCCGAGATCGATGCACAGCTGGTCGCTCAGGGTGTGGCCGAGCAGCTCTCGAGCCGCGTGTCGTTCCGTCGTGCCATGCGCAAGTCGATGCAGTCAGCCCTCAAGGGCGGCGCCAAGGGAATCCGGGTCCAGGTGTCCGGCCGTCTGGGTGGCGCCGAGATGAGCCGTCGCGAGTTCTACCGCGAGGGCCGGGTGCCGCTGCACACGCTGCGCGCCAACATCGACTACGGCTTCTACGAGGCCCGCACGACCTTCGGCCGCATCGGCGTGAAGGTCTGGATCTACAAGGGCGAGGTCAGCCAGTCGCGCACCGAGCGCGAGGCAGTCGCTGCCGCGGAGCGCCTCGGCGCCCCCCGTCGTGACCGCCCGGCCCGTCCCGCCGCCCGTCGCGACGACACCCCGGCCGCTGCTGCGGTCGAGGCACCCGTCGCCGAGTCCGTCGAGGCCGCTCCCGCGGTCGAGACCACCGGATCGGAGGTCTGACCCATGCTGATCCCTCGGAGGGTCAAGCACCGCAAGCAGCACCACCCCGAGCGCGACGGCGCCGCCAAGGGCGGCACCCAGGTGACCTGGGGCGAGTGGGGACTGCAGGCGCTGGAGCCGGCCTACGTCACGAACCGTCAGATCGAGGCGGCTCGTATCGCGATGACCCGCCACATCAAGCGTGGTGGCAAGGTCTGGATCACGATCTACCCGGATCGCCCGATCACCAAGAAGCCCGCCGAGACCCGCATGGGTTCCGGCAAGGGCTCGCCCGAGTGGTGGGTGGCCAACGTCAAGCCTGGCCGCGTCATGTTCGAGCTTGCCTACCCCAACGAGATCGTGGCCCGCGAGGCACTCACCCGTGCCGCGCACAAGCTGCCCATGAAGTGCCGGATCGTTCGGCGCGAGGTAGGTGAGAACTGATGGCAACCGGGACCAAGCCCGCTGACCTCCGTGTGCTGACCGACGAGGAACTCGTCGAGAAGCTCCGCGAGGCCAAGGCCGAGCTGTTCAACCTGCGCTTCCAGGCGGCCACCGGCCAGCTGGAGAGCCACGGCCGACTGCGCGCCGTCCGCACGGACATCGCGCGCATCTACACGATCATGCGCGAGCGCGAGCTCGGTATCACCCCTGTGGGCGCCGCATGAGCGAGACGAGCGAGAAGGCAATGGACGCAAGCACCGAGAGCACCGAGACCACACGCGGTTTCCGCAAGACGCGTGAGGGGTACGTCGTCAGCGACAAGATGGACAAGACCGTCGTCGTCGCTGTCGAGGACCGCTTCAAGCACCCCCTCTACGGCAAGGTCGTGCGTCGCACGTCCAAGCTGCACGCGCATGACGAGGCCAACGCGGCCGGTGTGGGCGACAAGGTCCTCCTCATGGAGACCCGTCCCCTCTCGGCCACCAAGCGTTGGCGCGTCGTCGAGATCCTCGAGAAGGCCAAGTAGTCGCACCTCGGGTCGGCGACGCCGACCCGTTCGCGATCAGGAGTTTTGGCCCTCAGCCGAGGGACACCTAGACTCACCAGGTCCGGCGCTCGCGCCGTACCGCACCAGACATCAGTTCCGCCAGGCTCGCTGGACGAGAACCGGCGCGACAACAGGAGACAGACACAGTGATCCAGCAGGAGTCGCGACTTCGCGTCGCCGACAACACCGGTGCCAAGGAGATTCTCTGCATCCGTGTCCTCGGCGGCTCAGGTCGACGCTACGCGGGCATCGGTGACGTGATCGTCGCCACCGTCAAGGACGCGATCCCCGGTGGCAACGTCAAGAAGGGCGACGTCGTCAAGGCCGTCATCGTGCGCACCAAGAAAGAGCGCCGACGTCTCGACGGGTCGTACATCCGCTTCGACGAGAACGCGGCCGTCATCCTCAAGAGCGATGGCGAGCCTCGTGGGACGCGCATCTTCGGGCCGGTCGGCCGCGAGCTTCGCGAGAAGAAGTTCATGAAGATCATCTCGCTGGCTCCGGAGGTGCTCTGAGATGGCGAACATCAAGAAGGGTGACCTCGTGCAGGTCATCACGGGCAAGGACAAGGGCAAGAAGGGGAAGGTCATCTCCGTCCTCGTCGAGTCCGACAAGGTCCTCGTCGAGGGTGTCAACCAGATCAAGAAGCACACGAAGGTCGGGCAGTCGACCCGTGGTGCCAAGACTGGCGGCATCGTGACGCAGGAGGCCCCGATCCATGTCTCCAACGTGATGATCGTCGACCCCAGCGACGACCGACCGACCCGCGTGGGCTTCCGCCGCGAGGTCGTCACGAAGAACCGCCCCGACGGCACGTCGTACGAGACGACGCGCAGCGTCCGGGTCTCGAAGCGCTCCGGTAAGGACATCTGATGACGACCACCGAGACCGAGAAGGTCGCCGACGCCGTCGTCGAGACGCCCGCCAACGTGCCCCCGCGGCTCAAGGCGCGCTATCGCGAGGAGATCGTCCCCGCACTGCGCGAGGAGTTCAACTTCGCCAACGTCATGCAGGTGCCCGGTCTGACCAAGATCGTGGTCAACATGGGTGTCGGTGAGGCAGCTCGCGACTCCAAGCTCATCGAGGGCGCGATCAAGGACCTTGCTGCCATCACCGGCCAGAAGCCGCAGGTGACGAAGGCGCGCAAGTCGATCGCCCAGTTCAAGCTGCGCGAGGGCATGCCGATCGGCGCCCACGTGACGCTGCGCAACGACCGCATGTGGGAGTTCCTCGACCGGCTGCTGTCGGTCGCCCTCCCGCGTATCCGTGACTTCCGCGGCCTCTCGTCGCAGCAGTTCGACGGTCGCGGCAACTACACCTTCGGTCTCAACGAGCAGTCCATGTTCCACGAGATCGACCAGGACGCCATCGACCGCGTCCGCGGCATGGACATCACGGTGGTCACCACCGCGTCCACCGACGACGAGGGCCGTGCGCTCCTGAAGCACCTCGGCTTCCCCTTCAAGGAGAACTGACCGTGGCGAAGACTGCTCTGATCAACAAGGCGAACAAGAAGCCCAAGTTCGCCGTCCGTGGATACACCCGATGCAACCGCTGCGGTCGCCCGCACTCGGTCTACCGCAAGTTCGGCCTGTGCCGGATCTGCCTGCGCGAGATGGCGCACGCCGGCGAGCTGCCCGGCATCACCAAGAGCTCCTGGTAAGAACCGACGACGCCGCAGGTCCGACACGAGGTACGCGTCGGATACCACGGTGAGAGAGGCCCACCGGCCATGACGATGACTGACCCGATCGCAGACATGCTCACGCGTCTGCGCAATGCCAACACGGCCTACCACGACACTGTCACGATGCCCAGCTCGAAGATCAAGGCGGGAATCGCCGTGATCCTCAAGGAGCAGGGATACATCGCTGACTGGCGTGTCGAGGACGCCGAGGTCGGCAAGACGCTGACCCTCGACCTGAAGTTCGGCCCCAGCCGCGAGCGCTCCATCGCCGGAGTTCGCCGCGTCTCGAAGCCGGGCCTGCGTGTCTACGCCAAGAGCACGTCGCTGCCTCGAGTCCTCGGTGGACTCGGCGTCGCGATCATCTCCACGTCGTCCGGCCTGCTGACCGACCGGCAGGCATCCAAGAAGGGCGTGGGTGGGGAAGTCCTCGCCTACGTCTGGTAGCGGGAAGGAGAGAACACGCCATGTCACGTATCGGACGCCTGCCCATCTCCCTCCCCGCGGGAGTGACCGTCGACATCGACGGCGCCACCGTCACGGTGAAGGGCCCCAAGGGCACGCTGACCCACCAGGTCGCGAGCCCCATCACCGTCGCCAAGGCTCAGGACGGCACCCTCGAGGTGGCCCGCCCCAACGACGAGCGCGTGTCGCGCTCGCTCCACGGCCTCACTCGCACGCTCGTCTCGAACATGGTCATCGGTGTCACCGACGGCTACAGCAAGGCGCTGGAGATCTCCGGCACCGGCTACCGCGTCGTCGCGAAGGGCTCCGACCTGGAGTTCGCGCTCGGCTACAGCCACCCCGTGCTGATCGAGGCGCCTGAGGGCATCACCTTCGCGGTGGAGACCCCCACCAAGTTCTCCGTCGCCGGCATCGACAAGCAGCAGGTCGGCGAAGTCGCCGCCAAGCTGCGCAAGCTGCGCAAGCCCGACCCGTACAAGGGCAAGGGTGTGCGCTACGCCGGCGAGGTCATCCGCCGCAAGGCTGGAAAGGCGGGCAAGTAAGCCATGGCTATCGTTGCGAAGCTCGGCTCGGGCAACAAGAAGGCGGTCGCCCGCAAGCGCCGCCACACCCGCGTCCGCAAGAGGGTCTCGGGCACCGCTGTCCGCCCCCGTCTGGTCGTCTCCCGGTCGACTCGTCACCTGTTCGTTCAGGTCGTCGACGACACCGCTGGCACCACGCTCGCCTCGGCGTCCACGATGGAGGCAGATCTTCGTGCCTTCGACGGTGACAAGAGTGCGAAGGCGAAGAAGGTCGGCGAACTGCTGGCCGAGCGCGCCAAGTCCGCTGGTGTCGAGGCGGTCGTCTTCGACCGTGGCGGCAACAAGTACCACGGCCGCGTCGCGGCCCTCGCCGAAGGCGCCCGTGAGGGCGGCCTCGCGTTCTGACGCGAACGACGGAATCGAAGGAAGAGGTTAGTCATGGCTGCAGCCCAGCGCCGCGGAGGCGGCGCCGGCGGCAACGAGCGTGGACGCGACCGTCGCGACGGTAAGGGTCCCGTGGCGGAGAAGTCCGCCTTCATCGAGCGCGTCGTAGCGATCAACCGTGTTGCCAAGGTCGTCAAGGGTGGTCGTCGCTTCAGCTTCACCGCCCTCGTCGTCGTCGGTGACGGTGACGGCACCGTCGGTGTCGGGTACGGGAAGGCCAAGGAGGTGCCCGCGGCAATCGCCAAGGGTGTCGAGGAGGCCAAGAAGAACTTCTTCAAGGTTCCCCGGATCCAGGGCACCATTCCGCACCCCATCACGGGTGAGGCTGCGGCAGGCGTCGTGCTGCTGCGCCCGGCCGCACCCGGTACCGGCGTCATCGCCGGTGGTCCGGTCCGCGCCGTGCTCGAGTGCGCCGGTATCCACGACGTGCTCAGCAAGTCGCTCGGCTCGGACAACGCGATCAACGTCGTCCACGCGACGGTCAAGGCCCTCAAGGGTCTCGAGCGTCCCGAGGAGGTCGCGGCCCGTCGTGGCCTGCCGCTCGAGGACGTGGCTCCGGCCGCGATGCTGCGCGCCCGTGCTGCGGGGGCTGGTGCGTGATGGGTCGGCTCAAGGTCACGCAGCTGCGCTCAGGCATCGGCGGCAAGCAGAACCAGCGCGACACCCTGCGCACGCTGGGTCTCAAGCGCATCGGTGACGTCGTGGTGAAGGAGGACCGTCCCGAGATCCGCGGGATGGTCAACACAGTCACCCACCTCGTCAAGGTCGAGGAGGTCGACTGACATGACACTCAAGGTTCATCACCTGCGTCCCGCTGCGGGCGCCAAGACCGCCAGGACCCGCGTGGGTCGTGGCGAGGCGAGCAAGGGAAAGACGGCCGGTCGCGGTACCAAGGGCACCAAGGCCCGCTACCAGGTCCCAGCCTCCTTCGAGGGCGGGCAGATGCCGCTGCACATGCGCCTCCCCAAGCTCAAGGGCTTCAAGAACAACAACAAGGTCGAGTTCCAGGTCGTCAACGTGGCCCAGCTCGCCGCACTGTTCCCCGATGGTGGGACTGTGGGCGTGGCTGAGCTCGTCGCCGCTGGCGCCGTCCGCAAGAACCAGCCCGTGAAGGTCCTCGGCAACGGCGACATCACGGTCAAGGTCGCGGTGAGCGCCCACGCGTTCTCCGACACCGCCAAGAGCAAGATCGCGGCGGCCGGCGGTTCGGCCACCGAGCTCGACTGAGGTAGGCAGGTCCACCCGAGGGGCGTTCCTCTGGCGTCGTGATCACGGCGCCGAGGGACGCCCCTCGCGCATGGGCTGTTAGTCTCAGCCAGCGTGCCGGGTTCTCCCGGCCCGTGCTGGAGACCCCCGCTCGTGACAGCCGTCACGAGCAGTTCTCGCACCGGATGTCGTCGGACGTCCACCTGGAGGAGCTGTGCTTTCCGCGTTCGCGTCGGCGTTCCGTACGCCGGACCTGCGCAAGAAGCTGCTGTTCACTCTCGGGATCGTGGCGCTGTTCCGCCTCGGCTCCGTGGTCCCGACCCCTGGGGTGGACTACAAGGCGATCCAGACATGTATCGCCGCGGTGCAGGACAACTCGATCTACGGCCTCATCAACCTGTTCAGCGGCGGCGCGCTGCTGCAGCTGTCGGTGTTCGCGCTGGGGATCATGCCGTACATCACGGCGAGCATCATCATCCAACTGCTGACAGTCGTGATCCCGCGGCTGGAGTCACTGCGCAAGGAGGGGCAGGCCGGTCAGGCCACCCTCACGCAGTACACCCGCTATCTCACGATCGGCCTCGCCGTCCTGCAGTCGACCGGCATCGTCGCGCTGGCGCGGGTGCCCGGACGCCTGTTCACCGGCTGCAACGAGCAGCTGCTCCCCAACCAGTCGATCATCCTCATCCTCACGATGATCATCACGATGACCGCTGGCACCGGGGTCATCATGTGGCTCGGCGAGAACATCACCGACCGCGGCGTCGGCAACGGCATGTCGCTGCTGATCTTCACCTCGATCATCGCGACGTTCCCCGGCCAGCTCTGGCAGATCGCGGTCAACAACGGGCCGTTCACGCTCGGCCTGGTGCTCCTCGTCGGTGTCGCGATCGTCGCTGCGGTGATCTACGTCGAGCAGGCGCAGCGACGCATCCCGGTGCAGTACGCCAAGCGCATGGTCGGTCGCAAGATGTACGGCGGCACGTCGACCTACATCCCGCTCAAGGTCAACATGGCCGGCGTCATCCCCGTCATCTTCGCGTCATCCCTGCTCTATGTCCCGCAGCTGATCCGTCAGCTGACCGGCAGCGACTCCGCGTGGGCCACCTTTGTGGCCAGGTATCTCGAGCGCGGGGATCAGCCGCTCTACCTGATCCTCTACGCGACGCTCATCATCTTCTTCACCTACTTCTACGTCGCGATCACGTTCAACCCGGTCGAGGTCGCCGACAACATGAAGCAGTACGGCGGCTTCGTCCCCGGCATCCGAGCGGGCAAGCCCACCGCGGAATACCTCGACTATGTGCTCACCCGCATCACGCTGCCCGGGTCGATCTACCTCGCGATCATCGCGATCATCCCGTTCATCGCGTTCGCGTTCCTGGGGGTGGGGCAACGCTTCATCTTCGGCGGCACGAGCCTGCTCATCATGGTCGGCGTCGGTCTCGACACGGTGAAGCAGATCGAGTCGCAGCTCCAGCAGCGCAACTACGAGGGATTCCTCCGCTGATGCGCGTCGTGCTCATGGGCCCGCCGGGGGCAGGCAAGGGGACCCAGGCCGCGGTCGTCTCCGGCCGGCTCGGGATCCCGCACGTGTCGACCGGCGACATCTTCCGGGCCAACGTCGCGGGTGGCACGCCCCTCGGGCTCGAGGCACAGAAGTACATGGACGCGGGGGAGTACGTCCCCGACTCGGTCACCAACGAGATGGTGCGCGACCGCCTCGCCCAACCGGACGCCGCCGCCGGCTTCCTGCTCGACGGCTACCCGCGCACGGTCGCCCAGGTCGACGAGCTGGCGGAGATGCTCGGCTCGGCCAGCACCGCGATCGACAAGGTCGTCGAGCTCACGGTCGACACCGACGAGGTCGTGGCCCGGCTGGTCAAGCGCGCCGCCGACCAGGGTCGCAGCGACGACACCGAGGACGTCATCCGTCGCCGCCAGGAGATCTACAACGAGCAGACCGCGCCGCTGACGGCTCTGTACGCCGCGCAGGGTGTGCTCGTCCAGGTCGACGGTACGGGCGACGTCGATGAGGTAACCACGCGTGTGCTCGACATCCTCGGCGTCTGAGACCGTGTTCCGCCGCAAGGACCGGGTCGAGGTCAAGTCCGCCGAGCAGATCCTGCTGATGCGCGAGGCGGGCCTCGTGGTCGCGCGCACCCTCGCTCTGCTGCGCGACGCTGTCACGCCCGGCATCACGACCCGGTCCCTCGACGTCATCGCGGAGGAGTCCATCCGCTCCCATGGCGCGATCCCGTCCTTCCTGGGCTACCACGGCTATCCGGGCAGCATCTGCGCCTCGGTCAACGACGAGGTCGTGCACGGCATCCCGGGTGACCGGGTGCTGCTCGCCGGCGACCAGATCTCGATCGACTGCGGCGCGATCCTGGCCGGCTGGCACGGCGACGCGGCCATCACGGTGTCGGTCGGGGACGTCGACCCAGCCTTCGTCGAGCTCTCCCGGGTGACCGAGGAAGCCCTGTGGGCCGGCCTCGCCAAGGCTCAGGTCGGCGGCAAGCTCAACGACATCGGCCGGGCGGTCGAGGACTCCGTGCGCGCCCAGCCCGGCGGCGCGGCCTACGGCATCGTGGAGGAGTACGTCGGCCACGGCATCGGCACCTCGATGCACATGGAGCCCAACGTCCCCAACTACGACGTCACGGGCAAGAGCCTCGGGCTCATCGAGGGCATGGCGCTGGCTGTCGAGCCCATGGTGTGCGCGGGCCAGCGGGCCGTGCGCACGCTCGACGATGACTGGACCGTCGTCACCGTGGACGGCCTCCGCGCCTGCCACTGGGAGCACACCGTGGCGCTCACGACCGAAGGGCCGTGGGTGCTCACGGCACTCGACGGCGGGGCCGCCAGGTTCGTCGCGCTCGGCGTAGCCAGCCCTGCCTCCACCCGACCCTGACCGCCCGGCCTGCCCGAGCCCCTGACCTGCGGCGATACGAGGCAGGTCGCGAACGTTCCAGGCCCGATGAGCGGATTACCGGTCGGGACCCGTTCTGACGTAGACTCGCTCCTCGGCTCATGGAGTCGTGTGTCGACGTGCCCGTAGCCAGCCCTGTTCGCGGGTCTGGGGGTGCTCGGACGCGAGCCGCGAGCAGCAAGGTAACCCAGTCGAGACGGATGAAGTGCGAGGACATGCCCAAAAAGGACGGTGCCATCGAGCTCGAGGGCACGATCACCGAGTCTCTCCCCAATGCCATGTTCCGGGTAGAGCTCGACAACGGGCACAAGGTGCTTGCGCACATCAGCGGCAAGATGCGGATGCACTACATCCGGATCCTGCCCGATGACCGAGTCGTCGTGGAGCTCTCGCCCTACGACCTGACCCGTGGCCGGATCGTCTACCGCTACAAGTAGCACCTCGTCCTGAGCGCGCAGCCGCACGTCGGCCGCGAACCAGGACACCACCTGTCCAACCCCTAGTCGCACGGGCGCCCCTGTCGCCTGGCACGTGCACCCGTGGAGAGATCGATGAAGGTCAACCCGAGCGTCAAGAAGATCTGCGACAAGTGCAAGGTGATCCGCCGTCACGGGCGCGTCATGGTGATCTGTGAGAACCCCCGCCACAAGCAGCGTCAGGGCTAGCCACAGCTCCACCGCCCTGCACGACCTGGTCATCGGCACCCTGCCGGTCGACTGACAAGAGCGACACCCGACCCCCACGCAGCACACGTGCCGCGCGCGGGACGTCACCCCTGGCCCGGAGGCCAGGGACCCACCGAGGGCGGTGGGACCGGTGCCGCTCGCGACACCTCCGGCGTACTGGAAGAGAGAACGCCCGATGGCACGTCTCGTCGGCGTCGACCTCCCCCGCGACAAGCGGCTCGAGGTAGCGCTCACGTACATCTTCGGCATCGGCAAGACCCGCGCACAGAAGACGTTGGAAGCCACGGGCATCAGCCCTGACGTCCGCGTGAAGGACCTCGGCGACGAGGACCTGATCAAGCTGCGCGACTGGCTCGAGGCCAACTACAAGATCGAAGGTGACCTCCGCCGTGAGGTCTCCGCCGACATCCGACGCAAGGTCGAGATCGGCTGCTACCAGGGTCTGCGCCACCGTCGTGGCCTCCCGGTCCGCGGCCAGCGCACGCACACCAACGCGCGCACCCGCAAGGGACCGAAGAAGACCGTCGCCGGCAAGAAGAAGGTCGGCAAGAAGTAGTAGTCCGACGGTCCTGTCCGGCACCCGCCGAGCGACCGAAGGGCCGATGACCTCAACCAGAACGGATAGTCGATGCCTCCCAAGAGCCGTACGGCTGCGGGCGCCAAGAAGGTGCGCCGCAAGGAGAAGAAGAACGTGGCCCATGGCCACGCGCACATCAAGAGCACGTTCAACAACACCATCGTCTCCATCACCGACCCCTCGGGTGCGGTGATCGCCTGGGCCTCGTCCGGCCAGGTGGGCTTCAAGGGCTCCCGCAAGAGCACGCCCTTCGCCGCGCAGCTCGCCGCTGAGGCCGCTGCCCGCCGCGCCATGGAGCACGGCATGAAGAAGGTCGACGTCTTCGTGAAGGGCCCGGGTTCGGGCCGCGAGACCGCGATCCGCTCCCTGCAGGCGACCGGCCTCGAGGTCGGCACCATCCAGGACGTGACCCCGAGCCCGCACAACGGCTGCCGCCCGCCGAAGCGCCGCCGCGTCTGACGCCCCGAGAGAGAGACTGAAACCCCATGGCCCGATACACCGGCCCCGACTGCAAGCGTTGCCGTCGTGAGAAGACCAAGCTGTTCCTCAAGGGCGCGAAGTGCGAGTCGCCGAAGTGCCCGATGGAGAGCCGTCCGTACCCCCCTGGCCAGCATGGCCGCGGTCGTACCAAGGACAGCGAGTACCTCCTCCAGATGCGCGAGAAGCAGAAGTGCGCGCGCATCTATGGCGTGCTCGAGAAGCAGTTCCGTGGTTACTACGAGGAGGCCCAGCGCAAGCAGGGCAAGACGGGTGAGAACCTGCTCCGCATCCTCGAGACGCGTCTGGACAACGTCGTCTACCGCGCCGGCTTCGGTAAGAGCCGCGACATGGCCCGCCAGGTCGTCCGCCACGGTCACATCACCGTGAACGGCGCGAAGGTCGACATCCCGTCCTACCGCGTCTCGGCCAACGACATCGTCGAGGTCCGCCCGGCGAGCCGTGAGCTCACGCCGTTCGTGGTGGCCCACGCCGAGCTCGGCGAGCGCCCCACCCCGGCCTGGCTCGAGGTCATCCCGTCGCGGATGCGCGTGCTGGTCCACTCCCTGCCCGAGCGTGGTGCGATCGACACGCTGGTCCAGGAGCAGTTGATCGTCGAGCTCTACTCGAAGTGACCACAGCCGTCGGTGCCGGCCCCTGGTGGGCCGGTGCCGGCGCCTTCGACTCCCCACCCCTCCCACCCACGGCGTCAAATAGCGGACGCCACGGAAGGACAGTCACGTGCTGATCGCCCAGCGGCCGACCCTCGTCGAGGAACCGGTCTCGGAATTCCGCTCGCGCTTCATCATGGAGCCGCTCGAGCCCGGCTTCGGCTACACCCTCGGCAACTCGGTGCGCCGCACCCTGCTGTCGTCGATCCCCGGCGCTGCTGTCACCAGCATCCGCATCGACGGTGTCCTGCACGAGTTCACCACCGTGCCGGGCGTCAAGGAAGACGTCACCGAGCTCATCCTCAACATCAAGCAGCTCGTGGTCTCCTCGGAGCACGACGAGCCCGTCGTGATGTACCTGCGCAAGCAGGGTCCGGGTGCGGTCACGGCAGCCGACATCGCGCCCCCGGCCGGTGTCGAGGTGCACAACCCGCACCTGCACATCGCCACGCTCAACGGCAAGGGCAAGCTCGAGATGGAGCTCGTCGTCGAGCGCGGTCGCGGCTATGTCTCCGCCGTGCAGAACAAGCAGCCCGGCCAGGAGATCGGCCGGATCCCGGTCGACTCGATCTACTCCCCGGTGCTCAAGGTGACCTACAAGGTCGAGGCCACCCGTGTTGAGCAGCGCACCGACTTCGACCGCCTCGTGATCGACGTCGAGACCAAGCAGTCGATGGCCCCGCGTGACGCGGTCGCCTCGGCGGGCAAGACGCTGGTCGAGCTCTTCGGTCTTGCCCGCGAGCTCAACCTCGACGCCGAGGGCATCGACATCGGCCCGTCGCCGGCCGACGCGTTCGTCGCCGAGCAGCTCTCGACGCCGATCGAGTCGCTCGACCTCACGGTGCGCTCCTACAACTGCCTCAAGCGTGAGGGCATCCACACGGTGGGCGAGCTCATCGGTCGCAGCGAGGCCGACCTGCTCGACATCCGCAACTTCGGCTCGAAGTCGATCGACGAGGTCAAGGCCAAGCTCGCGACCCTGGGCCTCGCGCTCAAGGACAGCCCGCCCGGGTTCGACCCGACCACCGCCGTGAGCTTCTACGACGACGACGCCGATGACCAGGGATTCGCCGAGGACGAGCAGCTCTGACGAGCTGACCGCCCTCCCGAACCCATCACCAGGAGAACCTGATGCCTACCCCCACCAAGGGTCCCCGTCTCGGCGGCAGCCCGGCCCACGAGCGGATCATGCTCGCGAACCTCGCCACGGCGTTGTTCGAGCACGGCAAGATCACCACGACGGAGGCGAAGGCCAAGCGCCTGCGTCCCCTCGCGGAGCGCCTCATCACCCACGCCAAGCGCGGTGACCTGCACGCCCGTCGCCGGGTGCTCGCGGTCATCCGTGACAAGGGTGTCGTGCACGAGCTCTTCGCCGAGATCGGCCCGCGCTATGCCACCCGTCCGGGCGGCTACACCCGGATCACCAAGATCGGCCCGCGCAAGGGCGACAACGCCCCGATGGCCGTGATCGAGCTGGTCGAGGCGCTGACCGAGGCCGTCGTGGCCGAGGCCACGGGCGCGACCAAGCGCGCTGCCAAGGAGAAGGCCGCCACGGCTGCCGCACCGGCTGCTGCCGCCGTGGTCGAGGAGTCGACAGCTGTCGAGGCCGAGTCTGCTGACGCGGTCGAGGCTGACGTCGTCGAGGCCGACACCACCGACGCCGAGGCCACCGACGCCGAGGCCACCGAGTCGGACGCCACCGACGCTGAGGCCACCGAGGCAACGGATGCTGCCGACGGGGCCGAGGACAAGGACTGAGCACCACGAACACCACCCACGAGCCCGTCGTCCCCGCTGGGGACGGCGGGTTCGTGCGTCTGCCCCTGCTCGAGGGGGCACCGAGACGCCGTGGCCCGCGTGCGGACCAGGTGCGGCTGCGGCTCGATCTCGCCTACGACGGGTCCCGCTTCAAGGGCTGGGCCCGCCAGCCCGGTCTGCGCACGGTGCAGGGCGAGGTCGAGTCGGCCCTCACGCTGCTGCTCAGGGCTCCCGAGCAGGTCCGGATCGCCTGCGCGGGGCGGACCGACGCGGGAGTCAACGCTCGCGGACAGGTCGGCCACGCCGACGTGCCGACCGATCTCTGGGCGGCGCTGGCCGCGCGCGGCCCGCAGGCACCCGTGCGACGGCTCGCGGGAATCCTGGCCGACGACGTGCGTGTGCGAGCGATGGCGCCAGCACCTCTCGGCTTCGAGGCGCGCTGGTCGGCGCTGTCGCGCACGTATGCCTATCGCGTCTCCGACCTTGCGGGCGGCGCGGATCCGCTCCTGCGCTCGCACGTCCTGCACCACACGGGGGTGCGCAGCGGCCCGCTCGACATCGATGCCATGAACGAGGCGGCCGCGTCGCTGCTCGGCGAGCACGACTTCTCGTCCTACTGCCGCCGCCGGGACGGGGCGAGCACGGTGCGCACCCTGATGGAGCTGCGCTGGGAGCGGGAGCACGACACCGGGCTGGCGGTCATGTGGATCCGGGCGGACGCGTTCTGCCACACGATGGTGCGCTCGGTGGTCGGGGCGCTCCTCCCCGTCGGCGACGGTCGCAGACCGGTCGGGTGGCCGGCAGAGATCCTGCAGCGCGTACGCCGCGAGGCCGACGCCGATGTCGCGCCGGCGATCGGTCTGTGCCTCGAGCACGTGGCCTACCCGCCCGACCATGACCTCGCCGCCCAGGCGGTGCGCGCCCGACGGTTCCGCGGCGACCGTGACGACGCCGACGACGCCGCCGACGACACGGACTGCGACGACTGAGGCGACCGCGGCGACGCGAGCCGCAGATCCGCGTGATCTTGGTCGGGTGGCTGCTTCCGGGGTCGGGAAACGAGCACACGACCAAGATCACAGGGTCTGGCCTGTCGCAGCTCGGATCGGCCGACGTCGAGCCCCACGCAGGGAGGAAGTTGCGAGGTCGAGCCTGCGCCGGTGGTCCGGTGGTGACAGTCTCGAGGTGGGGAACTCGAGGAGGAGGAACCGTGCGCATCGTGGTGGCACTCGGGGGCAACGCGCTGCAGAAGCGTGGCGAGCCCATGACGGTCGACAACCAACGGGCCAACGTACGTGTGGCGTGCGAGGCGCTGACTCCCGTGGCGATCGCTCACGAGCTGGTCATCTCGCACGGCAACGGCCCGCAGGTGGGGCTGCTGTCGCTGCAGGCGTCGGCCTACGACGAGGAGTCGTCGTATCCCTTCGACGTCCTGGGTGCCCAGACGGAGGGGATGATCGGCTATCTGATCGAGCAGGAGCTCGGCAACATGGTGCCGTTCGACAAGCCCATCGCGACGATCCTCACGATGACCGAGGTCGACCCCGACGACCCGGCGATGAAGGACCCCACGAAGTTCGTCGGTCCGATCTACACCGAGGACGTCGCCCGGCGGCTGGCGGCCGACAAGGGCTGGACGGTCAAGCAGGACGGCGACTCCTGGCGCCGCGTCGTGCCCTCACCCCTGCCCAAGCGGATCTTCGAGATCCGGCCGATCCAGCAGCTGCTGGAGGCCGGGACGATCGTGATCTGCACAGGTGGCGGAGGCATCCCGACGATGTACCTCCCCGAGGAGAAGCTCGACTTCGCCGACGACCGCAACACCCGCACCCTGGTCGGGGTCGAGGCGGTCATCGACAAGGACCGCTCGTCGGCGGTGCTCGCGAAGGGGCTCGGCGCCGACCTTCTCGTCATCGCGACCGACACCGACGCCGTATATGTCGACTGGGGCACGCCGGCCCAACGCGCCATCGCATCGGCGTCGCCTGATGCGATCGAGGCGTTCGCCTTCCCCGCGGGCTCCATGGGGCCCAAGGTCGAGGCGGCCGCGGACTTCGCCCGATCTCGCCCCGGGACGACCGCCGTCATCGGCGCGCTCGCCGAGATCACCGGGATCATCGCGGGCACCAAGGGCACCCGGATCGGCGCGGCGTACGAGGGGGTCACGTTCCGCTGACGAACGCGGCGGCACCCGCCGCACGTCACTCGCCCGTCTCGCCGTCGATTGACTCCCGCAGCAGGTCCGCATGGCCGTTGTGCCGGGCGTACTCCTCGATCATGTGGACCAGCACCCAGCGCAGCGACGGATGGCCCTGACCGCCCCACGCCGGATGCGTCGTGCCCAGCGCCAGCTCGCCCGCGCCAAGGGCCTCGGTGACCACGCGGCGTGACGCTGCGACCCGCTGCTCCCAGAGGGCCCGGAGCTCGTCCCCGGTGGATGCGGCGGTGTCTGGGTCGGACCACTCCGCGGCCCACGGCATCGACACCCAGGGCTCGAGCTCGGGCTGCTCGGCGACGACGTCGCTGAACCAGCCGTCCTCGACCCTGGCCAGGTGCCGGAGTAGGCCGCCGAGCGAGATGACCGAGGAGGCCACCGTGACGCGCAGCTGGTCGTCGGTCAGCCCCCGGCACTTCCACGCCAGGGTGGCTCGTTGATAGTCGAGGAACCCAAGAAGCGTCGCTGCCTCGTCGCCGGACAGGGGCGGGTCAGGGCGCCCCGGCTCGTCGGTGCCCGCCTGGTCGGTGTCTGTACCAGCCATGGCGCGACGCTAGCCACGACCCCCGACATCGCGTAACCCCGTTGGCCCGGTGCCGTGCGTGGCAGAGAATGACCGCTTGTGGGTCACGTCGAGGTCGCGAAGGTCACGCACACGCTCCCTGACGGGCGTGTGCTGCTCGACGAGGTGAGCTTCCGGGTCGCGGACGGCGCCAAGGTGGCTCTGGTCGGGGCCAACGGCGCCGGAAAGACGACGCTCATGCGACTGGTCTCGGGTGACCTCGATCCGCAGGATGGCGCGGTCGTTCGTTCCGGTGGCCTCGGCGTGATGCGGCAGTTCATCGGGCAGGTCCGCGACGAGTCGACGGTGCGCGACCTGCTCGTCTCCGTGGCGCCACCGCGCGTGCGCGCCGCCGCCCTGGCTCTGGACAAGGCCGAGCTCGCGATGATGGACAGCGACGACGAGGCCACGCAGATGGCCTACGCGCACGCGATCGGTGACTGGGCGGACGCCGGCGGCTATGACGCTGAGGTTCTGTGGGACGTCTGCACCGTGGCGGCGCTCGGGATCCCTTTCGACACGGCGCAGTACCGCGAGACGCGGACACTCTCGGGTGGGGAGCAGAAGCGGCTCGTGCTCGAGGCGCTGCTCCGCGGTCCGGACGAGGTGCTGCTGCTCGACGAGCCGGACAACTACCTCGACGTACCCGCCAAGGAGTGGCTGGAGGCTCGCCTCGCCGAGTCGCCCAAGACGGTGCTCTACGTGTCCCACGACCGCGAGCTCCTGGCGCGGACCGCGACCCAGATCGTGACGGTGGAGCTCGGCGGTGCCGGCAACACCACCTGGACCCACGGCGGGGGATTCACGTCCTACCACGATGCCCGGCGGGATCGCTTCGCCCGGCTCGAGGAGCTGCGCCGGCGCTGGGACGAGGAGCACCACAAGCTCAAGGATCTCGTGCAGATGTACAAGGACAAGGCGAAGTACAACGACGGCATGGCCAGCCGTTATCAGGCGGCGAAGACCCGCCTGGCGAAGTTCGAGGACAAGGGGCCACCGCAGGAGATCGCGCGCGAGCAGACCGTGAAGATGCGCCTCATCGGCGGCCGTACGGGCAAGCGGGCCGTGGTCTGCGAGGGGCTCGAGCTCACCGGGCTGATGAAGCCGTTCGACCTCGAGGTGTGGTTCGGCGAGCGGGTGGCCGTGCTGGGCGCGAACGGGTCGGGCAAGTCGCACTTCCTGCGGCTGCTCGCGGCCGGCGGGAGCGATCCCGACGTCGAGCACCGGCCGATCGGCGACGTTCCCATCACGCCCGTCTCGCACTCCGGCGTGGCCCGGCTCGGTGCTCGGGTGCGGCCTGGGTGGTTCGCCCAGACCCACGAGCACCCCGAGCTCATCGGCAAGACGCTGCTCGAGGTGCTCCACCGTGGCGATGCCCACCGCGCCGGGATGGGTCGCGAGCTAGCGGCCCGCAAGCTCGATCGCTACGAGCTGGCGTATGCCTCCGAGCAGACCTTCGAGTCGCTCTCCGGCGGGCAGCAGGCACGCTTCCAGATCCTGCTCCTCGAGCTCTCCGGCGCCACCCTGCTCCTGCTTGACGAGCCCACCGACAACCTCGACCTCGCCAGCGCCGAGGCTCTGGAAGAGGGCCTGGCCGCCTTCGAGGGCACCGTCGTCGCCGTCACCCACGACCGTTGGTTCGCGAAAGGCTTCGACCGCTACGTGATCTTCGCGTCCGACGGCACGGTCATCGAGACCCCCGAGCCGGTGTGGGACGAGACCCGCCCGATCCGGCGCTGAGCCGGCAGCAGACACCAGATTTTGAGCGCTGCGGCTCCGCCGGTACCCTGGGAGGCCTGCTGTGCCCCCTTCTGGCTGTCCTCGGACGGCTGCGGGTCATGCCCAGCCTGGGTGTCAGGGATGGCATCCAGTACGACGCACTCGGACCCTGGGTCCTGGTGCGTGCAGAGTCCACGTCCCGACGAGTGAGAGAACAGGTGCGGCGTCATGCGCACGTACACCCCCAAGGCCGGCGATGTCACCCGCGAGTGGCACGTCATCGACGCGACTGACGTCGTGCTCGGCCGGCTGGCCTCGCAGGCAGCAACCCTGCTGCGCGGCAAGCACAAGCCCACCTTCGCCCCGCACGTCGACGGCGGAGACTTCGTGATCATCATCAACGCGGACAAGGTGGCCCTCACCGGCTCCAAGAAGACGCAGAAGATGGACTACCGCCACTCCGGTTACCCGGGCGGCCTGCGCGCCACGTCCTACACCGAGCTGCTCGAGACCAACCCGCGTCGTGCGGTGGAGAAGGCCGTCAAGGGCATGCTCCCCCACAACAAGCTGGGCCGTCAGGTCATCAAGAAGCTCAAGGTCTACGCCGGTCCTGACCACCCGCACATCGCGCAGCAGGCCACGCCGTACGAGATCACCCAGGTCGCGCAGTAAGCGCCACGGACCATTAACCAGACACGAAAGGAACCGTGGCAGTGAGCGAGACCGTCGCCGAGACCACTGACAGCACCGAGGGCACAGAGTCCGAGGAGACCAGCTACACCTCCGAGACGCCGACCTCCCGCGTCGCCGTGACCCACCGCGAAGCCGCGGTCGGCCCGGCCAACGCCACCGGTCGTCGCAAGGAGGCCATCGCCCGCGTTCGCCTCGTGCCGGGCACCGGCCGATGGACGATCAACGGCCGCACCCTCGAGGGTTACTTCCCCAACAAGGTGCACCAGCAGCTCGTGAACGAGCCCTTCGTCACGCTGGGCATCGACGCCACCTACGACGTCGTCGCGCGCATCTCCGGCGGTGGCATCACCGGCCAGGCCGGTGCGCTGCGCCTGGGCATCGCCCGCGCGCTCAACGAGATCGACATCGAGGCGTTCCGTCCGGCCCTGAAGAAGGCCGGCTTCCTGACCCGCGACGCGCGGATCAAGGAGCGGAAGAAGTACGGCCTCAAGAAGGCTCGCAAGGCTCCGCAGTACTCCAAGCGCTAAGCGAGGCCTGGAGAGCCGAAGGCTCTCCAGACCGAGCGTGCGCGGCGCTGTCGACGAGGCCGAAGGCCAAGGAGCACAGCAAGCGCTTCGCGCTCATCGAACCACCACCGATGCCCCGGGGCTACGCTCCGGGGCATCGGTGCGTCACCGCCCGTTCGCCTCGGAGGAGGCGCCGCGTTGCACAAGGGGTACCTCGTGGGTCGACTGTTCGGGACTGACGGCGTACGAGGTCTGGCCAACGTCGACCTCACCGCCGAGCTTGCCGTCGATCTCGCGGTGGCGGCTGCCCACGTGCTCGGCGATGTCGGCGCCTTCGGTGGGCACGACGGCCGCCCCGTCGCGGTCGTGGGACGTGACACCCGGGCGAGCGGGGAGTTCCTCGAGGCAGCCGTGGTCGCCGGGCTGCTCAGCGCCGGCGTCGACGTGTGGCGGGTCGGTGTGCTGCCCACCCCGGCGGTGGCGTTCCTGACGGCGGAGCTCGACGCCGACCTCGGCGTGATGCTCTCGGCGTCGCACAACCCGATGCCCGACAACGGCATCAAGTTCCTGGCCCGCGGCGGTCACAAGCTCGACGACGACCTCGAGGACGCGATCGAGGCGCACCTGCGCGAGGAGTGGTCGCGTCCCACCGGAGCCGATGTCGGGCGGGTCAGCGACCACCACGAGGGCGCGGAGCTGTACGTGGTGCACCTGCTCTCGACCCTGCCGAACCGGCTCGAGGGCGTCACCGTCGTCGTCGATGCAGCCAACGGCGCCGCATCGCTCGTCGGACCTGATGCGCTGCGTCGTGCTGGTGCGAGCGTCATCGAGATCCACTCGGCGCCGGACGGCCTCAACATCAATGAGAACTGCGGGTCGACCCACCTCGGTGACCTGATCGACGCGGTGCGCGAGCACGCCGCCGACGCCGGGGTTGCCTTCGACGGCGACGCCGACCGCTGCCTCGCAGTCGACGGCGAGGGCAACGTCGTCGACGGTGACCACGCACTGGCGATCCTCGGGATCGCGATGCGCGAGCGTGGTGTGCTCGTGGGCGACACCGTGGTGGCCACCGTGATGGCCAACCTTGGCTTCAAGCTCGCGGCGCAGGAGGCCGGTCTCACAGTCATCGAGACCGGCGTGGGCGACCGCTATGTGCTCGAGGCGATGCGTGAGGGCGGGTTCGTCCTCGGCGGTGAACAGAGCGGTCACGTGATCCTGGCGGACCATGCGACGACCGGCGACGGCGTGCTCACCGCTCTGCACCTGCTCGCGCGGGTCGCCCAGACCGGTCAGACCCTCGGCAAGCTCTCCGCGGTCGTCCAGAAGCTGCCGCAGGTGCTGGTCAACGTCCGCGACGTCGACAAGAGCCGGGTCGACACCGACCCGGCTCTGCAGGCCGCCGTCGCGGCGGCTCAGGTCGAGCTCGGACGTACCGGACGGGTGCTGCTGCGGCCGTCGGGCACGGAGCCGGTCGTCCGCGTGATGGTCGAGGCTGCGACGGCGGAGCAGGCGTCGGCGGTGGCGAGTGACCTTGCTGCCGTCGTGACGAGCTCGCTGGGCTGAGCGGCGTAACGAAGCGGCCTCTCGACCGCCCGGAGGCCGCCCCGATCGGGTCCGTGGCCCGTGGATGATCGTGTCGATCAAGGCCGGGATCGTTGCGCTCTCTGCAACCGCTGGGCCCGGAGTAGGGGACTTCATCGCATTCGGGCGAGGTCTGGGGGCGGGATACGCTGGCGGGCATGTGCGGAATCGTGGGGTACGTCGGGGAGAAGCAGGCGCTCCAGGTCGTGGTCGACGGGTTGCGGCGGATGGAATATCGCGGCTATGACTCCGCGGGCATCGCGGTCGTGGCCGACGGGGTGCTCGACACCCGCAAGAAGGCCGGCAAGCTTGCCAACCTCGAGACGCTCCTCGGTGACGACCCGTTGCCGCAGTCGACGATCGGCATCGGGCACACCCGGTGGGCCACCCATGGCGGGCCGACCGACCGCAACGCGCATCCGCACGTGAGCGAGGACGGCACGGTCGCGATCATCCACAACGGGATCATCGAGAACTTCGCCGAGCTCCGGACCGAGCTGACCGACGCCGGTGTGACCCTGCGGTCCGACACCGACAGCGAGGTCGTGGCGCACCTGCTCGCCGCAGTGCTGCCGACGGTCGGCATGGACCTGGCCGAGGCGATGCGCACCGTGTGCCGACGTCTGTCCGGCGCCTTCACGCTCGTCGCGGTCGACGCGCACGTGCCTGACGTCGTGGTCGGTGCCCGCCGCAACAGCCCGCTCGTCGTCGGTCGCGGAGACGGCGAGAACTTCCTCGCCTCCGACGTCGCCGCGTTCGTCGCGCACACCCGGCACGCGGTCGAGCTCGGTCAGGACCAGGTGGTCGAGCTGCGGCGCGACTCGATCGTGGTGACCGACTTCGATGGCGCTCCCGCCGCCGTGACCGAGTTCGAGGTCACCTGGGACGCAGCAGCTGCGGAGAAGGGCGGCTACGACACGTTCATGGGCAAGGAGATCGCCGAGCAGCCCAAGGCCGTCGCCGACACCCTGCTCGGTCGCATCGATGCTGCGGGTCTGCTCAAGCTCGACGAGATGCGGGTGAGCGAGTCCGACCTGCGCGAGATCGACAAGGTCGTCGTGATCGCCTGCGGCACGGCCTACCACGCGGGCATGGTCGCGAAGTACGCCCTCGAGCACTGGACGCGGGTGCCGTGCGAGGTCGAGCTGGCGAGCGAGTTCCGCTATCGCGATCCCGTCGTCGGGCCGCGCACGCTCGTCATCGCGATCTCGCAGTCCGGCGAGACCATGGACACGATCATGGCGCTGCGCTATGCCCGCGAGCAGGGTGCCAAGGTGCTCGCGATCTGCAACACCCAGGGCTCCACCATCCCGCGCGAGAGCGACGCAGTGCTCTACACGCACGCGGGTCCCGAGGTCGCGGTCGCGTCGACTAAGGCGTTCCTCACGCAGATCGTCGCGTGCTACCTCGTCGCGCTGTATGTCGCGCAGGTCCGTGGCAACAAGTACGGCGACGAGATCGCTTCGGTCGTGCGCGATCTCGCTGACATGCCGCGCAAGATCGACCTCGTGCTCGACACGACCGAGGAGATGAAGGCGCTGGCGGAGGAGCTCAAGGACGTGCCGCCGGTGCTGTTCATCGGCCGGCACGTGGGCTACCCGGTCGCGCTCGAGGGCGCGCTCAAGCTCAAGGAGCTGGCGTACATGCACGCC
>JANMBJ010000358.1:0-16163 GCA_031360335.1 Candidatus Nanopelagicales bacterium
CTATGGCGTCCTGGGGCACATTCATGCGGAATCGACGGTGGTGTCGCGGAGGGTGGCGTAGGCGTCGCGCACGGCGGGGGTGGGCGTTGCGGTGACCCAGGTGCCGGCGGTCTCGGGCCAGTGGGGCTCGGAGCGGTCGCGGGCGAGCCAGGTCTGGGCGGCCTGGCGGGCGGCTCCGTCGGCGACGTACTCGCCGGCGTCGGCGACGAGCACCGGGCGGCCGAGGATCTGCGGGGCGATCGCGGAGACCGCGGCCGACTGCGCCGCACCGCCGATGAGCAGCACGCGTTCGACGGGGACGTCGAGGTCCACGAGCGCGTCGACCGCGTCGGCGAGGCCGCACAGCATCCCCTCGACGGCCCCTCGGGCGATGTTGCTGGGGGTGCCGTTGCCCAGCGTGAGACCCGCGAGATGACCCCGCGCGTCGGGGCGGTTGGGCGTGCGCTCGCCCGCGAGGTAGGGCAGCAGCGTCACGCCTCCCGAGCCGGGAGCGGCCTCGAGTGCGAGCCGGTCGAAGGTGGCGTGATCGACACCGAGGATCCGGCGTACGACGTCGAGCACCTGCGCGGCGTTGAGCGTGCAGACCAGGGGCAGGAACCGGCCGGTCGCGTCGGCGAAGCCGGCGACGGCTCCGGAGACGTCGTACGTCGGCGTCTCGGAGACGGCGAACGCGGTGCCGCTGGTGCCCAGCGACACGACGACGTCACCGGGGCGCGCCGCCAGACCGAGCGCGGCCGCCATGTTGTCGCCCGTGCCCGGAGCGAGGACAGCGCCCGGGGCTGCGCCCCATGCACCGCTGACCTCTCCCACGACCTCCGAGGGAGACGCCACCCGCGGCAGCTCAAGGTCGCGACCAAAGGCGCGCACGAGAAGATCGCGTCGGTAGTCGCCCGCGCTCGGCGACCAGTAGCCCGTACCGCTCGCGTCGCCACGGTCGGTCGTCAGCTCGGAGCCACCTCGCAGGAGATGCGTCAGCCAGTCGTGCGGCAGACAGACCGACGCTGCTCGCGCGGCGGCGTCCTTGTCGTGCTCGGCCACCCAGCGCAGCTTGGTGACGGTGAACGACGCGACCGGCACCAGGCCCGTCGCGTCGGCCCACTCCTGAGCACCGAGCTCGTCGACGAGATCAGTCGCCGAGCCCGCGGATCGGGTGTCGTTCCAGAGCAGGGCGCGGCGGGTGACCTCACCGTGCTCGTCGAGCAGCACCATGCCGTGCTGCTGCCCACCGACCGACACCGCACCGACGTCGGCGAGACCGCTGGCGTCGGTGAGGGCGGCGCGCAGCGCGTGCGCCCAGGCTGCGGGGTCGACCTCGGTGCCGTCGGGGTGCGGCGCACGTCCGGTACGCACGAGCTCACCGGTGTCGGCGTCGCGGATCACGACCTTGCACGACTGGGTCGAGGAATCGACCCCTGCGACGAGACGGCGTGCCACCACGATCAGGCGGTGCCGAGCAGGTGCTCGATCGCGAGCTGGTCGAGCTGGGCGTAGTGGTAGCCACGCAGAGCGGCAGCCTCGACGTCGAAGTTGGCGTCGACGTCGGCGACGAGGTCGTCGTAGGTCTCACCAGGAGCGAGCGTGGGCACGGCGGTGCCACCGACGCGCGAGGCCTCGAGCGCCTCCTGCACGCGCGGGTCGGCCCGGAACGCCTTCGCCTTCTCGCGCAACAGGATGTAGGTGCGCATGTTGGCAGCCGCCGAGGCCCACACACCGGTGATGTCCTCGGTGCGCATGGGCTTGTAGTCGAAGTGGCGCGGGCCGTCGTAGTCGGAGCGCTCGAGCAGGTCGACGAGGAAGAACGCGTTGATGAGGTCGCCGTGGCCGAACACGAGGTCCTGGTCGTACTTCGGGCCGTGCTGGCCGTTGAGGTCGATGTGGAAGAGCTTCTTGTGCCACAGGGCCTGCGCGATGCCGTGCGCGAAGTTGAGGTTGGACATCTGCTCGTGCCCGACCTCGGGGTTGAGACCGACCATCTCGGAGTGCTCGAGCTCGTGGATGAAGGCGAGCGCGTGCCCGACCGTCGGCAGCAGGATGTCGCCGCGCGGCTCGTTCGGCTTGGGCTCGATCGCGAACTTCAGGCCGTAGCCCTTGTCGATGACGTACTGGCAGAGGAGGTCGAGGCCCTCCTTGTAGCGGCTGAGCGCGTCGCCGATGTTCTTGCCGGCGTCGATCTCCGAGCCCTCGCGACCGCCCCAGAAGACGTAGGTCTCGGCACCGAGCTCGGCGGCGAGGTCGAGGTTGCGCATGATCTTGCGCGTCGCATAGCGGCGAATGTCACGGTCGTTGCTCGTGAACGCGCCGTCCTTGAAGACGGGATGCGTGAACGTGTTGGTCGTCATCATCGGCACCTTCATGCCGGTCTCGGCGAGCGCGTCCTTGAAGCGAGCGATCACCTTCGCGCGCTCGTCGGCGTCAGCACCGAACGGGATGAGGTCGTCGTCGTGGAACGTCACGCCGTAGGCACCGAGCGCAGAGAGCTGGTGCACCGACTCCACGGGGTCGAGCCACGGGCGGGTCGCATCACCGAACGGGTCGCGCGCCTGCCATCCGACGGTCCAGAGTCCAAAGGTGAACTTGTCGGCCGGGGAAGGTGCCGGGAAGGCGGTCATCGCAAGCTCCTGGGGACGATGGGCTATATTGTTCAGAGCCCAAACATACTCCGCGGGAGGTGGCATGTCGACAGAATCGGAGACCTCGTCTCGCGTCCCTGCCGTCGCCCGCGGCGGTGACCGGCCACGGCCGACCGACCAGGCCGACGTACGCCGGCACAACGCCTCCCTCGTGCTCGAGTCGGTGATGGTCGACGGCCCGCTCAGCCGTGCCCGGGTGGCCGCCCGCACCGGTCTGACCCGCGCCACGGTGGGGAGCATCGTCGACGATCTTCTCGGGGCATCACTCATCACCGAGCAGGGCACGCGATCCCCCACGGGGGTCGGGCGCCCAGGCACAGACCTCGCGCTCAACCCGGGTGGCGGCGCGGGCATCGGCCTTGAGATCAACGTCGATGGACTCTCCGCTGTCGTCGTCGACCTCGGTGGCACGGTGCGTCACCGCGTCTCTCGCTCCGGCGACCAGCGCGGCCGTGCCACCAGCGCCGTTCTCCGGTCGGCCGCAAAGCTCGTCGACGACGCCATGGCTGCGGCCTACGACGCAGGCTTGTCCGTCCGCGGCATCGGCGTCGCGGTGCCGGGACTCGTCGACCTCGCCGAGCAGGTGGTGCGGCTCGCGCCCAACCTCGGGTGGACCGACGTACGTGTGGTCGAACGACTACGGCAGTACGCCGTGACGGCGTGGCCGGACTCGATCACGCTCGACAACGAGGCCAACCTCGCGGCACTCGGTGAGCTGTGGTCCGGCGACCACGGCGGAGCGGAGAGCTTCGTACTCGTCAACGGCGACGTAGGTGTCGGAGCGGGCGTCGTGCTCGATGGCCGTCTGCACCGTGGCTCACGGGGTTTCGGCGGTGAGCTCGGACACCTCACGGTGGCGCCAGACGGTCCTGAGTGTCGTTGCGGGGCACGCGGATGCCTCGAGCAGGTCGCGGGTCTCGACTGGATCCTGCGCCAGGCTGGGGTCCGCGACGCACCGCGCATCGGCGAGGACGCAGTCGCACCGCTCCTGGCTCGCCTCGCCTCGGGTGACGAGCGCGCGATCTCAGCAGTGCGCGAAGCAGGAGGGTCGCTCGGTGTCGGCGTCGCCGCCCTCGTCAACCTCTTCGACGTCAACACCGTGGTGCTCGGCGGCGTCTTCGCACCGCTGTTCCCGTGGCTCGACGAACCGCTGTCCGCCGTCGTACGACGCCGTGTCCTCTCAGCCCGGTGGGCGCCGCTGCACATCACCGCATCGCGGCTCGGTCGCGACGCGGCCGTCATCGGAGCGGGCCAGGCGCCGCTGCAGTCGCTGCTCGCCGACCCGCTCGCCCTCGTGGCCGACGCCGTCTGACTAGCGAACCGGGATCACGGCGTCGATGCGGACAAGACCGCGCGACGTCGTGCGGATCTCGAGCTGGCTATAGCGATACGTCGAGGCGTGCAGCACAAAGACCTTGCTCAACGTGGTCCTGGAAGAACGAAGGTTGATCGTGCCCACGCGCACGTCGCCGTGGTAGATCCCGACAGTCCCGCAGGTGGGGCACGCGGTCGCGACGATGACGAACTTCGACGCGGAGAGCCCCGTCAGGCTGACGAGCCGCAGACCGATCTTCGTCGCCTGCGTGGACGTCCGACCGACGTACGCCGACCCCGTCACCTGGATCCAGCCGCGATCGAGCCTACGCAGCGCGCGGTCGTCGATCGCACGGGTCGAGCACGTCTCCACGCCCCAGACGCCGACGTTGCCGGCAAGGTCGCGCGCCCGGACCTGGACGCAGGTCCGCCCTGCGGCCAGAGAGAACGCCTTGTTGGTGCTCGTCACGCTGGCTGCCATGCCTGCCCACCCGTTCGGCGCTGTCTGACCGGGCGGCCAGGTGCGCCAGCGGACGTCGTAGAGCACGGGGGAGAGCGAGTCGGTGGAGCGGAACGTCGCCGTCGCGGACGCAGCGAGCGTGTAGCCCGCCAGTGCGATGGTCGGCACCGACGGCGCGGTCGCGTCCACCGTGAGGGGGTAGGACGCGTCCGCTGTGTTGCCGCTCACGTCGCGCGCGCTCACGTGGAGCGCGTGATGTCCGGCTGCGACCCCGCTCGGCGTGTAGCCCGTAGTGCACGGGCTCGACGGTCCGGCGTCGATGGCACACCGCAGGGTGACGCCACCCTTCGGGGATCCGGCATCGCTCACCTTCACCACGACCTCGTTCGTGGGCTTGACGTAGTTGGCGCTGATCGCACCGAGAACGGGGGCGACCCTGTCCGACACGGGGATGCGGCTGACCTCGGCAGCATCGAACGACACGCCGTTCGCGTTCATCGCTCCCAGCTGCGAGCCGTCGTAGAGGGTGAAGGGGTCCCACACCGCCATGTCGGACGTCGCCCACTGCGGCGTCGCCCAGAGCGCGGAATGCGCGATACCCGGATACATCGGCGCTGTCGTGCAGTCGCACGCGGAGTAGTAGAGAGCCGGATCGCCCTGGCCGTCGACGAACGCGACCGACGTGCCGTTGGGGCTCACTGCCGGATCAGTGGCGCCCGCCATCGGGACCGGGGCGGCGGTCGGGGCGGTGAGGTTCACAGGGACGCCAAAGCCGGTGGCCGTGACGGCGACCTCCATCAGTCGCCCGGTGGCCGTTCGGTCGTCGCCGACGACGAGCGTGGTCGTGGTGAGCCACGACGGGTGCGCGAAGCCCGTGAGGCCGCAGATCGGCGTGCCACCGGCGTAGGCGACGAGACAGACCTGGCTCACCACGGCGCTGCTGCCTACCGTGAGGTGTGTGTAGGCGAGGCGGGTCATGTCGGGGGAGGTCTCGGCGTCGACCTCGAGCCCGGCCGTGCTGGTGAGGCGCACGTCCGTGGAGCCCGGAGTGAGGGACAGCCGGTAGAGGTCGAAGTCGAACTGGCCCGCACCCGCGGTGGCGGCGCGGGAGAACACGACCGTGCGCCCGTCCGGCGTGGCCGACGGCGACTCGTGCTCGTGCCCGTCGGACTGGAGCGGAACGGTGGCGTCCGAGGAGAACGGCATGGCCAGGTGCACGCCCCAGGGCGAGCCGGACCGCCGCTCCGCGGACGTGCCGATGACGACGGTCGGATCCATCTCGGGCACGGGGGTCACAGGGTCGGATGCTCGGCTGAGACCGACTGCGTTCGACGCCGTCACCCGGTAGGCGAGGTCGCCACTCGGTGCGCTCTCGTCGGCGAACACGTTGCGTGCGGTCAAAGCCGCCGGAGTGCCGACGGACACCCAGGCGCCGTCGGGCGAGACGCGTCGCTCCACGACGTAGGACGTCACCGGTCGGCCGCCGTCATCCGCCGGCGGAGACCACGTGACGATCACCCGCTGAGGTGCGAGCTGCGCCATCACCGAGGTCGGCGCGGTGGCGATCGAGGTCGTACGACCGCTGAGCGGCACGGTCAGGTCTGACAGGTCGAGCGCTCCGACGCTCACCGGCACTGCGAGCGTCGCGGTCGAGGTGAAGGGCACCGCGGCACCGTGGAAGGTGACGGGAACCGCGCACGACTCGCCCGCGGCGAGCGTGACCGCCGGGCACGGTGCGATGGTCCAGTCGCCCGCCCCGCTCCCGCTGACGGTCGGCACCCCCACCGTGACGGAGTCGGGGCCAGGGTTCGTGATCGTGGCGGTGACCGGGTCCGACACCGCGCTGACGTCGGCGAGGGCGCTGAGCGACATGGGCGAGGGATAGGGCACGGCGAGGCCGCCGCCGGTATGAAAGCGGATCTCGACGTCGCGCGGATAGACGAGGCACGACAGGCGCATCGAGGCGTCGAGCGCGCGCATCGTTCCGTCGTGCGCGTAGAGCACCGAGCGCACCACGAGGCGATCGGCGGCGGCGGCCCCGCAGACCGTGCTGTCGAGGACCGCCGACCAGGAGAATCGTGACGACGGAGAGTACGAGCCGGATCCCGGGATTCTCCCGACGTCGACCGACGCGACCGGAAGGTCCGATGCCCCGCCGGCCCCCATGCGGATCGTCGTGTTGTTGTTGCGAGTCTCCACCGCCACCGTCTGCCCTGCGTCGCTGTCGGCAGCGACGTAGCGCGGGAGACCTGTGGTGACGCTGTCATGACCGGCGATCCGCGTGCGGGTGGTCGGCGTCGGCAGCGTCACCGGGACCGTGACGCTCACGACGTCGATCGGACTCGTGTAGACCACCGAGCCGCTCGAGACCCGCTGCGTCGCATAGTCGTACGCCGTTCCCGGCACGGCCGTCGTGTCGTCGAAGCGCGGCGAGTCCTGCTGCGACACGGGGAACGGCTGACCAGTCGCGAGCGTGGCCCAGTCGGTCGCGCCGGTCGGACGCCGCAGGACCTTGACCGTGTCTCCGGGGATGGCGTCGCCGGTCCACCCGATGCTCATGCCGTCAGCCGTCGGATACGGCAGCGTCACGGGGGCCACGAGCGGGTTGCGCAGCGGGAACGACCGCGAGACGTGGACCACCGTGCCGGAGTCGAGCGTGAGATCGACGTAGGCCGTCGCCGTCGCGGCGGAGGTGAGCTGGGTCGGGGAGATCTGAACGGTGACCACGCACGGCGTCGCGGCCGACAGGTCGACGCCGGTGCAGGTCTCGCCCGAGAGCGAGGTGACGTTCGATCGTGCGTCGAGCACGACGCCGGTCACGTGCAGCACGCCGTCGCCGCGCACCGTGATCGGCAGAGCGACGGACTCGCTGTGGTCCATGGGGAGCGCGGGCGGCGCTACGTAGGCGGCGGGGTTGATCCCGACGATGGAGTACCCGGTCGTCGAGTTCCACCGGATCGACCCGGTCGACCGCGCGGTCCAGAAGGCGGGCGACCCGCACTCCAGGACGTAGTCGGCCTCGAACGAGGTCACGGTGTTGTCGACGTCGCGCGTGAGCGCGCCGATCGTGAGGGTCGAGCGCCAGGGCGACGTCCAGCAGCTGCCGGTGAGGCCGGCGGGCTGGACCGGCGAGGCGAGGTAGGCGCTCGTGCTGCCGGTCGAGGACGCCGTGAGGACCTGGCCCGTCGTGAACAGGGTGGCGGCCGGAGCTCTGAGCACGAGCTGCGTCGGCCCCGAGCACGTGCCCGCCTTGATGTCGACGATGTCGGTCTTGGGGGCGACAAGCGGGCAGAAGGACGTGTCGGCCTCGGTGCGATCCACGAGCGACGACGAGGTGGGCGTGCTGGCCGTGGTCGGCACGACAGTCTCCGCCGCCCAGCTCAGCTTTGTCGCCGCCGCTGCGGGCGCGACAGGCACCACGACGGTGAGCGTGAGCAGCGCAGAGACAGCGCAGACCACTGATCGAGTTCGACGACGCGCCACGAGATCCTCCACCCGTTCGGCGCCGACCCCCGTCACCGACGGCGAATACTAACCGCTCCGGGCCGGGAGAGCGATCGCCCATCTGGCGGGGGCACGGAGGTGTCGCGGCCATGTGTCGCGCCGGTCTCAGGACCACCGTTTCGGGCAGAGCACGCGGGTCCGCTACGATCCTCCGGTTGCCTCCGGGCGGCACGGCCAGGTAGCTCAGTTGGTACGAGCGTCCGACTGAAAATCGGAAGGTCGGCGGTTCGACCCCGCCCCTGGCCACCACATCGCCACGGGTCACAGGTCTGAGGAACGTCACGAGGGCCGGGGAACGAGCCATGCCTCTCACGTTCTCTCACTATGCTCGTCACGGACCTGTGAGCGGCGCGGGATTCGGTCCAGGCTATCCATTGCCGCGACAGCCTCCGCCCGTTTGGTGTGTGCGCAGATCCGTAGGTCATGACCGGGTCGTGGCCATGGATGCTGGCCAAGACGTGCACGGGATGCCGGCCCCGAAGAGCGCCGTCACGCTCGCGTGCCGCAGGTCGAGCAGTCGCACGCGCCGCAAGCCCGCCGCGGCCGCCACGCGCTGGAAGCGGTTCGACTACGTCTCAGGTCTTGGTGGTCGTTCGGACGGATCGGCACAGACGACGTCCTTGTCCAGATCGGTAGCACCACGTCAGCACCGAGTTCAGTGGCGACGAAAGCCCGGCTGCTATCCCCTACCGTCGCCGACGCTTGGTATGGTTTAGTCGGTATTCCATACCAACGGTTACCGGAGGGTTCGCTCTATGAGGGGTGTGCTGCAGCGGACGACCTGGCAGTACGACCCGGCGCTGTACGCTCCGGCTCGCTATCGCAAGGCCTGTTCCTATGACGCATTCATCCCCGAACCCATCGCCGCCTTCGCTAACCCGCTCAGCACAGAGACCGCGGCGGCGGTGTCCGACGCGGAGACCGCGATCCACGCGCTGAACGCCCGTGCGCGACCTGCGCTGGCCCCCCTCGCGCGCCTGCTCCTACGCACGGAATCGATCGCGTCATCGAAGGTCGAGGGCATGCAGATCGACGGACGGGATCTGGCTCGCGCCGAGGCCCGCGTCGAAACCGGCGGCAAGACAGGACCCGATGCCCGAGAGATCCTGAGCAACATCGACGCCATGGAGCTCGCAGTCGACGCGGCGAGCTCCAGCCGGGACGTCACCGTCGACGTCGTCACCGCCATCCACCGGGCACTGATGTCCGGCGCTCCCAACGCGAGGATCGCCGGCGTCGTGCGAGCCGAGCAGAACTGGATCGGCGGCAACAACTACAACCCCTGCGGCGCTGCGTTCGTCCCTCCACCCCCGGATCACGTGCATCCCCTCCTCGCCGATCTGTGTGCCTCGGTGACGCAGGAGTCCCTGCCTCCGCTCGTGCAGGCGGCCTTGGTGCACGCGCAGTTCGAGACGATCCACCCCTTCTCGGACGGCAACGGACGCACCGGCCGAGCCTTGATCCACGTCGTCTTGCGCCGGCGAGGTTTGACGCCCGCGTACGTGCCGCCCATCAGCGTGGTGCTCGCAGCGAACAAGTCCCGCTACATCGCGGGCTTGACCCGCTTCCGTGACGGCGACGTCGACGGGTGGATCACCCAGTTCGCATCAGCAGCCGCCCAGGCCGCGGGTCTCGCCCAGGCGTACCTCGGAGCCGTTGAGGACCTGCAGGCAACCTGGCGAGAGCAGCTCCGCAACACCCTCGATCCCCGCGCAGACGCCACCGCATGGCGCCTGATCGACGTGCTCCCGGCGCACCCCGTGATCACCCTGGCGGTCGCGGTCGCCGCCACCCAGCGAACGAAGGCAGTCGTCAACCAAGCGCTCGCACAGCTTGAGCAGGCGGGGGTGCTCATCCGATTGTCACAAGGGGAACGCAATCGCGCCTGGGAGGCCGACGGACTCCTCGATCTGCTGGCCGACCTCGAGGCTGGCGTTCCACCGAACGCTGCTCGACGCACCCACAAGGCACCGGGTCACCGTCCCGCTTGACGAGCGACAGCGGCGGCCATCAGCTTCTCCATTCCGCTGTCCCTCTGATTTCCTCCTTCCAGGCGTGCTCCAGTCTTGCGGTGTCAGGCGCTCGGGTCTTGCGTTTCCTTTGCTCGGACTTTGCCGGGTTAAAGCGATCGGCGATGCGACGTCAGGAGAACCTGGCAATGGCAGCCCAACTCACTGCTTACCGGGAAGACATCGGCCCAGCAGCATTTCCCGACCCGCCCGCTGGGCCGTTCTCCTGCGAATGCCGAGTGCTTGGCTGTGTCCACGAAGTGACGCTCTCGGCTCGCGACTACGTGCCACGACCCCAGCCCATGACCACGCATGACGTCTGACCGTCTGAGCGGTTCGTGACGTCGCCAGGGCGCACCGTCGGGGATATCCGCGTATCCGAAGGCCTCACTCGTCGCCGAGCAGGCTCAGCACGACAGCGGACTTGCCTGCCGTGTAGGCGCTGCGATCCTGTGCCGACGATTCGATCAGACCGAGCTTCACGGCCGCGTATCGCTCTCGCGCAGTCGGGCTGTGCCTGAGGAGATCGCGAAGTCGGAGGTAGCTCGCCCACTGGTCACCGCCACGTTGAACGACGTGTGCGTGGGCCACCCTGTGCCGCGGCCGATCGTCGAGAACGAAGACGTGTCCTCCGTCATTGCCCGCGTCACCACGGTAGATCCAGCCCGAGCCCTCGAGTCTCGATCGCACTGGCTCAAGCTCCTGGTCCCGATCGAGCCCAACGGCGAGATCGATGATCGGTTTGGACAGAAGTCCGACCACGGAGGTGGAACCGATCTGCTCGACTGCGGCGGCAGCATCCCCCAGGACCTCGGCGACGTGCACCCGGACCATCGCGCCGGCGGAGATCCGGGCTTGCGGTGTCACCTGGAAGCGCAGGTCTTCGTGGTCGAGACCGAGGCCGGCTTCAGCCAGCTGCTGTGCGACGGACACCGATCCTCCTTGGACGACAACGTCGTCAGGAGCGACGCCGGTAATGGTCGCAGGCGACCGTGACCGGCGGGGACACTATGTGCTGTGCGCGTAGATGAGGAGGAAGAGAAGGATGCGACGACGACGCGCGTACTCGTCGCCGTCACCGCCAAAGGCTTCCTCCTGGGGTTCGCACCCGCTAAAGCCAAGAAGGTGAAAGCCTGCATCGATGATGGCCGAGGGTTACGCCGGGCGCAGCATGATTCCGCGGCAGGTAAACGACCTAACTTGCCATCACATTGGTATGTTTAGTTACTTCTCTTGGGGTCTCTTCGGTCGTTTGCCGACTTGGACCGAGGTGGCGGTCGGCAGCAGCGAAGTTGATGAAGTCGGAGTACGAAGCCGCCTCATGCGGAGGCTACGCCCGCCCCTCACGGCAGGGCCTTCCGGCCAGAAGCCTTCTGTGTAAGCAGGATCCACCCAGTGCTCGACTGCTAGCCGTCGCGGACTTTCCCCCCAGCACACGAGAGGCCCGCGCATGCGCATCGCCAAGCTCACGGACAAGCAGATCGTGCGACGCGAAGAGGCCGCTCAGCGTCTGCACGAGATCGCCGACGAGCTCGCGTCCGGCAACGACATGGTGGTCGAGCGCGACGGGCTTCGGTTCACCGTGGCTGTCCCAGACGAGGTCACGATGAAGGTCGAGGTCGAGATCGAGTCGGACGAGCGCGAGATCGAGATCGAGATCGAGATCTCCTGGTAGGTCCAGGGTCGCCACGTCGTCGACGCAGACGACGAGTGGGCAAGCGCATCGGTGACGGCTGCGCAAGGAGGTGTCGCTGCGTAGTTCCCGGACCGGAGCCGTCGCGGAGACGGTGGCGGCTGATCGGAGAGAGCGAACCCGGCTGAGCCGTGGCAGGCACCGTACGATCCCGGCATGGTCCCTGGTGCTGAGCCTCGCGAGGAGACCCGGTCGCGTCACCTGTGGCTCAAGCCTCTGCTGCTCTTCCTCGTCTCCATCGTGGTCGCCTGGATCGTCGTGGGTTTCGTCGGCGCCATCGACTGGGCCGAGGTTGCCGCGTCGTTCGCGCGCCTGGGCATCCCCAGCATCGCGGTCCTGGTGCTCGGTCTTCTGGTCCGACAGGCATTCAATGCCGTCCCGCTGTCGCAGTTCGTCGACCAGCTGAGCTGGCGCCGGTCGGTGCAGAACGACCTCGGTGCCAACGTCGTCGGCACGTTCGCGCCGCCCCCGGCCGACGTCGTCCTGCGCGTGTCGATGTTCAGCTCCTGGGGGATCAACCCGGTCGATGGCATGGCCGGTGTCACGCTGAACATGCTCACCTTCTATGCCGTGCGCTTCCTCGCTCCGCTGCTCGGGGTGATGGTGCTCGCGGTGCAGGGTGTGGAGCGCGGCCAGGTCGTCACCGCACTGCTGTCGGGGCTCGTGTCGCTGGCCGTGGTCGGCGGTCTGGTCGCCGTGATGCGCGGTGATGCCATGGCGGCCCGGGTGGGTCGCACCGCGGCACGCGTCGTCAACAGGGTCCGCGAGGGTGCTGACGAAGAAGAATGGGCGCTCACGGTCATCGACTTCCGTGGCCGGATGAACGAGACCCTGCGCGCCGGCCTGCTGCGCTCGCTGCTCGCACTGGTGGCGATGGTGATCAGTGACTCGATGATCCTGCTGCTCACGCTGCGGTTCGTCGGGGTCGGCTCTGACCAGCTCTCGGCGATCGACGTGGTGGGGGCCTTCCTCCTCTCCTACCCCCTGACCCTGATGCCTCTGGCCGGGCTCGGCGTGCTCGACGCAGCGCTCCTTGCCGCCTACACCGAGATCGCCGGTCTCACCTGGGAGGCGGAGATCGTCGCCGCGCTCGTGGTGTGGCGCACGATCACGATCCTCGGCCCACTCGCGATGGGTGCGCTGACGGTCGCGTGGTGGCGACGGCACGCAGCACGCTCGTCGACCGAGCCCACCCTCGGATAGCCAACCGGACAGGGCGAGAAGCGCGGACGCACCGCCAGGATCGTCGTGGCGCGTGGCGACGACTCAGGCTTCTGAGGCGGTTGCGAGCCAGGTGTCGTGCGAGGCACTCAACCACTGCCACAGGGATTCTCGCCCCACTGCGTCGACGTCCGTCAGGGGCATGCCGAACACGTCAGCCACGGCGTCGAACCATTCCGCCCGGCTCGACAGCACCCGCTCGTCCCTCCCCGTCGCATCCTGCTGATGCAGCACGCAGCCGGTGATCCCGTACGCCGTGCCAGGATCGCGACGCAGCAGTCTCAGGACCTTGACGAACCCGGAGCCCGGCGACGTCGACAGGAACTCGTGCCTCCCCTCGAACCGCGCGAGCGCCACCGGATCGGGCCCGAAGTCCATCGCGGTGAACGACTCCTGCACCGGGTCGTGCACGAACCGCCACGCACCCGGCACCTCCTCGGATGCCTCGAGGCGGTAGTGGAAGGGGCCCTGGTCGAAGACGACCGGGCTGTCCCTCTCTGTCGGCAGCGCGACCGGCTCGTAGAGCGCGTCGCCCAGTCCGACGTCGACGAACCAGTCCCGGCCGTCGAGCTCGACGGTCAGTGCCAGGTGCCGACCCCACGCCTCGGTTGCCGAGCCGTTGCCCAGCCCACCCGGCCGCCAGACCGCGCCGACGTGACGGGTCACGCGATAGCCGAGCGAGGCGAGGAGCGCGCTGAAGCCGCCGTTGAGCAGATAGCAGTAGCCACCCCGAACGCTCACGAAGCGACGAGCTGTCGACTCCGGGTCGATGCCGGGCGGGCGGCCTCGGACGATGTCGATGTTCTCGTAGACGACCCGGGAGCAGTGCGCGGCATGCAGCAGGCGCAGACCCTCGAGCGTCGCCGGCCCGGGTGCCCCGACATCACTGCGGGTCAGCCCGAGCCTGTCGAGATACGCCGCAACGAGGTCGTCCGGCAACGCACCCACCGGTGGTATCAGCACGACGCCGACAGCTCGACGTGAGTCTGAGGCGGATTGCAGGACAAGGCACTACCTCTCTGAGCCGGATCAGGACGGCGAACGTACCCGATGATCCAGTGCCACCGCCCGTGGAAGACGACAGCGAGCGGGCGATCGGGTGATCCAGCATCTGCCCCTGACATTCGACGACCTCCCTGACAACTGGCCCACCCTCCCCCTGACCGAGCCTCGGCTCGTCGCCGACGTGCTCGACCTGGTCGTGGGCGATCACGATCGCACCACCGGCTGCATCGCGGTGCTGGCCTGCGACTCCCACCTCCGACTCCTCCAGCCGATGGTGATCGGTGAGGCCCCCAGAACCTGCGAGCCGGAGCTCATGAAGCGCGCATGTCATCACCCTCGACGGCAGCCGCCCGATCGCAGCCTGACAGCCGCAGCCCGGACCGGGCTCGAGCACCGCATACCAGCGGTTCGCAACGTCGGCCAGCACGCCCTGGCCGGCGACTGCGAGCGAGGTGCAGCCGCGGCGCCCGAGCGGGAGGCGCATCGGCTCATCCCCTCGGCGGCCTGCCAGAGTGGGCTCAGGTCGAGGGTTCGACAGGGAGGGGCAGCGTGCGAGCGGTCATGTGGTCGGCGTACGGCGAGCTGCCGCGCATCTGCGAGCTCGCAGCACCGACATGTCCCGACGACGGTGTCGTCGTCCGCGTCGGAGCAACGGGTGTCTGCCGGTCTGACTGGCATGCGTGGCTCGGGCACGACCCGGTGCCGTTCCTGCCGTGGGTGCCGGGGCACGAGCTCGCCGGCGTCGTCGAGCAGGTGGGTCCTCAGGTCACCCGGTGGCGTCGCGGCGACCGAGTCACCGTCCCGTTCGCCTGCGGCTGCGGCCACTGCGAGCAGTGCGCCGCAGGTGACACCCACGTCTGCCCCGCGCAGACCCAACCGGGGTTCACCCACCACGGCTCGTGGGCCGACCTCGTAGCGCTGCATGCAGCCGACACCAACCTCGTACGCCTTCCCCCAGAGATGTCGTTCGTCGACGCCGCCTCTCTCGGGTGCCGGTTCGCGACCGCGTATCGGGCGGTCGTGCAGCAGGGCCGAGTGACCGGGGGGCACCGGCTCGCCGTGCACGGGTGCGGCGGCGTCGGGCTGTCGGCAGTGCTGGTCGGCGCTTCGCTCGGAGCCCAGGTGATCGCGGTCGACGTGTCGTCCGACGCGCTGGCTGCGGCGCGCGACCTCGGCGCGACCGCAACCGTTGATGCCACCGGCCTCAGCCCTGCCCAGATAGCCGTCGCGGTCCGCGACGCGTCGGGGGGTGGCGCGGAGGTATCGCTCGATGCCCTCGGTGGCACGGCGACGATGCAGGCATCGATCGGGTCGCTGCGTCGGCGCGGACGCCACGTGCAGGTCGGGTTGATGCTCGGCGAATCGGCAGAGTCCGCAGTGCCCATGGGGCGAGTCATCGCAGAGGAGCTCGAGATCCTCGGCAGCCACGGGATGCCGGCGCACGACTATCCCGAGATGCTCGCGCTCGTGGCGTCGGGCCGCCTCGACGTACGCCGTCTCGTCGGGCGCGTCATCTCACTCGATGAGGCCCCCGTCGCGCTCGCGGCGATGAGCGGGCCGGCCACGACCACCGGGATGACCGTGATCGACCTCGGTCTATGACGGGCCGAGGTGCATCCGCGGCTGAGACGGCGGACATCGACGACTCGGCCCTCGTCCCTGCGCGAGGTTCACGCATGACGGTCAACGCGGATGCCATGATCACCAGCCATGGGGGCTATCGAGATCGTCGACGTGCACAAGACCTACCGACGCCGCCGCGGCGGACCCAACAAGGCGGTCGACGGGCTCGGTCTCGTGGTCGACGACGGCGGTGTGCACGGCTTCCTCGGTCCTAACGGATCAGGCAAGACCACGACGATCCGGATGCTGCTCGGGCTCGTGCGCCCCGACTCGGGCACCCTGCAGGTGCTGGGTCAGCCGGTCCCCGCGTCGTTGCCGCAGCTCATCCCCGACGTCGGCGCGCTTGTCGAGACGCCGCTCTTCTTCCCCAACTTCAGCGGCCGCACCAACCTGCGGATCCTGGGCGACGTGTCCGGCATCTCGACGTCGCGACAGGAGGAGTGCCTCGAGATCGTCGGCCTCCGCGACCGCGCCGATGACCGGTTCAAGAGCTACTCGCTCGGCATGAAGCAGCGGCTCGGCATCGCAGCAGCCTTGCTCAAGTCACCTCGACTCCTGATCCTCGACGAGCCGAGCAACGGGCTCGACCCGGCAGGGATCCGCGAGGTACGGGAGCTGGTCCGCACCCTCGGAGCAGACGGGCGCACGACCGTCTTCCTGTCGAGCCACCTGCTCACGGAGGTGCAGCAGGTCTGCGACCACGT
>JANMBJ010000368.1:0-12111 GCA_031360335.1 Candidatus Nanopelagicales bacterium
GCTGCGCTGGAGGTCACCCCATGAGCGCCGGCACCGCACCGTTCGTCGAGCGGCTCCTCGACGCCGTCCGGACCCGCACGGGGACAGCTCCGCTGACCGACACGATGGAGCTCGACGAGGACACCGCCCTGCTGGTGCAGGAGGCGGTGGTCCACGCGCGCGTCAATGCCGGGCACGCCATCGTCGGTGCCAAGCTCGGGCTGACGAGCGTCGCCAAGCAGCGACAGATGAATGTCGACCGGCCGCTCTATGGCTGGCTCACCTCAGACATGGCGATCGACACTGGAGCGGCGCTCCGCTGTGACTCCTACATCCAGCCGCGGGTCGAGCCCGAGATCGCGTTCCTGCTCGGTCGCGACCTCGAGGGCCCCGACGTGACGGCCGCGCAGGTGCTCGCCGCGACCGAGGCGTGCTTCGGCGCGATCGACGTCCTCGACTCGCGCTATGCCGGCTACAAGTTCACCTTCAACGACGTCACGGCAGACAACGCGTCGTCGGCGGGCTTCGTGCTCGGCGGCATCGCGATGGATCCCTACGGCATCGACCTGCGCCTGACGGGGTGCGTGCTCGAGAAGAACGGCGAGCTCGTCGCCACCGCAGCGGGCGCCTCCGTCATGGGCCACCCGGCATCCGCCGTCGCCTGGCTCGTACGCGCGCTGGCCAAGCGCGGGCAGGGCCTCGAAGCCGGGCACATCGTGATGGCGGGCGGGATGACGGAGGCTGTTGCCGTCGCGCCTGGCGACACGGTCGTGGCCCAGTTCGACCGACTCGGTTCCGTCGAGATCGCCTGTCGCTGACAACATGTCGTGGACCGCATGATGCTGAAGGGAACTGACCGATGCCACTGATCCAGGTCACGATGGTCGAGGGTCGCACGGTCGAGCAGAAGCACGACCTGATCGCCCGGCTCACCGACGCGATGGTCGAGGCCGTCAACACCCCCCGCGACCGGGTGCGCGTAGCGATCTATGAGATCTCGGGCGACGACTGGGGTATCGGCGGGCAGGCGTTCAGCGCCGTGCGTGCAGCACCTGGATCGTCCGTCGACCCGTCCACGCCCACCACTGACGAAGGACCGCGATGACCGACGAGATCCTGCACGTACGCCACTTCATCGGCGGCGAGTTCGTCGACTCGCTCGACGGCGCCACCTTCGACTCGATCTCACCGATCGACAACGCCGTGGTCGCGCACGTCGCCGAGGGATCCGCAGCTGACGCGGATCGTGCGGTGGCTGCGGCGCGGCGAGCCTTCGACGAAGGTCCCTGGCCGCGGATGAGCCCAGCCGCACGTCGCGCGGTCATCTACCGCGCAGCCGACCTCATCGAGTCGCGCCTCGAGGAGCTCGCGTCGTGGGAGACCCGCGACATGGGCAAGCCGATCAGCGAGTGCCGCACCAAGGACGTGCCGCGCACGGCGCACAACTTCCGCTTCTTCGCCGACTTCGCCGAGATGCAGCACACCGAGGCTTTCCCCAAGCCGTGGGACAACGTGCTGACCTACACCCTGCGCGAGCCGGTCGGGGTCTCCGCCTGCATCTCGCCGTGGAACTTCCCGATGATGCTGGAGTCGTGGAAGGTCGCGCCCGCGCTCGCCTTCGGCAACACCGTGGTGCTCAAGCCCGCGGAACAGTCGCCGATCTCGGCGTCGATCATCGTCGAGTGCTTCCACGAGGCCGGCCTGCCCGAGGGCGTGTTCAACGTCGTGCACGGCTTCGGCCCGGACGCGGCAGGCGAGCGGCTGACCACGCACCCCGGTGTCGACCTCGTGACCTTCACCGGCGAGAGCGCGACCGGGCGGGTCATCATGGCCAACGCGGCGCAGACCCTCAAGCGGGTGTCCTTCGAGCTCGGCGGAAAGAGCGCCAGCATCGTCATGGCCGACGCTGACCTCGACCTCGCCATCAAGGGCACCATCGACGGAATCTTCCGCAACCAGGGCGAGGTCTGCCTGGCCGGCTCGCGGCTGCTCGTGCAGCGCGAGATCTACGACGAGTTCCTCGAGCGCTACGTCGCTGCCGCCGAGGCGCTCGTCGTCGGTGACCCGCGCGACGCCGCGACGCAGATCGGCCCGCTCGTCTCCACCGAGCACCTCGACAAGGTGCTGAGCTATATCGAGCTCGGCCAGGCCGAGGGCGGCAAGCTCATGACGGGCGGGCACCGGGTGACCGAGGGTGCCCTCGCGCTCGGCAACTACGTCGCCCCCACGGTCTTCGCCGACGTCGACAACTCCTGGCGCATCGCGCAGGAGGAGATCTTCGGACCGGTCCAGGTGGTGCTGCCCTTCGACACCCTGGAGGAGGCCATCGCCATCGCCAACGACAACCGTTACGGCCTGGCCGGCATGGTGTGGACCAGCAACCTCAACACCGCGCACCGGGTGGCCCGCGAGGTACGTACGGGCACGATGTGGGTCAACTGCTTCTTCGTCCGCGACCTGCGTGCACCGTTCGGCGGCATGAAGGACTCCGGCATCGGCCGCGAGGGCGGCGCCTACTCCGAGGAGTTCTTCACCGAGTCCAAAGCCGTCGTCATCCAGTTCCCCTCATGACGAGACCAGCCGCGACGCGGCGTACTGCAGTGCCCGAGCAGATCGGTGCGCAGCCTGGCCGGCTCGCTGGCGTGCCTGCACGGCTGGCTGCGGTGCCGGCACGGCTCGATGTGGTGACCGCGTGACGACCACGCACACCGTCAGCATCGCTGAGCTCCGGGAGCAGGGGCACACACGCGTCGCGAGCGACACCTGCGCCGCGCTCGTCACCTGGGTCGACGGAGCCGCGTACGCCGTCGCCGACTCCTGCCTGCACCGGGGCACGTCGCTGACAGGCGGCCTCAACCGCGACGGCGTCGTCACCTGCCCGGCGCACCTGTGGCAGTACGACGTCCGCACCGGCGCCCGTCACGACACGACCGGCGAGCCCCTCGCGACCTACCCCGTCACGATCACCGCAGACACCGTCGAGATCACCCTCCCGACGGCAGTCCCCACCCCGTCGCTGCGCCAGATCCTCCAAGCCCACGCCCGGGAACATCCTCACCTCTCAGGCCAGAAAGTGCCCGTGAGGGACACGTCCTGACCGCACGTCGTGATCGTGAACGCCGTACTCGAGCTCGGAGGCTGTGGTGAGCGACATCGACGTGGTGCTGTGGGACATCGGCCAGGTCCTCTACCAGAGTCCCTTCGAGCGCTTCGGCGAGCTCGAGGCGCACACCGGGATGCCTGAGGGCACGTTGCCGAGGGGTCCGTTCTCGCCGCGCGGTGACCCGGCGTACGACGAGGTCGACTCGGGTGCACGCGACGAGCCGGGCTACTGGCGCGACATCGAGACGCTCGCGCAGGAGTCGGTGCCGGGGCTGCACATCTACGACGCCCTGCGTGAGCTCGGCTGGGAGGGGCGCGGCCGACCGGTCGTCGTCGCGCTGTTGGCCGACATCCCGAGCCGCTATCGCCAGGCCGTGCTCACCAACGACGCCACCAAGTTCCTCGGTGAGGGCTGGCGCACCTCCTGGGAGTACGCCGGATTCTTCGAGCGCATCGTCGACTCCCTCGACATCGGTGTGCGCAAGCCGGAGAAGACGGCGTTCACGGCAGCGGTCGACCTTCTCGGCGCGGACGCGTCGCGAGTGCTGTTCGTCGACGACCTCACCGCCAACGTCGAGGGTGCCCGCAACGCCGGCCTGCAGGCGTTCCGGTTCGACACCACCGATCCCGCTGCGTCGGTCGCGGCACTGCGTGCCCTGCTCGACCTGACCTAGCCGCCCTGCTCTGCTCCGCGGGATGGAACGGTGATGTGACGGTGTTGCGTGAGCACGACCCGTCGACGACCCAGGAGACCGCATGAACGACGTGCTCGAGCTCGGCCTCGACACCTTCGGTGATGTCACGCTCGCCGACGACGGCACCACGGTGCCGCAGCCGCAGGTGATCCGCGACGTCGTCGAGGAGGGTGTGCTGGCCGACTCGGTCGGGGTCGACTTCTTCGGGCTCGGTGAGCACCACCGGGCCGACTTCGCCGTGTCGACCCCCGATGTCGTGCTCGCTGCCATCGCGGCGCGCACCCAGCGCATCCGACTCGGATCTGCCGTCACCGTGCTCTCCAGCGACGACCCGATCCGGGTGTTCCAGCGATTCGCCACCCTCGATGCAGTCTCCCGTGGCCGCGCCGAGGTGATCCTCGGCCGTGGGTCGTTCATCGAGTCCTTCCCGCTCTTCGGGCACGACCTCGCCGACTACGAGGAGCTCTTCACCGACAAGCTCGACCTGTTCACGGCGCTGCTCCCCGAGCAGCCGGTGACCTGGTCGGGTCCCACGCGCGAGCCGCTCACCGACCAGCGGGTCTACCCGACCACCGAGTCGGGGCTCCGGGCCTGGATCGGTGTGGGTGGCAGTCCCGAGTCAGTCGTGCGCGCAGCGCGCTACAACCTGCCGCTGGTGATCGCGATCATCGGCGGGCCGGCCGACCGCTTCGCGGCGTACGCCGATCTGTTCCGTCGTGCGCTCGGCGAGCTCGGTCACGCGGAGCTGCCGATCGCCGTGCACTCCCCCGGTTTCGTCGCTGACAGCGACGAGGCGGCGCGCGAGCTCGCGTGGCCGCACTACGAGCGGATGCACAACACCATCGGCGCCGAGCGTGGCTGGGGACCGACCAGCCGCGCGGCGTTCGAGGCGCAGGTCGGACCGCAGGGCGCGATGTACGTCGGCACCCCCGAGACGGTCGCGCACAAGATCGCGACCACCGCGCGGCTGCTGGGCCTGTCCCGCTTCGACCTGAAGTACTCCATGGGGCGCCTGCCGCACCCGCTCCTCATGCGCAGCATCGAGCTCTACGGCGACAAGGTGATCCCGCTGGTGCGCGACATGCTCGCCTGACCCAGCAGGTCGGCTAGGAACCGCGCTTGGTCCACCGGAGCCGTCGTGCCGCGCCGCTCGCGACCCGGTAGGACGTCGAACGCTCGACCGCGGCGAGTCGCTTCTCCGCCGGCTCGAGACGAGCGACCTTCGCCCGCAGGTCGGCGAGCTCGCGGTCGCGGTGGATGACCGCCTCTCGGGTGCCGACGTTCTCGCGCTTGAGGTCCCACAGGGCGGTCTCGTAGTCGGCGACGACCGTGCGCACGTCCATCGGGCGACGCTGGAGCACGACCGCCCAGTGGCTCAGGAACGACGCGTCGATGTCGAACCGTCGGTGGAAACCCTGTGAGGCGAAGAGCGCGGCCCAGTAGGACGGCGGCCGCACGTTGATGTGGGTGCCCTCGTTGAAGTCGTCGGGCGTCGTCGACAGCAGGATCGTGTCGGTGGCCGAGCAGATGTTGGCGATGACGACATCCATCTGGCTGGCGGGCAGGTGCTCGAGCACCTCGATCGCCGAGATGAGGTCCCAGCGACCCACGAGGGGCTCGGTGATGTCGCCGACCCGAAGATGGCCTTCGGCCCGGGGGTCGGCCTTGGAGATGGCGTAGTCCGAGTGGTCGACACCGTCGGCGTCGACCCCGAGCTCGCGCAGGTTGCCGACGAAGATGCCCATCGCGCAGCCGACGTCGAGGGACGTGGCGGGATGGAGGATGTCGACGACCAGCTGCGCGACCCGGCCGAAGAACTGCTGCCAGTGCGGCTCTGCCGGGTCGTAGGCCGGCCCGTTGTAGTGCGAGTAGTAGGCGTCGCCGTAGTCATCCGGTCCGATGCTGGTGCCGTCCACGGGTGTGGTTCCTTCCTGGGGGCGTACGTGCACCGGGGGCAGGGTGCCCCACGGTCCGGTCAGATGCTCCGACCTCGGCGCGGCCGCGGCCCACTCGCGCGCGGGATTGCGCCCACGCCCGGCAGCGGCGAACGTCCGACTGATCCGCTCGAGATAGTCGCGCACGCCGTCGAACTCGCGTGGGAACGCCTCTTCGAGCTCGTGGAGCATCGTGTCGTAGGGGTCGAGCAGGTAGGGATCGTCGCGGAGCGTCTCGAGCTTCACGAACGGCAGCTGCCCGTCGAAGACTCGGTCCCACAGCGCATTCATCGGGTTATAGCTCGTGCCCGCGGCGAGATACGGCGCGGCTCCCCGCTGCGCCCGGAGCCGGGTCGTGGCGTACGGCACCGGAGGCTCGACCGACGACACGGGCGGTGCCGACGGGTCCTGGACGGGCGTCATCCGCCGCAGGTACTCCACGCGTGCCCGACGCTGGCGGGCCAGCCGGTCGTCCGCGGGCGACGGCGCGAAGTAGGGCCGCCCCTCGAGCCCCGCTGCCGACAGCGACCCGGACAGACCGATCTCGCCCTGCAGCACCGCGTCGAGCCGGTCCTCGAACAGCGCCAGGCCGTCCCAGAAGTCCGCGAACGCGGGGTGCTCGAGCGCGGCACGCTCGAAACCGAGGACATAGGACTGCAGGTGGGTGGCCCGCTCACGGCTCGCCGTGATGCCCCACCACGGCGCGCCGCCCTCGACCACGCCTGCCACGATCGTGGAGTAGGGCACGAGCGGGCCGACGACGCTGTCGTTGGCGATGATCATCCGCTCGGCCTCGCGCCATGATCGGAGATGGCGCAGACCGGCCTGCCACGAGGCGAAGTCATAGCCCTCGTTGGGGCGCACCACGAGCTCGGCGCGCGACGAGATCGCTGCGCGTGCCTCGTGGACGAGCTCGGCGCTGCTCACGACGACGACGCGTGCCGCGACCTCTGCCAGGGCATCGACGTGGCGCAGGACGTGCGGCGCCACCAGCCCGTCGGGATCGAAGTGCGCGAAGATCGCGAGGGTGTCCATGCGTGCTGTCAGACGTCGATGCGGGTGCGGTCGAGGGAGGCGGCGCCGTCGACGATGAACTCCTTGCGGGGAGCCACGTCGGTGCCCATGAGGAGGTCGAAGACCTCGGCTGCGGCATCGACCTCGGTCATCGTGATGCGGCGCAGGGTCCGGCTGGCCGGGTCCATCGTGGTCTCGCGCAGCTGACCGGCATCCATCTCGCCGAGGCCCTTGTAGCGCTGCGGCGTCTTGTACGACCGTCCCCGGGCGCTGAGGTCGGCGAGCACCTTGCGGTAGTCGTCCTCGGAGTAGGTGTAGACGATGTCGTTCTTCTTGCTGCCCGGGTTGGTGATCTCGAAGCGGTGCAGCGGAGGAACCGCGGCGTAGACCCGGCCCGCCTCGAGCAGCGGGCGCATGTAGCGGTGCACGAGGGTGAGCAGCAGGGTGCGGATGTGAGCCCCGTCGACATCGGCGTCGGACATCACGATGATCTTTCCGTAGCGCGCCTGCTCGAGGTCGAACGTGCGACCCGAGCCGGCCCCGATCACCTGGATGATCGCGGCGCACTCGGTGTTCTTGAGCATGTCGGCGACGGACGCCTTTTGGGTGTTGAGGATCTTGCCACGGATCGGCAGCAGCGCCTGGTGCTCGGCGTTACGAGCCAGCTTGGCGGTGCCCAGGGCGCTGTCGCCCTCGACGATGAACAGCTCGCTGCGCTCGACGTCGTCAGTGCGGCAGTCGGCCAGCTTGGCCGGCAGTGCCGAGGACTCGAGGGCGTTCTTGCGGCGCTGGACGTCGCGATGGGTACGTGCCGCGATGCGCGTGCGTGCAGCGCCTGCGATCTTCTCGAGGACGTTCTTGACGACCTGCTTGTCACCGCGCGGCGGGCTGGCCAGCCAGGCAGCGAGCTCCCTCGACACGACGTGGGACACGATCGCGGTGGCCGCCGGCGTGCCGAGGACCTCCTTGGTCTGACCCTCGAACTGCGGCTCCGACAGGCGCACCGTGACGATGGCGGTGAGACCTTCGACGATGTCGTCCTTGACGACGTTGTCCTCGCTGGTCCGGAGCGCCTTCTGGGCCCGCAGCGCAGCGTTCACCGTCTTCACCAGCGCTCGCTCGAAACCCGAGACGTGCGTGCCGCCCTTGGGGGTGGCGATGATGTTGACATAGCTGCGCAGGTCGCTGTCGTAGCCCGTGCCCCAGCGCAGCGCGACGTCGACCCCGAGCTCGCGCTCGACCTCCTGGGAGGTCATGTGCCCCTTGCCGTCGAGGACGGGGACGGTCTCCGTGAAGTGCCCCGACCCCTTGAGCCGCAGCACGCCGCTGACCGGTTCGTCCTTGCTCAGGAACTCGACGTACTCCGCGATCCCGCCCTTGAAGCAGTAGGTCTCCACCGTGGGCTCGTTGCCGCGCTCGTCGCGGATCTCGATGATGAGACCGGGGACGAGGAAGGCCGTCTGACGGGCGCGGGCGCGCAGCGCCTCGACGTCGAACTCCGCGTCCTTGACGAAGATCTGCCGGTCGGCCCAGTAGCGGGTGCGCGTGCCGGTGACGCCCTTCCTGGCGCGGCCGGAGACCAGAAGGCCGGACTTCTTGCTGAACTCCGCGTCGGGTCCGGCACCCTCGAAGATCCCGGGGACCCCTCGCTTGAACGACATCGCGTGGGTCTTGCCGTCGCGGTCGACCTCGACGTCCATCCGCTCGGAGAGCGCGTTGACGACCGAGGCGCCCACCCCGTGCAGGCCGCCGGACGCGGTGTAGGAGCCACCCCCGAACTTGCCGCCGGCGTGGAGCTTGGTCATCACGACCTCGACACCGGTGAGCCGTGTCTTGGGCTCCACGTCGACCGGGATTCCGCGGCCGTCGTCGCGGACCTCGACCGAGCCGTCGGCGTGGAGCACGACGTCGATGCGGTGGCCGTGCCCGGCCAGCGCCTCGTCGACGGAGTTGTCGATGATCTCCCAGAGGCAGTGCATGAGGCCGCGGCCGTCGGTCGACCCGATGTACATGCCAGGGCGCTTGCGGACCGCGTCGAGCCCCTCGAGCACCGAGAGGTGCTTGGCCGAGTACCCGCCCGAGGTCTTCGTGGCTCGTGGGGCGACGGGCTGGGCTGTCATGGTGCGGCACGCTCCGAGGGACGGGACGGGTGGTGGGCAGACGGCAGTGCTCGGGCGCGGGAACAACGCCCGCCCCTGTGGCCTTGAGAGTAGTGGGAGGGCACGACCGAGCCCTGCCGGGCGCGCCGTACCCCCCGATCCCCCGATCGGGTTGTGTCCGGGGCGTGACACGGGAATGACGTTCTGCGACCACACTGCTCCGTCCGAGCGGGAAACCGGTGCCGACACAGGGTGACCGTCGCGACACGCCGCGGGATGGCTTTGGCGCGAGCGGGTGATCCGGGTCACGATCGGCTTACGCCAGAGGCGAACCGGGGATGCCCTGGGCGGTGCTCGTCGTTGGACCGTGCGAGACTGAAGGCCGACCAGGAGGTAGAGGATGACCGCCACATTGAGCCCGACCACCCCGCTCACAGCGCTAGACCGCTGTGACCGCTGTGGCGCCCAGGCGTACGTCCGCGTCACGCTGGCCGCCGGCGGAGACCTGCTCTTCTGCGGTCACCACTTCCGCGAGCACGAGGCTCGCCTCCGCCCCCTCGCCCTCGGAGTCCAGGACGAGACCAACAAGCTCGAGCCCACCCAGACCCCCATCACCGAGGTCTGAGCACCCACGCACGACGAAGGCCGCCGCCCCGACAGGGCCGGCGGCCTTCGTCGTACCCGGCCCCACCCACGGCTGACCTGGCTGCTGGGGGTGCTGCCGGGCTTGCGGAGCCCCACGACACGCACGTCAGCGGTGGGATCACCAGCGGGAGTGGACGGCGGCGCGGACGTGCTCGTCGTAGATCGACCCTACGGCGTCGAGCTGGGCAGGCGTCAGCGCCGGCAGCGCCGCGGCGGACGCGTTGGCGAGGGCCTGCTCGCGGTTGCGGGCGCCCGGGATGACCGTGGTGACGCCCTGCTGGTCGATGATCCAGCGCAGCGCGAAGGCGGCTGTGCTCACGCCCTCGGGCAGCACGGTCGCGAGCGCGCGCACGGCCGCGAGCCCGAGGTCGAAGGGCACGCCGGAGAACGTCTCACCCACGTCGAACGCCTCGCCGTGCCGGTTATAGGTGCGGTGGTCGTCGGCGCCGAACGTGGTGCTCGCGTCGTAGCGGCCCGAGAGCAGCCCGGAGGCGAGCGGCACCCGGGCGATGATCGCGACGCCCGCAGCGGCCGCCGCAGGCAGCACCTGCTCGAGCGGCTTGAGCCGCAGCGCGTTGAGGATGATCTGGACGCTGCTCACGTGCGGTCGGGCGATCGTTGCCAGCGCCTCGACGCAGGTCTCGACACTCACGCCGTAGGCCGCCATCCGGCCCTCCGCCACCATCGCGTCAAGGTCGTCGAACACGGCGTCGGTGGCGTAGAGCTCGGTCGGCGGGCAGTGCAGCTGCACGAGGTCGAGGGTGTCGACCCCCAGGTTGGTCCGCGAGCGGTCGTTCCAGGTGCGCATCGCGTCGGGAGAGTAGTTCTCGACCTTCTGCTCGACCCGGCGCCCCATCTTGGTGGCGACCATCACCCCGGCGCTGGGGTGCTCACGCAGCCAGTCGCCGATGATCCGCTCGCTGCGACCGTCGCCGTAGACGTCGGCCGTGTCGATGAACGTCACCCCCGACTCGACTGCAGCGTCGATCAGCGCCAGTGCCTCGGTCTCCTCGACTGCGCCCCAGTCGCTGCCCAGCTGCCAGGCTCCGAGCCCGACGACGGAGACGAGACGGTCGGCCAGAGGTCGGTGTTCCATGGTGGGGAGCGTACGTCGGCACTCCAGGCACGGTTGGCCCTACCCGGGGTCAGCCCCTAACCTGCCGGGGTGCCTGCCTGGGGAGAGCTGCTCGTCGCGGTCGCGTGCCTGGTCGGCATCGTGGGGACGGTGCTGCCGGTGCTCCCCGGAGACCTGCTGGTCGGCGGCGCCATCCTCGTGTGGGCCGTGGTCGAGCACAGCGTGATCTCCTGGGCCGCTGCGGGAATCGCGATCGCCCTGCTGCTCGTCGGGCACGTCGTCACGTTCCTGGTGCCCACTCGTCGCATGACCACAGCCGGGATCCCCTGGCGCACGCTGGCCTTCGGGGGCCTCGTCGGCATCGTCGGGTTCTTCGCGGTGCCCGTCGTGGGGCTGCCGCTCGGGTTCGTGCTCGGCGTCTACCTCGCCGAGCGGATCCGGGTCCGCGACCATGCCCTCGCCTGGGCTTCGACGGTGGAGGCGATGAAGGGCACCGGGCTCGCGATCCTCATCGGGTTCACGGCGGCGGTGCTGGCCACCTCGATCTGGGCCGTCGCAGCACTGACGACCTGACCTCGGCACCACGCACGAGGAAGGCCCCGACAGGTGCCGGGGCCTTCCTCGTGTGCGGTGCCGGCTCGGGGCCGACGGGCGACAGCGGCGTCGTCACGCGTGCGTCATGCGGGGATCGACTCGAGGTGCGGAGCACCGACCAGCACGTCCTGCGGGGTGTGGCGGGCGTGCAGGTAGCCGACGACCGCGAGAGCGAGGAGCGCCACGCAGGCGATGAGGGCGACGATGCCGGCGATGAGGGCGACCAGGCCGAAGATGGAGAAGGCGTAGGTGTTGAGCAGCAGACCGCGCAGGGTCTCACCCATGAACAGGGTCTGACGCTGACCGGCGAGCACCGGGTCGCGCTTGGTCGCGTCCTTGTTGGAGGCGATCCACTCACCACTGACCTGGCTGTAGGTCTTGCCACCGGCGACGGCGTCGAGGTGCTCGGCGATCATGCTGGCGTAGGCCTTGGCCTGGGCGCCGGTGGTGACCTGCTGACCGGCGTACTGCTGCAGGTCGGGAGAGAGCTGCTCGACCGGCGGGAAGAAGATCTGCTGGGCGGAGAGCTCGGTGCTCACTGTGTTCGACGTGAAGTTCGAGGCGAAGAGCAGGAGCCCTCCGGCAAGAGCCATGACGATGGCGACGATCAGGCCGACGGTGGCGAGTGTGAGATCGAGAGTGCGGCGCTTCATGAGGTGCCCCCTTGCAGGATGTGCGTGTCTGTCGTGGTCCGACATCTGCGAAGTTACGCCCGATGGTTCAACGATGAACTACTCAGCGGGTGTGCCCTCGGGCACGCAGGGCAGCCTCACCTCAGACTCCCCTCGTACGCCGCCTCCCTCGACGCTCACGAGCCCGAACACGTGACGAAACCCACTCCGACCCAACGAGATAGACCGCTGGTCCGCACCGCGGCACAGTGCGGCGCACTGTCAGCTCGGCTTCCTCGACCCGCTCGGCATCGAGCGCGCGGCATCTCGTCGGCAACAGCTTCGGTGGCGGGGTTGCGCTGC